>CAZVHW010000214.1:0-11374 GCA_964626835.1 uncultured Enterobacterales bacterium
TGGACCAGGCTCTCGGCAGCGAACGGCAGACCGACGCGCTCCCGGAGCGCGCTGCCATCGGGACCCTCGCCTAGCCGGAGCTGCACGTCATCCCCATCCTCGTCCTCGAGCACCGCAAGGACGCGCGCACCCTGCTCCCGGGCCACGTCCAGGCGCTGGAGCACCAGGACCACCGCCGCGTCGCCGGCCAGCTGCCGGTCCTCTGGGAAGAGCTGCCTGGCTGCTGCCTGGTGCACGGGCTCACAGCTCAGGTCCACCGCACCGACGACACAGGCGTCCAGCTCGCCCTGGCGCAGGCAGCGGGCTGCGAGCTTCAGGGCGATCAGCCCTGAGTCCGGACCTGCTGACACCGTGAAGCCCAGGCCGCCGAGATCGAGCTGGCTGTTGATACGGTTGGCCACAATGTTGGGCATGTGGCCAACCACGCCCGCCGCATCGAGGGTCTCGATCACCCGGTCCCTGGCCTCTTCGCACCATGCCTCGGTCGAGCCTAGCCGGGCCGCGCGCTCACCCATGCGCCAGCGGGCACCGAACCGGCTGACCTCCGGGTCGGCCTCCATGGCCACGATGACGCCGGTGCGCTCCGGGGGCAGAGCGAGGCCGGCGTCAGCCACCGCATCCCGGGCGGCCTCCAACACCACGACCTGCTGGGGAAGCGACTGCTGCAGGTCGCGGGGCGGGAAGCGCAAGCCCCGCAGTGACACCGGGATCGTCGAGGTCTTCGTCGCTACGGCCGACGCGGCCTCGAACAGGGCGGTCAGGCCTCGGCGGCTGCCGATCGTCCCGCCCACTCCCACCACGGCGAGGGGCCCAACGGGTTCGGTGGCGAGGGCCTCGATCGGGACGCCCGGACGGTACTCGCTCACCACGAGGTGCGCGTTGTTGCCGCCAAAACCGAAAGCGGAGATGCCGGCGATGCGTGGACCTTCACACACCCACGGCTCGACCTGTGCGAGCAGGCGGAAGGGGGTGCCGTCCAGAGCGCGGCTGGGTTTGTCGATGCCGATGGTGGGCGGCCGCTCGCCGTGGCGCATGGCCTCGAGCACCTTGATGAGCCCGGCCACGCCCGCCGCGGTGATCAGGTGGCCCATGTTGGACTTGAGCGAACCGATGGGCAGCGGCTCGTCTGGACCGAAGACGCGGGCCGAGCTCTTGATCTCGACGCCGTCACCCACCGGGGTACCCGTCGCGTGGCACTCGAGCAGGGAGACGCTGGCCGGATCGACGCCCGACACCTCGTAGGCGCGCCGGATTGCACGGGCCTGGCCCAGCTCGGACGGGGCGAGCAGGCCGGGACCGCGGCCGTCATTCGACAACCCGACTCCTCGGATGACGCCGCGGATCCGGTCTCCGTCACGCTCGGCATCACCCAGGCGCTTGAGCACGACGAAGGCGGCGCCCTCGGCCGGCACCAGCCCGTCGGCCTCGGCGTGGAAGGGACGGCTCTGCCCGGTCCGACTCATCGCCTGGAGTGCGCAGAAGCCCACATGGATAAACAGGTCGTCGGCGCAGTTGACGGCGCCTGCGAGCATCACGTCCGCCTGCCCGTCTTGGAGCCGGTCGATGGCGAGCTTGATGGCATACAGCGCGCTGGCGCAGGCCGCGTCCAGGCAGAACGCTCCGGCGCCGAGCCCCAGCGACTCTTCGAGCAGTCGGGCGGGCCCGCTCGACGTGAACCGGTTGCGGGGATCAGGCTTGTGCCTCTCGTCGAACCAGGTGGCCTCGGCAAACCGGTTCATCGACGCCGACGGGTAGGACAGGTTGCCGAAGATGGCCCCCACCCGGCCGCGGCCGCCTTCCCCGGCATCGCCGGCGTCCCGCAGCGCCTCGCGGGCGGTATGCACGGTCCACAGAAACAACGGGTCCAAGCCGTCGAAGTGCTCGGGAGGGACGGCGAAGCCGCGGGGGTCGAACAGAGCATCGAAGCCCTGGACATAGCCGCCCTTGTCCGACCAGGTCCGGTCGCGGGAGTCGTCGTCCGGGCCGCACTGGATCGCGCTGTGATCGAGCCTCCAGCGCCCACCTGGCGCTGACGACACAGCAGATCGCCCAGATCGCACGAGGTCCCACAACGCCTCGGGGCTGTTGGCCCCGGGCAGTACGCACGCGCGCCCGATGATCGCGACAGGTCCTGCGTTCATGGCTTGATCCCCTGGTGGATCACTTGGCCCGGATGTCGGGCACATCGGGGCGCAGGTGTGTCTCCACGCCTCGGAGCTCGACCAGCCGCTCACCCTGGCCATCGACGAACACCACGTCGGAGACCGCGCGAGACCGGGTCGACTCGCGGCCGACCACGACGCACTGGATCTCGCCGGGGGGAAGCGTGCGTAGGGCGCCGCCGCGGACCTCGTCAATCCGGGTGGGCAGGCTCGCTCCGCCCAGGACATGCCGGGCCCATAGCAGCGCGAGCTGGAGTCCACCGTCGTAGACGGCGACGTCCTTCTCTTCAGGGCTGTCCTCGGTAGCTTTCTGGCCCCGGAGCGTCGCTGCGGCCCCCGCACGCGACATGCCGGACATCCGCTCGATGACCCGGAACCCGGCGCCGTGAAACAGCGTGTCGCCGTCATAGACGGGCCCGTCGCCCCAGGCGTCCAGGGCGACCTCCGGCAGCCCGCCCTGCAAGGGTTCGCGGCGCTCGACCATGTGTGCCTGGGCCCGGTAGTGAGGCACACCGGAGGTGCTGCTGACCTCCAGCGCAAGCCGCGCATCGTCACCGTTGTGCACCTGGCGACAGGTCAGCACGACCCGGTCGCCTGCCCCATCGAAGCCGTCCAGGCGGATGCCCTTGAGCACCTTGAGCTGCTCGATGGCGGCCAACTCCAGGTCCGGCCGGAAGGACTCGGCCAGGCGCGACATCCAGTTCACCACAAGCACTACCGGCACGACCGCGGTTCCGGCGATGGCGTGCCCGGAGAGGAAGCCGTGGCTGGTGCTGTCGAGTCGCAGCTCCATCCTGAGCCCGCGGTGCTCGTTGCCCGCCATCGGCAGGGCCTCGACGCTGGGCTCGCCGCCCAGCACGAGCTCGACGCGGCCGGGATCTGCTCCGTGCAGCTCATCGGCGAGTATCCTGCCCCCCACATCGAGGGGGATCATGGGCACGCCGAGCGAAGCGAAGTGCGCCTCGAGTTCGGGGCCGACCATGCCCCCCTCCCAGGGGCCCCAGCCCAATGACTTGACGAGCATGTCCGGCCGCCGGGCGGCCTCGGCCTGGGCCACCTTGTTGAGGACCTCGTTGGCCATCGCGTAGTCGGACTGGCCGTTGTTGCCACAGCGAGCCGAGACCGAGCTGAACAGGCACAGCAGCTTGAGCGGGTCGGCGGCGGTGACGGCAAGCAGCGCCCGCAGTCCCTCGACCTTGGTGTCGAACACCCGGTCGAACTGCGCCTCGGTCTTCTCCGCGATGCGCTTGTCAGCGATCACTCCGGCGCCATGGACCACAGCGCTGACGGGCCCCCAGGCCTTCCTCACGTCCGCCAGGGCCCGCCCGAGACCGTCGGTGTCGGTGACGTCGACGGCGACGTAGCGCGCGGCGGCTCCGGCAGCCTCTATGGCGGTGACGGTCGAGCGGATCTCGCGATTGGAGAGCACGGCGCGCACCTGCCGTCCAAGCTCGGCGGGCTTGGGGATCGTCCCGGCTTCTCGGGCCTCGGCGAGCAAGGCGTGCTTGAGCTCGGCATCGGTTGAGAGGTCCCGACAGCAGGGCGGCTCGTCGCTGAGGGCGGTTCGGCCGAGGAGCACGAAGCGGGCATTGCACTCATGGGCCCAGGCGACGACCGACGCGGCCGTGACGCCGCGGGCACCGCCGCTGACGACCACGACATCGTCTCGGCCGATGACCCGGGGGCCACGGACGACCTCGGCCCTGGCGCTGCGGAGGGAGAGCCGGGATCCGTCGGCGGTGAGGCCGACTTCGAGCTCGGCTCCGCCCAACACCAGCTCATCGACGAGGGCCGCGGCCAGCTCGTCTGCGGAGCGTCCACCGACCTCGATGTCGATGGCCTTGAGCGAGGCCCCGGGCCACTCCTGGGCGGCGGTCTTGACGAGTGCAGGCGCGCCGGCCAGCCAGGCACGCCTGGGATCGAAGCCACGCAGGCCGAAGCAGCCTCCCGTGTCCTGCACGGTGACGAACAGGCCGCCGCGCTCGGCCAGCGTGCCGGCGATGGTCCGGGCGGCCGCAAAGGCTTCGCGGTTGACCGCGATGGCCGCGTCGTCATGATCGACCTTGCGGAGGCCGCCCAGGAACAGCACCTTGTGGGCACCGTCGGGGACACGGCCGACGACCTGGGCCTCGACTCCGCGACGGCCGAGCTCGGCGGTGACGGCGTGGGCGATACCGGTGGAGTCATCCGTGACGAAGAGGGGTCCTTCGTCCCAGAGGCCAGGCAGGGCCAGCCCACGGGGCGGGGCGCTCGTCAGCTCGAGCACGTACCGTCCGAGGGTGGGCTGCTCGACCAGCCCGGCCTTGACAAGCTGGACCTGGGCCGGCTGGACGGGCTCTGTGACCGGGCCGCCCAGCAAGGACTGCATGTAGGTCACGATCTCGCCCAACGTCTGCAGGCTGGCCATCTGCGCGGCGTCCACCTCCGGCAGCGATGGCGCCCGTTCCTGCACGGCGCTGAGGATCTCGACCCGCTTGATGCTGTCGATGCCGAGCTCTCCTTCCAGCTCCATTCCCAGCTCCAGCATCTCGGCGGGGTAGCCGGTCTTGTCGGCTACCACCTCTAGCATCAGCTGCTGGAGGTCGAGCGCCGGCGCAGCACTCGGTGCTGGCGCGCCCAGCAGGGACTGCATGTAGGTCACGATCTCGCCCAACGTCTGCAGGCTGGCCATCTGCGCGGCGTCCACCTCCGGCAGCGATGGCGCCCGTTCCTGCACGGCGCTGAGGATCTCGACCCGCTTGATGCTGTCGATGCCGAGCTCTCCTTCCAGCTCCATTCCCAGCTCCAGCATCTCGGCGGGGTAGCCGGTCTTGTCGGCCACCACCTCGAGCATCAGCTGCTGGAGGTCGACTGCCGACGCCGCACTCAGCGCTGGCGCGGCCGAGGAGACCGCTGGGGGCGCGGGAGGCACAGGCGCTACCACGGGAGGCACAGGCGCTGCGACCGGGAGGACGGGAACCGGCACAGCTACGGGTACCGCAGGCACCGGCAGGCCCGGCCGGGGAGCTGTAGGCACCCCCAAGTCAGCGCCACCGGCGAGGCTGCCCAGGACCATGAAGCTGGCCTGGGCAGCTTCCAGGTAGGCGGTCTGGGCGTTGACCATGGTCTGCTGGAACATGTTCTGCACTTCGGCCGTCTTGATCTGGGCCTGCTCGAAGGCCTGGATCCAGCCGGCGGGAAGCCCGGCGGACGGTGTTGCGACAGGCGGTGTTGCGACAGGCGGTGTTGCAACGGGCGGTGTTGCAACGGGCGGTGTTGCAACGGGCGGTGTTGCAACAGGCGGTTTCGCGACAGGCGGTCTTGCGGCACGCGGAAACGTCGGTGCCCGGGGCTGCTGTGACACAGGCGCCACCGGGGCTTCGGGCTTTTCGGGGTTGGGTGCGGGCAGGGCCGTGGCCCCGCCGGCAGGCGGGTACACCTTGCCGTAGTTGCTCCCGTTGATCTGCACGGCGAGCTTGGGCTGCTTGCGCTGAGAGGGGTCCTCGGGGCAGGCGTACTCCTGCCATAGCGCTCCCAGGTCCATGGCGAGTCCCGCCGCGGCCAGGCGGGCGATGCCCTGGGTGAGGGCCGTGAGCCCGTCCTTCCCCTTCGGGTCGAGCGACACGATCGTGCACCCCCGGCCCTCCAGGATCCGCTCGGCGAGGCCACCCAGTACCGTACCCGGACCGACCTCGATGAAGGTCCGCGCCCCGGCCGCGAGCATGTTCTCGACCATCTCGACGAAACGTACGGGCTGGGCAAGCTGCGCCGAGAGCCGGTCACGCACGGCGTCATCCCCGCTCTCGTAGGGCAGCGTCGTGGCATTGGAGAAGACCGGAATCTGCGCTCCTCCGAGCTCGACACCGGCGAGGTGTTCGCGAAGCGGCACCGCCGCAGGCGCCACGATCTCGGAGTGGAAGGCCGTGGCCACGGGCAGGCGCCGGGACCGGATGCCTCGCTGGGCGAGAGCACCATCGAGCTCGTCGATGTCTTCAGTCCTCCCCGAGAGCACGACCTGCCTGGGTCCGTTGTGGTTGGCCAACGCAACCGGCAGGCCGATCTCCGAGAGCAGGCCCTGCACCTCTTCGAGCCCACGGCTCACCACAGTCATGGCACCGGGGACCGCGGCGGCCTCGGACATCAGCTCGCCCCGACGCCGCGCGACACCGATGACATCGTGCTCACCCAGGACTCCGGCCGCACACAGCGCGGTCACCTCACCCAGGCTGTGACCGCCCACCATGTCGGGTACGACACCCATCGTACGCAGCACCGACAGCAACGACAGGCTCGTGGCCACGATGGCCGGCTGGGCCCACTCGGTGGCCGTCAGGTGCCGGGTCTGCTCGGCCTCGGCGGCCTCGTCGAAGACTGGACGGGGGAACACCACGTCGTGCAGGCCCAGATCGGCCACCCGGTCCCAGACCTCGCGGGCCGGGGTGAGGTGCATCGCCAGGTCGGCGCCCATGCCGACGTACTGGCTGCCCTGGCCGGGAAACAGCATGGCCAGGCTGCCTTCGAGCACACCGGTGCCATAGTGGATGCCGTCGGGACGCGACAGGGCTTCGCGGGGAGCCGCCTCGATGGCGGAGGCCGCCGTCTCGAGGCGGCGCCTGAGCTCGGCTTCATCGGAGGCCACCACGGCAAGGCGCGCCGGAGCCTCGTGGTTCCAGTCCTCCTGGGTGCTCCAGGACAGCCAGCGCAGCGCGCCCTCGACCTGGGCCTGGAGGGCGAGCTCACGGGCGCGTCGGGCCACCTCGGCTCCGGAGTTGCCGGTAACCAGGACCAGCTCGCTGCCGGTGGGGCGCAGGCGCGGAGCGGCCTCGCCGTCGCCCGTGTACTCCTCGAGAGCCACGTGGAAATTGGACCCGCCGAAGCCGAAGGAGCTCACCCCGGCACGCCGAGGATGCCCTGACCCACGGATCCACGGACGAGTCCGCGTGTTGAGGTACAGCGGGCTCCCGTCGATCTCCAGCTTCGGGTTGGGCCGCTCGACTTTGATGGTCGGGGGCAACACCTTGTGATGCAGGGCCATCACGGCCTTGAACAGGCCAGCAGCGCCCGCAGCCGCCTTGGCGTGGCCGATCTGGGACTTCACCGTGCCCAGGGCACACCACTGGCGGTCGGTTCGGCCACTCTCCTCGAAGACCGCGCGCAGCCCGCCGAACTCGGCCAGGTCTCCCGCCCGCGTGCCCGTGCCGTGGGCCTCGACGAGCTCGACCGTCCCCGCGTCGAAACCAGCATGGTCGTAGGCGCGCCGGATGGCGTTGGCCTGCCCGGCCGACACCGGAGCGTAGACGCTCTTGGACCGGCCGTCCGAGCTGCTGCCCACACCGCGGATGACCGCGTAGATCCGGTCGCCGTCGCGCTCGGCGTCGTCCAGCCGCTTGAGCGCGACCATGCCCAGCCCCTCGCCCAGCATCGTGCCGTCGGCCTGGTCGGAGAACGGGCGGCAGTCTCCAGACGCGCTCAACGCCGGAGTCTTGGAGAAGCACATGAACATGAAGATGTCGTTCATGGCGTCGACGCCACCGACCACCACCATGTCCGAGTCACCCAGGTACAGCTCGTATGCGGCCATGTGCAGGGCCGAAAAGGTCGATGCGCAGGCGGCATCCGTCACGCAATTGGTGCCGCCGAGATCGAGGCGGTTGGCGATGCGTCCGGCCACCACGTTGCCCAGCAGGCCCGGGAAGCTGCTCTCCTGCCAGGGAACGTAGTGGTCCGCGATCCGGTCGCAGATCACCTGCACCTCGGACTCAGGCAGGCCCGACTCCCGCAGGGTCTTGACCCACACCGGCCGCTGCAGACGGCTCACGAGGCTGCTCAACAGCTCCTGGGCCGAGGTCACGCCCAGGATCACCGAGATCCTGGACCGGTCCAGCGTCTCGGGCTGGCCCCGCGAGGCGTCGTGGAGCACCCGCTCGGCCACGATGAGCGCCAGCAGCTGGGCGGTGTCAGTGGCCGGGAGGATGGAGGGAGGCACACCCCAGCCCAGGGCGTCGAAGTCGATGTCGCCCAGGAAGGCTCCTCGCTTCGCGTAGGTCTTGTCGGGCGCGCTGGGATCGGGATCGTAGAAGTCCTCGACCAGCCAGTGGCTGTCCGGGACGTCGCTTATCAGGTCGCTTCCGGCGAGGATGTCGGACCAGAAGCCGCTGGCGTCCATCGATCCCGGAAACAGGGCGCTGACCCCCACGACGGCTAGGGGCGGACGGTTGGCAAGCTTGGACTGGGGCATGGGGAACACTCCACTCAGGCGAGGGGGCGGGGTCGAAAGTCGAAAGCGAGGGAATCAACGGGCACGCCGTGGCACCGGAGCTGCTGGGCGCGGGTCACGGTGGCGGCCCCTTCGAGCAGGTTGCAGGCGACCTCGACGACGTGGCGGTTGGCGGATTCGGCCAGGAAGCTGCCCCTCACCCAGCGGTTGAAGGCACCCATCGCCGGACCGCACCAGATCTGGAAGTCGACACGGCGATCCGCGTCGCCGTTGATGGCCCACCGGCTGGCCTGGCCCAGGTAGGCGCGGAAGACGAGCGCCATCTTGTGCCGGGGATCCCGCTCCGCGCGGTCGACCTCGTGGGGATCCCGCTCCATCCAGAACGCCCGGGTCGATGCCCAGGCCTCTTCGAGGGGGGCGCGGAACACCTGCTTTTCGAGGCGGCTGCGCTCCGGCGCTGCGATGTCTTCGAGCGACGCGGACGAGCGGTACAGGTCGTAGAGCTTGCCGGCA
This sequence comes from uncultured Enterobacterales bacterium, assembly GCA_964626835.1. Classification (GTDB taxonomy): domain Bacteria; phylum Myxococcota_A; class UBA796; order UBA796; family JAFGLY01; genus CALDOK01. Next base: position 8,872 of record CAZVHW010000214.1, read on the forward strand.
CGGGCGGCGAACATGGTGCCGCGCTGCAGGACCTGGACCTGGACGCCCTGCTCGAACATGTCGGCGGCGGGCGCCATGACGACGTCGGCCATCGACGCCTGGGCCAACATCTGCCGGCCGAGCTCGTGCAGCCCCGACTCGACACATGCCTGGTTGACCGAGCCGGTGACGACATAGGCCGCACCCATCGAGAACGCCGCAGCCAACGCCTTTGGCGTGCCCAGACCACCAGCGGCGCCGACCCGTAGCGGGCGAGTGTAGCCGTGCATGGCCACGAGCTCGTCGCGCAGAGCGATGATGGTGGGCAGCAGCGTCGTCAGCGGGCGGTTGTCGGTGTGGCCGCCGGAGTCTGCCTCGGCGGTGATGTCCTCGGCCACCGCGACGTGCCGGGCCAGCCGGGCCTCTTCGGGCAGGAGCTTGCCCGCCCCCACCAGGGCGTCGAGCATCGCTTGTGGCGCGGGCTCCATGAAGGGCCGAGCGACCTCGGGGTGGGAGATCTTCGCGAAGACATGGTTGTGACGGAGGATGCGACCGTCTGCCGCCACCCTCAGACCCGTCGCCGAGTAGCGCACGATGCTCGGTGACAGCGACATGTAGGCTGCGGCGGAGACCCGTCGGACGCCCAGACGCAGGTAGAGGTCTGTGAGCGCTTCTTCGAGGGCCGGCTCGTTGGGAGAGTGGATGAGGTTGCTGCCCCAGCTCGTCTGTGTGCCGAGCGCTCGCTGCAGCTCGTCCATCGCCGCGGCGACCCGGTCCAGCGACAGGCCGGCGGCACCGAAGAAACCCAGCATCCCGGCCCGGCCCATCGCCGTCACCATGCCGGTGGTCGAGATGCCATTGGCCATCGCTCCCGTCACGTAGGGAAACCGCAGGCCGTGGGCCTCGACAAAGCCCCGATCGCCCAGCCACTCGGGATACTGCGGAGCGAGGGCCGCGAGCAGGGGGAAGGTGGCGGTGCCGTTGGCCTGGCTCCGCCCGAGGACCTCGCCCCCTCGACCCACCCCCAGGTGCCCCGTTCGAGCCTGGACCACGTAGGCCGGTTCGCGAAACTGGCGCACGGTGTCGGCGATCTGTTCCGGGCGAAAGGCGGGGCCTGATGGCCCACTTCTCCATAGGCCACAGGTTACAAGACTGTTATCCATAGACCGTCCAAACCCCGTGGCGATTTTGGCACTCAGTGGCAGTTGCGTCAGGGGCGCACTTATATACACTCCGAGACAGGAATGCGACCCTCCCTTCGAGAACAGAAGAAGATCGAAACCCGCAGAGCCCTGCTCACCCAGGCTCGCGAGCTGTTCACCGCCAAAGGCTTCGACGCTACGACCATCGGCGAGGTCTGCGAAGGGGCCCGGGTCTCACGGCGCACCTTCTTCCGCTACTTCCCCGACAAACAGTCCCTGGTGTTCCCCAACCACACCGATCGGCTGGAACGCTTCCGGGCGTTTCTGGAGAACCGCGAGGACGGAGAGACGGTGTTTTCAACCCTGCGGCGGGCCACCCGAATCTTCTCGGTCGAGTACACCGAACATCGAGACAGCTTCCGCGAAATCCAGGCGATCATCGAGTCCTCGCAGACCCTGCTGGCCCGGGAGCGGGAGATCGACCGGGAGTGGGAACTGGTTCTCGAAGATGCCTTCACCGAAGAGGCAGGCGGCAGCACCGAGGCTCGCAGGAGAGCACTCGTGCTCGCCGGCGCCACCATCGGGGTCATCCGGGCGACCATGCGGTACTGGTTCAACCGCGACGATGACGAGGACCTGCGGCGGCTGGGACTGGTCGGCTTGGACTGCCTCGAGCGGGGGTTTGCAATCTCGGGGCCGGCGGCTCCACGCTGAACGGCGACGGGGAGACGACCAGGGGCAGCGACGTGTGGCTGCTCTGCACGGCGATGGCCCCCCAGTGAGCCGCAAGAAAACTCGCCCACGAAGTTGTCCTGCAGCGCTCAGGTGCAGGCTCGATGCCGCTCTCGAGCAGAATGCGCTTCACGGTGCTCCTACCGATCTCATGACCGAGGTGGTGCAGACCGTCACGGATTCGGGTGTAGCCCAAGCCGGGGTTCTCGTTCGCCAGGCGGACGACCAGGCCAGCGAGGTCCACGGCGACACGAGGCCTGCCTGCGCCGCGCCTCGCGGAGCCGTCGTACTTCCTGGCCACGAGCCGTCGGTACCAACGCAGGATGGTGTCGGGGGTGACGATCCCAGCGATCCGGACCGCGGTCGCCTCTCCGCGGCCCGAGAACCCGTAGCGGTCCGCCTACGCGGACCGCGGTCGCCTCTCCGCGGCCCGAGAGCCCGTAGGTGTCCTCCCACGCGGACCGCGGTCACATCTCCGCGGCCGGAGATCCCGTAGGTGTCCTCCCACGCGGACCGCGGTCGCCTCTCCGCGGCCTGAGAGCCCGTAGGTGTCCGCCTACGCGGACCGCGGTCGCGTCTCCGCGGCCGGAGCAGCTCATCCTCGTCCGCCAGTCAGAGGCCGTGCGGATTGCTCCACGCATCGGACAGCT
>CAZVHW010000215.1:0-7880 GCA_964626835.1 uncultured Enterobacterales bacterium
ACGGCCACGGTCAACGCACTCGCCGAGCCTGAATCGTACAGGGCCAGTACGAAGAGGGAGGGCTCGCTTCCAGCGTCTATCGCTACCAGCCAGTCGTCGTTGGCGTGTAGGCCCCGAATGTCGTCCAGATACGGTGTGCTGTCGTCCGCGACGGCGCACGGGTGACCGTCTGGCCCGATCAGGTCCGGGTGGCCGAAGACGCAGTGAGGCAGAGCGTCCTCGTCATCTGGATCCAAGACGAGGATGGCGTCGCGCGTGCTGCCGGTCACCGGGTTTGCCAGGGCCAAGTAGATCCCGGCGCTGTTTGCGGAGAGCAAGCTTCGATTGGGCCACAGCTCCTCGTCCACTTCGCGCTCTTCGAGAAGACCTGGCAGGGTCTCGCCGAGGTCGGACTCCGCCCCCGTTCCGGTGGGATTGATGGCGCCCCTGGGGAAGCCGTTGGCGATGAAGGCGCGGGGTACGCGGCCCTCGACGACCTCGCGCAGGGCCATGTAGAAGGTGTAGAGATCGGCATCTCCGCACGCGGGGGCGTCCGCGTGGTCTCGCTGGGGTGCTCCCAACACGACGTCCTGGGACTGGCCCCCGGACAGCGTGCGAGGCTGCCAACCCTGCAGACGGAGTACGACGAATCCCCCCCGTGCCGCGGTCTCGTCCTCCCGCACTACCAGCAGGTGCTCCCCGTCGTTCCCCTCGATGCACACGGCCTCGAGCATACCGCCGTAGCCAGCTGCGTCGAGGGTGTTGCCCACGGCACCCACGGCATCGAGGCAGACGTCGGCGCTCGCCAGGGGATCGTCCGCGGTTCCAACGCCCATCGCGGTCTCCACGGCCAGATCCACCGCAGGCTGCGCTGCGTCCATGGCTCTCGTGTCCACCACGCAACCTGGTGGATCGTCGTAGCGAGCGAGCCACGCCAGCAGGCAGTCCGCGAGACCCCTCCCGCTGACCCCCTCGCAGATTAGCCCATCGCAGTTGGAGTCCACGCCGTCGGCACCTTCCGAAGCACCCGGATACACGCTGCCGTCTCCATCGCTACAGTCCTGGTCGCAGGCAAGGTACCCGTCGCCGTCCTCGTCGGACTCGTCCGTGGGCAAGACGCCGTCGCAGTCGTTGTCCAGCCCGTCACAGCGCTCGAGGCGGTCCGGGTTGACGTACTGCTCGCTGTCGTCGCAGTCCTCACCCCCGCAAGGCGCGGCGATGAAGCCGTCACCGTCCAGGTCGGCGTCATCGACCGCACCCGAGCAGTCCTCGTCCACTTCGTTGGCGCAGATTTCGTTCGCCGCGGGATGGCTTCCGGCGGCCAGGTCATCGCAGTCCTCGCCCCCGCAGGCCACATCCACCCAGCCATCGCCGTCGAGATCCCGGTTGTCGGCCACGAAGTCGCAGTCCTGATCGATGGAGTCCCCGCAGACTTCCGTGGCGCCTGGGTGAACGGTGGCGTCGTTGTCGTTGCAGTCCGAGCCCCCTTCTGCCAAAGAGCAGAAGAGATCGCCATCGACGTCGGCGCAGTCGAGCCCCCCTGGACAACCGCCAAGGCCTGCCGAAGACGCCAGCATTTTTGAATGGTAAATCCGGCCCGGACACAAGAAGACGCCAGCAGCAGGGCGGCGGACAGGGCTTGGAGCGTTGGACGCGGGCTCATGGTGTTGCCAGCGTAGCGCTTCCCGAGGGGGACGGCGACAGGGCGGGGCCTAGCGGAAGGAGCGCGCTGCTCGCAGGGCCTCTTCGACCCCCAAGGAGCAGCCGCGTACCTCCGCTCCCGGTAGGCGACCGTGAAGCAGCAAGCCGCCATCGGGCAGCAAGGTGCCTTGGTCCATGGTCTCGATGGCCAGGACGCTGTGGTCGTTGGCCAGGTCCACGAAGCGCACCTGTCCGGGGCGACCGTGGGGGAGTGGCCGGCCGTGAAGGGGATCCACCGTGATGGGGACGAGCCAAGGCGGTGGGTAGAACGGTCCGCGGGGATCGGGTGGACGCTCGTCCCCGGGGAAACGAGGCCGCGTCCAGAGTTGGCTCGACAACTCGGTCATGCCGTACTCGCCCAGCACGGCCACCTCCCCAAGGCGCGCGACGGCATGCTTCAGCAACGCTTCTGGCTCGACCTGCAGGTGTCGGCCCTTGAAGCCTCCAGTCGTCATCAACATGGAGCCGGGTGGTAACCGGCAGCGCCCAGGATGTTCCAACAACGTCGCCAAAGACAGAGCGGTGGTGGCGATGAAGACGGGCTCGGTGGCAGCCCGCAGCCAGTCCCAGGCCTGTGAGGCCAACACCGTGTCTCCCTCGCCGCAGGCGTAGTGCGCCCGGGGCCAGAGAAGTCCCACCATGTGCGATAGAGACGATCTCGGCGCTTGGGCGGGGGAGGGGACCAGGCTCGAGGCGAGCTCCGGCGCATCGGGCAGACAGACCCGGAACCAGCCTTCGGAAGCCAGATCGTAGGTCTCGGTGTCCATCAGGCGATGGACCCCGGGATTCCCCGTCGTGGTACCGCTGGTATGGAAGGCGTACCGCGCGCGCTCGATTGGGAAACAGCACCATGGCAGATCGCGAAACAACGCCACGGGGACCGATGGGATGTCCTCGATGACGGTGGGCTCGACGTCGCCGCAGAAGGCCTGGTAGCCCGGGTTGCGATCGCGCTGCCAAGCGTACAGCGCGAGGGCCTCGGCCTCGACTGCGTCGCGACTCGGAGCATGCGCCAGGCAGCTGCTGACGAATTCCTGGATTCGTTTCCTCACGACTGCTCCCGCAGGACCTCGCCCAAGGCCGTCACGGCACCCTCGAGCAGCCGCCGTTCGACCACGAGGGGTGGAGTGAATGCGAGGATCTCGCCGGTCTCGCCTGATGGCAGCACGATCCAACCACGGCGCAGCATTCCTCGGCTTGCGGCCAAGGCGGCAGGGCCGCTGTGGAGCACCGCACCGATCATCAGACCTCGGCCCCGCACGGCGTGCACGCCGGGTAACGATGACAAAGCGAGGGAAAGCCAGGCTCCCTCGCGCTCGGCATGTTCCACCAGCCCGCCGTCCTCGATCACGGCGATGGTGGCCATGGCCATGGCGCAGCCGGTGGGGTTTCCCAAGAAGGTCTGGGTGTGGATGGCCTCGCCCGTGGACGCGCCCCATGCATCCATCACGCGCGCACTGCCGAAGCAGGCCGAGACGGGAAATCCACCCCCAAGCCCCTTGCCCACACAGAGCAGGTCGGGGACGACCCCTTCGTGCTGGAACGCGAACCACCTGCCGGTGCGCCCTACGCCGGTGAAGATCTCGTCGAAGACGAGCAAGGCTCCGGCTCGTCGCGCCTCGGCCGCCAGCGCCGCCAGCCAGCCAACGGGGGGTACGCGCACACCGCCACGCCCCTGGATCGGTTCGACGATGACGGCAGCCAGGCCGTCGAGACACGGAATCTCCTCGCCGAAGGGGGCGTGACGTACGTGGGTGCCAAGCTGACCTGCGAAGGGGGCGCGAAACGCCGCAGACTTGTAGCCCGTCACCGCCAGCGCGCCGTATGACAGCCCGTGATATCCACCCTCGAATGCCAACACACCGTCGCGTCCGGTGGCGATGCAGGCGGTCTTCAAGGCCGCCTCGACCGAATCCGAGCCGCTGGATCCCATGATGGCCCGATCGAGACCCGTGAGCCCCGCGAGTTTTTCGAGAAGCTCGACCCGCCCGGGGTGGAAGTAGGCATCGCCCATCGCATGGGGGAGCCGCTCCAGCTGAGCCTGAGCCGCCGCCACCACCCTGGGGTGGGCGTGTCCGACGCTGGCGGCACCGAAGCCCGAGGTGAGATCCACGAGCAGGTTGCCGTCCGCGTCCAGCACGTTGGCTCCCCTGGCCTGCACCCACACCGGGGGATCGTCGTCAGCACGGCCCAACAGCGCCGCCCGGCGGGCACGACGGGCGGTGATCGCGGGGCACTCGCGTACTGCCAGGCGGTCCACCCAGGCACGCGAGGCTGGGCCTGGTAGTGATGTCTTCAGCCGAGGGAGGTCGTTGCCGGTCATGGATCACCGATGCGCAGTCGGGGATGGACTGCTCCCAGCTATCCCCTCGGGGAGGATATGCTCACCCGATGAGCGAGCTCTTCACTTGCACCGCCTGCCCGCGCCTAGCCGACTATCTCGCCGGAGCGCGCATCGATCACCCCGATTGGCACAACAAGCCGGTTCGAGCCTATGGCGACCCACGCGCACCCATCCTGGTGGTCGGTCTGGCCCCGGGCTTCCGGGGCGCCAACCGCACCAGCCGACCTTTCTGCGGTGACCGCTCGGGTGGCTGGGTCTATCGAGCACTACACAGCTGCGGATTGGCCGCCAGCCCCGATCCCCTCGAGGCCGGGGGGGCCTTGTCGGGGGCTCGCATCACCAACGCGGTCAAGTGCGTCCCGCCCGCCAACCGACCGACAGGAGCGGAGATACGCGGCTGCCGAGAGCGCTGGCTGCGGGTAGAGCTCGAGGATCCCGAGGTGCGGGTACTGATCTCGCTCGGTGGTATCTCTCACAACGCTGTCGTGGACACCCTCGGTTTCCGCCGCAAGGACCACCCCTTCGCCCATGCGGCCGAGCACGAACTGGGGCGCGTCGTGCTCGTGGATTCCTACCACCCCAGTCCCCTCAACACGAACACCGGGCGTCTGTCGTGGGACCAGTTCCTGGGTGTGTTCCAGCGTGCCGTCGCCCTGGCGGGAATCCCCACCGGAGGTAGCTCGTGATGTTCCCGATTCTGCTGCTCGCGACAATGGTGGCCTGTACGGACGTTGGCAACGGAAGCGTGGAGCGCGCTGGGGAGCAGCACCGGAACGGGGGGCTGGCCGCCTCGACGAGCCCCCTGGACCAAGGCGCGGCTACCCTCCTGGACGGAGCGCTCGGCTCGAGGGAGGCGTGGGAAGACCTGGCCGTCCTCAGTAACCGCATCGGGCACCGGCTTAGCGGCAGCCCTGCGCTCGAACAGGCCGTGGCTTGGGGAGCCGAGACGATGCGCGGCGATGGTCTGGAGGTGACCCTCGAGCCCGTCCAGATCCCGAGATGGATCAGAGGCGAAGAGCATGTCGAGATGCTCGAGCCCTTTGCTCGATCCCTCCGCGTGCTCACCCTGGGACGGAGCGTTGGCACCGGTTCGGATGGCCTGGAGGGGGAGGTGATGGTGGTGGGATCCTTCGAGGAGCTCGACCGGCGCAGCGCCGAGGCTTACGGCAAGATCGTGCTCTTCGACGACCCCTGGGAGAGCTATGGCCAAGCCGTGCAGTACCGAGGCCACGGGGCGAGCGCCGCGGCCGAGCATGGCGGGATCGCCGCATTGGTCCGCTCGGCGACACCCAGCAGCCTTGGCACCCCACACACCGGCGCGATGCGCTACGACGAAGGCGTGGAACGGGTGCCGGCGGTCGCCGTCACCACCGAGGATGCATCCTGGATGCGCAGCTTGATCGAAGGGGGCGAGACCGTCCGCGTGGCGATGCGCCTGGGAGCCCGCACCGAGCCCGACGTGCCTTCGCACAACGTGGTGGGTCAACTTTCCGGCCGCGAGCACCCCGATCAGGTCATCCTGATGGGCTGCCACCTGGACTCCTGGGACGTGGGCCAAGGGGCCCAGGACGACGGCGCCGGCTGCATGGCCGCGATGCATGCTGGCCGCCTCCTGGCCTCGCTGCCGGCCGCGCCCCGCCGCACGGTGCGGGTGGTCCTGTTCGTCAACGAAGAGATGGGTACCTCCGGGGGAAAGGCCTACGCCGAGGCACACGCCGTCGAGGTCCCGGACATCGTCGCCGCCATCGAGGCCGACGCGGGTTCCGGCCGGCCCCTCGGCTTTCGGATCGACATCCGCGACATCACCACGGGAGAACGCGACGAGGAACGTTCGCAAGCTGCCATGGAAGCCCTCGAGCCGTACATGTCGCTGCTGGACCCCCTCGGCGCCAACCTGCTGGAGCTCGGCCACTCCGGGGTGGACATCGGGCCTCTCGTGGAGCTGGGTGTGACCGGGCTGGGCACGAGGCAGGACACCGAAGACTACTGGCCCATTCACCACACGGAAGCAGACACCTTCGACAAGGTCGATCCCCGTCTGTTGGCCGAGAACGTCGCTGCCATGGCCCTGATGGGCTGGATCCTGGCCGAGCTGCCCGAACCGCTGCCGCCGCGGCGGTGAGGCCCAGCCGCGCTCCATCGTTTCGCTACGAGGTCAGGGTGCCAGCGCCTTGGCGAGCTTCTTGTCGGCCTCGAGCAGAGGCATGACGACGTCGGTGACGTCATCCCCGGTGCAGCCACCCAGGCCTGTCGGGTTGGGACAGACGCCGACGGCGCTGGGAGCCCCACGCCTGGCCTGTCTGGTCAGACTGGCCGCTACCGCGCTGAAGAGCTGTTCTCCCAGGATGACCATTTCGCCCTCGTAGATCGCGCGAATGTCCTGGGCCCTGACGAGTGCATGCTCTCGAATCGCCCGGGTCTCGCCTTCCTCGAGATCGGGCTCGACTTCCTCGAGAGCGGCGGCGCTTCGGGCCTGAATGGCGTTGACTTGCTCGGACACGAGGACGTCCACCAGCACATCCAGACGCACGTACCTACCTACGCCGGTGATGGGCACGACGTTCTGGGACCGACCCTCGATCAGGAACGCCGGCCACTCCAGCGAGAGGATCTCCTGGACGTTCTCTCGGAGATTCTCGTCGCGATCCATGTGCTCGCCGATCCGAGGCGCGAGATCCTCTCCCTGGCACTGGGTGCGACCCATCAGCGCGTGGATACCGGATCCCTTGCAAAGTGAGACGTCGTAGCCTGCCGTGGCTTCGTCCAGAACGCGCTCCATGGCTCCGGTGAAGGTGAGCTCGAAGTCGGCCACCAAGGTGTCCACGAAGGCTTGAACGACAGCCGTCTGGTGGCTGCTGTCGCGCCTCAGCGCGGTGGCATAGTCCACGAAGTCCTGGGGGGCGCGCTTCGCGCAGAGGGCCAAGGCCAGGTCGAGTTGAACGAGTTCGGGGCTCGCCTTGGCCATCTGGCCCTCGACCACCTGGAAGCGCTTGGCCACCTTGGCGCTGGCATCTACGAAGACCTGCGAGTGCCCGCCCACGAGGTCCAGGTGGTAGTAGCCGGGCTCGCCAGCGAGTGTGGCGGAAACGAGCAAGAGTCCGACGAACATGGGCTTCCTCCTGAAAGCCAGGCCTAGCCCGAACCGGAGCATGGCGCACCTTAGGGGGACCCTAGCGGAGGAACAGCAGCTCGCGCCCCTCGCGCCAGCTGGGCCTCGAGCGGCGAATCGCCGCGCGGATGAGCGGGCGCGCATCCCTGGCGCCCACGCACACCAAGCAGTGATCCGCGGCGAGGCCAGCCAAGGCCTCGGGCGGGACGATGGGGATGCCCTGCCGCACCGAGCCGATCTTGCGAGGATCGATGTCGATGACGGCCACGACCTGGTGACCTTGCCCCAGCAGCCATCTGATCCAGGGGCGGCCTTCCTTGCCCGCACCCCAGACCACCAACGACCGCCGCTCTGCGAGGAGGGTTCGAGCGAGATGGATCATGCGCGCCCGACGAAAGGCCCTGCGATCGTAGCGGGGATGGGTACGAGTCTGCCGCTGTGGTGCATCCCGCATCCGCACCAACACCTCGGGGACCTTGCGGAAACGCCACCCTGCAGCGTGCAGCCGAAGCCACAGGTCGTAGTCCTCCGGCACGGGGCCAGGTTCGACTCCCGGGCCCTGGGCCTCCTCGCGATAGCCCCCGAGCGCCCGGACGACGCTGGTGCGGAAGGTCGCCGCAGGATGCACGATGGGGCTCTCGACCAACATGGCTCGGTCGAAATCCCCGGGCGCTACCACCCCGTTGATCCACGCCTGGTACAACCGCATCCCCTCGGGTACCTCGCCCACGTCTCGGAACAGCTCGA
>CAZVHW010000215.1:7890-11360 GCA_964626835.1 uncultured Enterobacterales bacterium
GCGCGCTACATAGCGACCCTCGCAAGCCGCGAGACCCCGCTGGAGGGCCGCAACCAGCCCGAGGGGATCCTGGCGGATCACCCGCAGCCTGGTGTCGCGCGTAGCCCAGTCCTCTAGCCGAGCCGTCGTGCCGTCGGCGCTGCCATCGTCCACAACCACGACCTCGATGGGCAGGGCGTGCCACTGGAGAACGGAGGCGAGGGCGGCATCGACGGTGCCCACCGCATCCCGCACCGGGAGCAGAACCGACACCAGTGGGGGAGATGGCAATATATGCCCCTTCATAACAGGATTAACAAGGCCTAGTAGACTGCAATGTCCGGGCCGTTTGCCCGACTGGCCTCGTCCCATTATCCACCCGTCCCCTCTCGGTGCGCCCGGGGTGCCCTTCGGCACTTGTTCGGAGCCGAATCAACTGCCCTCAGCAGGAGATTCCATGCGTATCGCCATCCTCGGTGCGGCTGGCCGCGACTTTCACGATTACATCGTGCTCTATCGAGACGATTCCAATGTCCAGGTGGTTGCCTTCACCGCGACCCAGATTCCGGGGATCGACGATCGGATCTTTCCAGCCGAGCTCGCCGGGCCGCGGTATCCCGACGGCATCCCAATCGTGCCCGAGGACGACCTCGAGCGTCTCGCCGTCGAAGAAGGTGTGGAACAGTTCATATTCGCGTACTCCGACGTCTCCTGGCAGCACATTGCCTCCCTCTCGGCCCGTTGCAATGCCGTCGGCGCCGACTTCGTGCTTCCCGGCGCACGCACCATGATCCCCTCGAACAAGCCCGTGCTCGGCATCGGAGCGGTGCGCACCGGGTGCGGAAAGTCGCAGACCACGCGCTACTTCATCGACCTGCTCAACCAGCGTGGCCTCAAGGCCGTCGGCATCCGTCACCCCATGCCCTACGGCAACCTCGCGGCCCAAGCCGTGCAACGTTTCGCCTCCTACGACGACCTGGTACGGCACGAGTGCACCATCGAGGAACGGGAGGAGTACGAGCCCTACATCAAGCGGGGTCGCGTCGTCTACGCCGGCGTCGACTACCCAGCCATCCTCGCTGCGGCCGAGAAGGAATCCGATCTCGTTCTCTGGGACGGCGGCAACAACGACATCGCCTTCGTCAAGCCCGACATGTACGTCGTCCTCATGGACCCCCACCGACCGGGCCACAGCCGCACCTATTACCCGTCCGAAGCCCAGGTCCGCATGGCCGACGTGATCCTCGTCGCCAAGAGCCGCAGCGCGAAGTCCGCAGACATCGCTTCGGAAAAGGCACTCGCCGCCGAGCTCAATCCGCAGGCCAGGGTCATCTGCGTCGACTCCCGGCTCACGCTCCTGGGTCACGACGAAGCGGTCCTCGAAGGCAAGAAGGTGGTGGTGGTCGAGGACGGCCCCACCACTACCCACGGCGGCATGCCCTACGGTGCGGGCACCCTGCTAGCCCAACGCGCAGGCGCCGTGATCGTCGATCCACGTCCGTACTTCGTAGGCCTGATTGCCGACACCTACCGCAAGTACCCCGACCTGGGCCCCTTGGTGCCGGCCATGGGCTATTCCTCGCAGCAGCAAGCCGATCTACAGGCCACCATCGACAACGTCCCGTGCGACATCGTGGTCTCCGGCACCCCCATCGAGCTGGCCGGGCTCATCAGCCCCAACAAGCCGATCATGTCGGTGGCCTACGATCTCGAGGAGATGCCTGGCGAGCCCAGCCTCGAAGGTGTCATGGACGAGTGGTTCGAGCGGGTGGGTCTCGAGTAGCCGATCAGTCCTCGATGTAGGGCACCATGATGGCAGCACCGGCGGTGCTGCTGGTGGACCCTATTTCGAAGCCACCCGTGATGAGAAGAGTGTCGTCCGGCAACGCGCTGATCGCACAGCCAGGGCGGGCCCGGTCCAGATCGGCCGTGGGCCCCTTTTCTCCGCTGGCGGGGTTGAGCAGCTCCACCTTGTTGACGGGATTGAGACCGTTCACGTCGGAGTAGCCGCCGGCCACCGCGATCCAACCTTCGTCGTTCCACTCGGTCCAGGCGGCACCTTGACTGGGGGTCGCGAGCGCGGTGCCGTTCACGAAGGACGCCGAGTCCATTCGAAACTCTTGGCCTTCGCTCGTGACGCTGAAGCGCTCGAGGTCCACACCTCCGCCCAACCAGAAGGCGTCCTGTTCGATCTGAACCAGCACGGCACCCGACACGAAGGTGCCCGCAGCTGCGGAGCTGATGGGCACGAAGCCATCGCCCACGCCTTCGCCGGTGAGGGGATCGATGATGCCCGTGCTGCCCAGGTCGACCCCCTGGACGAACACCAGCCCATCGTCGGACGCTGCGCACGCCGTGACGTCTTCGGAAGAACCCCCGTTCTGGAGCGAAGAGGAAGTGGAGATCCACGCGGTCTGGTCGGAATAGTAGCGCACCACGTCGGCTGAGTTGCTCGTACCTTCGCCACCCAGGACGACGATGCCGTTGCCGATGTACTGGGCGGCGCAGTGATCGCTGCGCGCCTGGATGAGGTGCGAGATGGACTCGATGGTGTCCTGGATGGGGTTGTACATCGAGATGCTGTCCATCGGTCCCACCTGGGCGTTTTCGCCACCGATGATCAGCAGCTCGAGCTCTTCGGTCCAGATGGTCTGAGCACCGGCTACGCCTGTGCTCAGGTAGGCCCCCGGCGCCGAGAACGTGCCATCGTAGAAGTCGAAGGTCTCGATCTCGTCGAAGCTGGAGTTGCGCGTCATGTCATCGCCACCCAACAGGAGCACGCGACCATCGGGCAAGGTGATGGCTCGGTGATCGCTGCGCTGAGCGACCATCTCGGCGCTGAGCGGGAAGACCCGGTTGATGGGCAGGAAGGTGATGGGTATCCAGGCATCCTCCGCGGGCTCGAGCACGACTTCGGCGCTCCGGCCGTAGGAGTGCACGCTGCTGCCATCGGTGCCAGCGATGTGAAACTGCACGACGCCGTACTCGGCGATTCCGGACAACTCGGCGCTTCCACCTGGGTATTCGAAGCTCTCGGATTCGAGCACCTCGCCGTCCACGACCACGTCGATGCGCATGCTGCTGACTCCCTCGGTGGGGTCGGCGTCGATCGTCGGGTTGCGCAGGGCAAGCGTGACAGTGGCGTTGTCCACGCTGACTATCACCTCGGTCTCCGTGTCTCCGCGTTGGTTGCGGGCGCAGGCCGGTAGGAGCAGGAGGAGGGCAAGAGATGTACGCATCATGCTGCTTGATACCCGAAGTTTCGGGGGAAAGGCAAGGGTTGCCGGAGACCGGGGGGCGGGACGGCCACTCCTACTGCTCACTCCGACGCTCCGAACCGCGCTTCGAGGGCGTCGAGCAGCTTTCCGTGCAGGCCGCCGAAGCTACCGTTGGACATGACGGCGATGGCGTCGCCGGGCATGGCGTTGGCCGCGACCACCGCCGCAATCTGGTCGGGTATGCGTTCGAGTGCCGCCAAATACGCGTTTACC
>CAZVHW010000216.1:0-11353 GCA_964626835.1 uncultured Enterobacterales bacterium
TCCCAGTCTTTAGCCCGGTTGGCTGCGTTGACGCAGCCCGTGGAAGCCAGAGGCACGCCCAGAGCCATCAGCAGCGGCCACCCCAGGAAGTACTGGCCGTACCACTTGCCGTCGTTGACCATGAAGGGCAGGTCGAAGTGCAGCTTGCCTGGCGGAGAGTCTCCGTGCACCCGGCCCGAGGCCAGCAGCTCGGCCATGAAACGGTAGATCCCTTCGTCGTCGGTGATGGGCAGATCCATCAGCACGAAGTGTCGAATCAGCAGCGGGATCGTCAGCGCCGCGGCCATCCCCACCAGGATCCAGGGCCGATCGGCGCCGGTGGCGAAGCGGCGTACGAGCCAGCCCGACAAGCCAGACCAGGTCGCGGCCCTGGCCAGCCCCACCGCCCCGAAGCCCGCTGCGATTGATCCGAAGAGGGCCCAGCACAGCATGAACAGGCCGTGGGTCATGGTGGGGAAGTCCACCATCCCCAGGGCGATGGCGTAGCCAGCCAGGTAGCGCTGGCCGATCGCGTGGAACACCAGGAAGGTGGCCAGGGCCACCCCCAGGGGAACCAGTCCGGTTGCTCGCCAGGTCCGTGGGGAAGCGGGGCTCATGCGGGAGGTCTAACCCCGCGCATGGGCGCGAGCGGAGCCGCCTACTGCACCCCGTCCGTGGTCAGGCTGGTGGTCAGGCTGCTGCCCAGGCTGCCCGTCTCGCTGTAGACAACGCTCATGAGCCCGTAGATGACCGCCATGATGGCGATGGTGATGACCGAGATGGTCATCATGTACTCGATGGTGGACTGGGCTCGCCTGGTGAAACGCATGGGGCACCTGCCTCGCTTAGGATGATACGCCGGGCTGGGCGCGATGGGAAGTCCGGGGCGCTCGCGCCCCATGGCTCTCCCATGAATGTCCCGAATCGGGGTGGCTACTCAGTGAGGAAGGGTGGGTGATGGCGTCAGGGACAGCCCCTTCGAGCCAACGACCGAGAGAGGGTCCTCACGGCCGCACCAAGATCCCGCAAGAAGCGGGCCAGCCGAGCTTGCCCCGTCGGCCCGCTCCGAGTACCTTCCCCCGGTCCCGGAGATTCCACCGGAGGAGCCATGGCCATCCCCGCCACCGTCGCCACCATCGCGTCCTACGTCGACCAAGAGGTCGAGCTGCAGGGCTGGCTGTACAACAAGCGCGGCAGCGGTCGTATCGCCTTCCTGCAGCTCCGCGATGGCACCGGCCTCATCCAGTGCATCGCATCCAAGAAGGATCTCGAGGTGGTGGAGGAGGGCCTGTTCCAGCGGCTGCGAAAGCTGGGCCAAGAGAGCAGCCTCGTGGTGCGGGGCATGGTCCGCCAGGACGACCGCGCGCCCCATTGTGGTCACGAGATCCATGTCACGGGCGCCCACATCGTATGCCCGGCCTCCGACTACCCCATCACCAAGAAGGAGCACGGCCCGGCCTTCCTGCACGACCACCGGCACCTGTGGTTCCGCAGCAAGCGCCAGCAGGCCATCCTGCGCATCCGGCACCTGGCCATCAAGGCCATCCGCGACTACCTCGACAGCCGCGGCTACGTGCTCTTCGACAGCCCCATGCTCACGCCCAACGCCTGCGAGGGCACCACCACGCTGTTCAGCACCGACTACTACGGCCGACCCGCCTACCTGACCCAGTCGGGCCAGCTGTACCAGGAAGCCGGTGCCCTGGCCCTGCGCAAGACCTACTGCTTCGGTCCGGTGTTCCGCGCAGAGAAGAGCGACACCCGTCGCCACCTCACCGAGTTCTGGATGGTCGAACCCGAGGTGGCCTGGATCGACTTCGACGGGGTCATGGACCTCTGCGAGGACTTCCTGGTGAACGTCGTGGCTCAGGTCTTGGAGCAGGGCCGTCCCTGGCTCGAGGAGCTGGAGCGCGACGTCTCGGTGCTCGAGCGGGTGCAGAAGCCCTTCCCCCGCATCTCCTACGACGATGCCGCCCAGGCCGTCCGCGACATGGGCATCGAGATGGAGGAAGGGGACGACTTCGGCTCGCCGCAGGAAACGGCGTTGGCCAACAGCTACGATCGGCCCGTGATGGTCCACCGCTACCCCACGGCGGTCAAGGCCTTCTACATGAAGGAAGACCCGGAGCGGCCCGAGCGCTGCTTCGGCGTCGACGTGCTGGCTCCCGAAGGCTACGGCGAGATCATCGGTGGCGGCCAGCGCGAGGACGATCTCGGCGTGCTGGTGGGCAAGATCGAGCAGCACGGCCTGCCCATGGACGCTTTCGAGTGGTACCTGGACCTGCGCCGCTTCGGCAGTGCACCCCACGGGGGCTTCGGCCTGGGCGTCGAACGCTTCGTGGCCTGGCTCTGCGGCGTGCCCCATATCCGCGAGTGCATCCCCTTCCCCCGCCAGCTGGACCGGCTGCAGCCGTGAAGGCCTCCGAACTGGCCGAACTCGTGGGTGGGGTCCTGCACGGGCCCGATGTGGAGTTCGTCGGGGTGGCCCCGATGGAAAAGGCCGGACCGAGCCACTGTGGCTTCGTCATCGCGGCCCCAAAGGGGTCGGTGAGCGCCGGTGTGGTGCTCGCTCGGCAACCCATACCTGGGACCAGCACCGTGGTGGTGCCCGATCCCAAGCTCGCCTTCATGTCCCTGCTCGAGCGACTGTTCCCCGAGACGCATCCCCCAGGCGTGCACGCCGGTGCCCACGTGGACCCCTCCGCCAGGCTGGCTCCCGGTGTCGTAGTCTATCCAGGCGCCTACGTGGGCCCCGACGTGGAGCTGGGGACCGACGTGGTGGTGCTGCCCAACGCGGTGATCCTGCGCGGCACGGTGGTCGGGGCTGGCACCGTGGTCGGCCCTGGCGCGGTGCTCGGCCACGCAGGCTTCGGCT
Source organism: uncultured Enterobacterales bacterium (assembly GCA_964626835.1). Lineage (GTDB taxonomy): Bacteria > Myxococcota_A > UBA796 > UBA796 > JAFGLY01 > CALDOK01. The sequence continues at coordinate 2,855 of CAZVHW010000216.1, forward strand.
TGCATCCCACCCCCCGCGGCCCTGTCCCCGTGCCCCAGGTCGGCAGGGTTGTGCTGGGCGAGCGCGTGGGTATCGGCGCCAACAGCTGCGTGGACCGCGCCTTCCTCGAGGAGACGACGGTGGGCGACGCCACCCAGATCGACAACCTGGTGCAGGTGGGCCACAACTGCACCATTGGACAGGGCGTCGTGATGGCGGCCCAGGTCGGGCTGTCCGGATCGGTCGGCGTCGGAGACGGCGCGGTGTTGGCCGGCCAGGCCGGCGTGTCCGATCACGTCGAGATCGGCGCTGGAGCACAGCTGGGCGGTCAGGCTGGCACCAACCGCGACCTGGCCGGCGGCCAGGCCTGGATGGGAACACCCGCCCTGCCTCTGCGCGTGACGGCCAAGATCTACGCAGCCCGCAAGCAGCTGCCCGAGCTGTTGCGCCGGGTTCGCCGCCTCGAGAAGCAGCTGGCCCGACTGCTGTCAGACGCCGAAAGCTGACGTAGGGGCGGGCTTCACGCCCGCCCGCAAACACCGCCCTAGTCGAATCCCAGGGTCACCGATCCGGGGCGCTCGAGCTCGACGAAGCGGAAGTTGACTCGGCTCGCGGCCTTCTCGAGGCACCCCGACACAGGGGCTTCCGACAGGGAGCGGGGCCCGACGTGCACGGCGCGGACCTCGGCAGGGGGCTCGAAGTGGACCTCGAGGTGGATCGAGTCGTCGGGGTGGCCCTCCTGCCAGCTGTCCACGCAGCGCCGGACAGCGGGGTCTTCGCCGAGCGTGCGCACGATCTGCGTGAGCATGTCCTGCCGGGTGTCGTCGATGGACACGACCTGCTCGGAGCGGGGCTCTACTTCGTCGGGTTCCGAGAGCAGATCGGGCTCGAAGCGGTCGGGAAAGACCACCGGGGGTGGCTCTCGCAGCACGAAGGCCAGGGGCACGACGCCTGCGCCCAGCAGAAGCCCAACAGTCAGAACCCACCAGCGCCAGTCGCGGGGTTTGCGCTCGAGCACCTTGTCCACCTGTGCGCTGGGCTTTTCGGCTACACGCTCGAGGTTGCCGGCCTCGAGCATTGTGCGCGCTCGCTGGGCCACCCAGCGGGCGGAGGGGGCGCGTCGCTCGAGCTCGGGCTCCACGAGGCGGTTGACCAGGTCGTGCACGCCGTCTGGCACCTTGGTGTACTTGGCCCAATTCAGCCGGTTGGCGTGGTCCGTGAGGGCCTGGGGCTCCCTGCGCGTGAGCAGGGCCACCGCGAGCGCACCCAGCCCATATAGATCGGAGCGGGGTTCGGCATCGCCGGCGAACTGCTCGGGTGCCATGTAGCCGAAGGTCCCGGCCACGGTGCTGCCACCGATCGTGCTTTTGGCCACGTCTCGCACCGATCCGAAGTCGATGAGGGCCAGGGACTCGTCGGGCCTGCGCATCACGTTGCCTGGCTTGACGTCGCGGTGGATCACCGGCGGTGTCAGCTCGTGGAGGTAGCGCAGGATGTCCGCCAGCTCCGCCAGGATACCCAGCACTTCGCGGGCGTTGTAGCGGTGGGTCTCGAGCTCCTGGGCCAGGCTCCGACCGGGCACCAGCTCCTGTACGAGCCAGAGCACGGCTTCCTCTTCCTCGCCCACCATCAAGTGCTCGATGTAGGTGGGGATGCCTGGGTGCCCGAGCTCGCGCAGGACCCTCACCTCGCGTTCCACCAGCTCGCGCTGCTTGGGGCCGACTATGTCCTCCAAGGGGATGGCCTTGATGGCGACCGCCTTGCCACCCTCGTCCTTTGCGCGCCAGGTGGTCCCCGATGCGCCGCGCCCGAGGACTTCCTCGAGGCGGTAGCGGCCGTCGATCAGGGGAGGCGAACCGCAGTGTTCGCAGGGGTCGGAGCCGGTGCGTTTGGTGCAGCGGGCACAGAACATGGGCACTCCACGTGGGTAGCCCATCCTACCAGGCGGGTGGTCGTTTCTGCCCGACTGGTAGGATGAGGGCACCCCGCGCCCGTGGAGGGAACCTGCGCGCCGTCCTCACCGTCTTGCTGAACGTGTTCCTGGTGGCTTTCTGGGCCGACACGGGCATCAGCGTGCTCGACGAACTGGGCATGGTGGTCGCGGGTCATCGCCTGCTCGGCTGGGTGCGGGAGCCCGTGGCCTTGCTCGTCTGGCTGGGCACCTACCCGCTCTTCCTGCTCCTGCTCGTCACACCGGTGGTCTCCAGGCGGATCTTCCTGCCGCTCGCGCTGTTCCCCACGTGCACCCTGCTGCTGTGTTTACCCATCGCCTACCTGCTCGACTGGGCCGACTACGGTGTCGCGCAGGTCACCTTCATGCAGCTCGGATTCTCCTTGGGAGCAGCCTGGTTGGTGCGGCGCACGACCGGTGGTCCGCTCCTGCTCGCCGAGCGCCACCTGACGGGTCCCCTCTTCTCTCTTCGTTCCACGCTCGCGCTGACGCTCGCTACCCTGCTGGTGATCGTGCCCGTCCTGGGGGCATCTTTCCTGGGCCTGTGCGATCGTTGCTTGGACCGCGCAACGGCGGGATTCATGGATCTGCGCTGGCACGGGCTCGAGCTGGTGGAGCGTGTCTACGAACGGGAAGAGAGCCGTGTCCGCTTGGTGGGCATGATGCACATCGGGGAGAAGAGCTCCTACGAGGCCCTGGTGGCCTCCTTCGACAGCCCGGAGGTCGTGGTGCTGACCGAGGGCGTGAGCGACCGACAGGGCCTGTTCGCGGGCGAACTGCACTACAAGGCCATGGCCGAGAAGATCGGCCTGGACAGCCAGCAGGACTTCTCCAGCTACCACTCGGGCATCAACATGCGGCCTTCGGACGTGGACATCAGCGAGCTGTCCCCGGGTACCATCGAGTGGATTCAGCTCTCCGGAAAGCTCTTCGTGGACGGCGAGCTGAGCATCCCCGGCCTGTTGGCCATGTTCGAGGCCTCCGCGGACATCACCCCCGAGGAACAGGACCAGTTCTGGGTCGACCTCATCGATCTGCGCAACGAGGCGCTTCTCGGCCACCTGCGCGAGTCTATCACCGAGTACCCCGTCGTGGTCGTGCCATGGGGTGCGTTCCACCTCCCAGGCATCGAGCAGTCGGTGCTGGAGATGGGCTTCGTGCTCGAGTCGGAGTGCAACCACCCGCTGGTGAGCTGGGCCCAGCGCTGAGCTCGGAGGCGCTTGTAGGGGTGTCGAAGATCGTCGAACTTTCGACGTTTTTCGACGTTTTTCGACGGGGTCCGATGGCCTGCCCCTTCTCTGTGTGTCGTCGGAAACGGCATTTCGACCAGGGCTGTTGGGCGTGGCAACCTCGTTGCTGACGCTTGGCACGACGCTTGCTTCCACGTCAGGACATGTTTCACCTCGCCGCCCACGCCACCCCAGGAACTTTCCTCTTCCGCGACTGGACCGAGGCTCGCGCCCTCTGGGATCGCATCGTCGCGCTGCCCGGCCTGCGCGCCTGCTGCCTGACCACGTGCACGTGGTCGTGAGGCAGGTGGATCGCAAGGCGTGGATGGCAGCGCTGCGGAGCTACGCCCGGTGGCGCAATCGGTACCGCGCGGAGCCCGGGGTGATCGTCTGGATGCCCCTCGAAGCCCCCGAGCACCTGAGCTCGTGGAAGCACAGGCGCCGCTCCCTCCGGTACGTTCACCTCAATCCGTGCCGGGACGGGCTGGCACCCGATCCGCTGACCTGGCCGTTCAGCACCCACCGCGACTTCGTGGGGCTGTCGGTGCCTGGCTGCGTGGCGGTGGAACACGACCCATCTGGTTTTCACGCCTATGTTTCCGGAGATCCGTCGGTGAGGGTCGACGGCACGAGCCTTCCGTTTTCCATCGGTGGAGTGAGGGGGGCGACGCCGGAGCAGGTGCTCGGCGCTGTCTCGGCGCTGTCGCGACAGCCGGTCGCCCGCCTCTTCCTGCGGGGTGGGGATCGCGTGCTGCTCCTTCGCTGCCTCTCGGAGCTCACCGACTTGGGGACGGGCGAGATCGCTCGGTGGGTCGGCGTGGCCCCTTCCACGGTCTGGCGGTCTCTCGCCATGGGTGATGACCGCGTGGCCGTCGTAGAGCGCGTACTCGGCGATCCTCGCTTCCCGGCGCTGTACGACGGGCGGCTCGACTTCGACTGGTCCTGGAGACGGTACCGCGAGTCCAGGGAACGCAAGGGGGTGCCCGCGCTCCTTGCCTCGCAGGCTCGTCAGCGGACTCGAAGGGAACGTGCCTGGCGAGATTTCGAGCGGTAGCACCGGCGGTGACAAGAGAACCGCCGTGAATGCAATGCCATCGCAACAGAACAGCCCTGAGTGCACGATTGCGCCTGGCCAAGGCTCTCGAGCGGCGCGAATTCGGCTCGGTTTGCACTCTGCGCTCCCCAATGGTGCCTCGAGTCTTGCACTCAGGCCGGTTCTCTTGTCACCGCATTGCATTCGAGGCCGTTCTCTCGAGATCTGCCTCGAGTCTGCCCCTACTGGGGCGCCCGGATCCCGATCGGGGGTTGGCTTCGGGTGCTCTACTGCGCGAGAATGGGCGTAGGAGCGTTGGGCCTGGCTGGCACGGGCCTTGCGAGACTCCTTGGTGGAGGTGCCCGTGCGCGTTGTAGTGTTTCTCATGCTGGCGGCCTGCAGCATGCCCGAGGGGCGTGGCGCCGAGGAGTGTCGCGACGGGTCGGACAACGACGGCGACGGGTTGTTCGACTGCGACGACGACGGCTGTAGCGGCTCGCCGGACTGTCAGGGCGAGGACACCGACACCGACACCGACTCCGACACGGACACCGACGCCGACGCCGACGCCGACGCCGACGCGGATAGCGACGCCGACGCGGATAGCGACGCCGACGCGGACAGCGACGCCGACACGGACACGGGAGAGCCCTGGGCCGACTCGGAGGTCTCCTGCAGCGGCGATGTCTGGACCTTCCACACCTACAGCAACGTGGACGCCCAGTCAGTGTCCGCGTTCGCCTGGCAGGGGATCGATGGATCGATGGCCCTGGGGGTGCCGCTGGCCGTCGTGGGTGACGGTGTCTGGGAGGTCCAGGTGCCGACCGAGTGGTTCGACAACGAGGTGGACTGCGGGTCCATCACCGAGCTCTTCTTTGCGTTCAGCTTCCTGGAGGGTCCCGAGCTGCTCTGGGTGGACAGCCCGTCTTGGGATGCCAGCCCGATAAGCTCGGCCGGCTTTTCCGGGGGCAAGGGTTCCGTCAGCTTCTCCTGTACCACCCGGTCCACCGTGGAGGAGGTGAGGGTGCATCAAGTCCACGCCGTGGACGGTGCCTTGCTCGGTAGCGGCGGCCTGGCCAGCCACGACGGGAGCAGCTGGTCTGCGACCCTCACGGATGCCGAGTTCTACGGCCACGGCCAATCCCTGGACTGGGACCAGTTCTACGACAGCGTGCTGGCCTTCGTGGGGGTCAGCGAAGGCGTGGCGGTGGGTAGTCTGGCCTGGTGGCCGGGCGCGGACGAGGATCAGTGATCGAGGACTGCGCGTCGCCAGCCTGGGGCCCGGGGGGCCACGATGGGTCGCCCACCCGGGCCGTACGACCCGAGCCCGAGGAGAAGGCTATTCGGGTCGCACGTATCCAGAGATGTCGCCACCCACGGCATCGACGGAGTCGATGAGCAGCCGGGCGAAGTAGCAGAAGAGGAAGCGGTCTCGCTCGGGTGCGGGTCGGCGAGGGTGACCGTGTGTCACCTGCTGTGTGGCCACCTGCCAAAGCTGGCCCTCGGGGACCTCGTGTTGGCCCAAGCACAGACGTCCCACTCGGAAGTCGAGAGGATGCTGGTCATCACGGCGATACACCTCGAGGCCGCGCAGAGCGGCCACCGCGTCGGGGCCCAGCGGATCTGCGCCCAACGTCAGGTCTGCCATGCCGCTCATGTCCCGCCGTGCGGTGGTGGCGTCGATGAGGAACGAGCCACTCATTGGCAGGGCCATGCCCCCGTAGGGGACCCGGTACAGGCCGGCTTGGAGCTCCAGCTTGCGGGTGACCGTCAGCGGTGTCCCGCGCACCACCACTTCGCTCGGTGCGGCGTCGGGCGGTTCGTTGGCCATCGCCGGGTTCACCGGCGCGAGCAGGGGGAGCATCGCGGTCAGGTGGAACACGAGTTGGTGGCCTGGTGGAGACACTAACCATCGCAAGCTTCGTGCCTGCCCCCCATCCCCCCGGATTGAACACGAACCTGGAACGAAAAAGGCGTTTCATGCAGAAAAGGTTGGTTTCGCCGTATGGGGCCCCGACGGATGTGGTGCACCATGCTCGTCGGATTGTCGTCAGTAGTGACGAATATTCGTCACCTTCCGTGCCGCGACTCCGCCCGAGCGCTCCTCCAAGGCGGGGCCCAGCGGGAACTCGACCCTCGGTCGGGTCTCGTCGGGCCCGAACAGCACCGCAAGTTCCTGCTGGTAGCCGAACTCCCAAGTGTGCCCGAGGTGGGTGTAGAGCACGATGCGATGGCCCGTCTCGGGGACCTCCCAGGCGCCCACCACGTCGGATTGGCCCCAGGTTGTCAGACGGAGTTCCCTCACTTGGCCCTGCCAGTGCAGCTGTACCTGCACGTCGCGGCAGGGGGCCATCATCGCCGCATCGGGCACCCCCAGGCAGCCGTCCACTGCCAGCAGACGCTCCCTGATCTCGAGGCCCACGGGCTCCACCGGCGTGAGCGGCTCGAGGCGCCGCCTAAGCTCGTCGAGGCGATCGTGGACGCGGTCCGGGCCGCTCTCTCCCAGGGTTGCCTCGTGGAAGTCCAGATCCGGCACCCAGTGCTCGGGATCTTCGGCATCCAGCAGGTGGTAGCCGAGCCATGGGCGGTCCTGTTGCGCGTCGTCCTCGTAGTGCACGGCCACGAAAACCTTGCGCGCCACGGGATCCCATCCCAGGATCTCCACGGACGAGGGCCCCCCCACGGAAGCCCGGGCCACGTCTACGACCAGCAGGAGACAGATGAGGACGGCGACCAGGAACGCATGAAGCCAGCGAGACATGCCGAGCTCCCGTTTGGGGGACGCTGACAAGTCGTTGCAATCGCCATGCCAGGGGTGGGGACGTGGGGTGAGTCCTGGCCTTTGAAAGGTGGGAAGCATCAAATGGCGGTTGCCTCCGATCCCACTTTCGACCTCCTGGAGCGACCTTGCGACGATTGGTAGATGGATCCTTCATCCGCGCGGGTTCCACGGCATGGATGAAGGACCCCGTCGCGAGCACAATCCGGGTCTTCCAGACGCCTCTCACCCGAGAGCCAGCCACACAAGGGTCGATAGGCGCCATTACTCCTGCCGCACGCGACGGGGTCCCCACTCTTCTTCCAACCCTCCAAGGAGGTTCCCATGTCGTTTTCGGCGAAACGAGAACGCGATGCTCTGGGCGAGATGTTGGAGGAAGCCCGCTGGGTACACACGATAGACGACGTGGGCAAGAGTTCCAGACGTCGCCGGCGGGGACGGGAGATCGATGCCATGCTCGAGGCGCTGGCGGAGGCCCACGAGCTGCGCCGTCGTCTGGCCGCGCAGCTGGCCCGGGAGTCCGAGCGATAGGTGCGGTGATCAGCCCCTTCGGCGCATCCCCAGCAGGCCCAGCAGGCCCAGCCATGCCATGAAGGGCGCAGCGGTGGCCCCCGCGCAACCCTGGCAGCCACCGCCTCCCTTGTAGGTGAACACTGCAGGCGCCGTGTCTCCGGGCTCGTTGTCGGTGTCCTCGGGGTGGGCCGTGTCTACTGGATTGCAATAGTCGTCGAGCCCCTCGGCGCCGGGGTAGCTGTCGGGGTCCTGGTCGTCGCAGTCCTCGTCGAGGGGCCAGCCGTCGCCGTCGTAGTCGTAGTCGTCGGCCCCGTCGCAGTCTTGGTCCACGCCGTCGTACCAGGCTTCCTTGGCACCTGGGTGGATGGACGCGTCGGTGTCGTCGCAGTCGTCTGCCAGGGCGTAGCCGTCCTGGTCTTGGTCGTCGTCGTTGCCGTCGCAGTCCTGGTCGATGCCGTCGTACCAGGTCTCGTCCTGGGAGGGGTTGATGTCCGAGTTGGCGTCGTCGCAGTCGTCTCCGCCATGTTCCTCGGCATCGTGTCCGTCGCCATCCGCGTCGTACTCGTCGGCCGCGTCGCAGTCGTTGATCACGCCGTCGTAGGGGTCGTCTGGGGCGCCGGGGTAGGTGGCGTCATCTGCGTCGTTGCAGTCGTCGCCTTCGTAGCTGGTCGAGTCGAAGCCGTCGCTGTCGGCGTCGTAGTCGCTCCAGCCGTCGCAGTCTTGGTCCACGCCGTCGTACCAAACCTCGGTGGCGTCGGGGTTGATGGTTGCGTCGTCGTCGTCGCAGTCGTCGCCCCCGTAGGCGTCCAGGTCCCAGCCGTCGGCGTCCTGGTCGTAGTCGCTCCAGCCGTCGCAGTCTTGGTCCACGCCGTCGTACCAGGTCTCGGTGGCGTCGGGGTTGACGGTGGCATCGGCGTCGTCGCAGTCGGTTGCGTCGGCGATGAAGCCCGAGGGCTGGTCGCAGGCGGCGGTGCTGGTCAGCGGGTCGCCGAAGCCATCGGCGTCACTGTCGGCG
>CAZVHW010000217.1:0-1663 GCA_964626835.1 uncultured Enterobacterales bacterium
AGGGCGAAGACTCGGAGACTCCGCAGACGCCCCCGACCGTCGATGACACGGCCCCAACCGAGGTCGCCTTGCCAGCTATCGACACGTCGGAACAGCCGAACGAGGTGAACGACTCACCCGAACAATCGCCGGATCCGACGACCGAGCCCGACACATCCTCTTCCACCGACAGCCGAGCACCCGTCCAGGATGACGAGCCCGTGGAAGAAGACGAGGAGCGCAAGCCGAGTGGGGGCCCCCAGGGGCCGCAGCCCTGACACCCCGCCGCACCCCTCCGCCCCGCAGCCACCTCGTCGCGAGGCTGGTTTCCGGCTAAGGTTTTCCACATGACGAAGCACTTGACCGAAGCGGAACGCCGGGCACAGATCCTCGATGCCGCACGCAAGCTCTTCGTGGAGCGTGGATTCCTCGCCGCCCGCGTCGAAGACATCGCGCGTGAGGCTGGATTGTCCAAGGGCGCGGTCTACTTCTACTTCCCATCCAAGAAGGCCATCTTCGAGGCCCTCGCCGCGCAGGAATACTCCCGCACCATCACCTACCTGCTCGATGCCGAGGCGGCTCCGATTCCCGCCAGCCAGAAGCTCTTCATCATGGCCCGGCAGTACCTCGCCTATTTCTCGGGCCTCGAGGACCCACCTCGCTTCTTCCTGCTCATGACCGAGATGTCGATCCGCGACGAAGCCATTCGCCAGCGCGTCCACGCCATCCATGAACGCTACGTGCAAGGGTTGGCCACCATCATCGCCCAGGGCACGGAAGAAGGCCTGTTCCGCCCGGTAGACGCCGAGTCGCTGTCCACGATGCTCAAGGGTCTCATCGACGGCATCTCTGGCCAGGCCGCCGCAGGTCTACGCCCCGACGTCGCCCGCCTGGCGAGCGCCGGCATGGACATCTTGCTCAACGGACTGCTCGAAAAATCAACCCCGCACCTGGAACCCTCACCGTGACCTCCCAGTCCACTCCCCTCCCCGCCATCCGTCAGGCCGCTCGTCACGCGCGGCTTCGCTGGATGGGCGTGGGTCTGTTTCTCGCGGGCGCGCTCTGTCTCGGGGCCGCCCTGGCTGGCCTCCCATCGAGCTACACGAGCGTAGGGGACGTCATGTTCTGCATGCTCGCCACAGGCCTCGGGCTCGCCACCTTCGGTAGCCACAACGACACCGCCCTCGCGCTACTGCGAGACAATCGCTGGAACGACTGCACCCCGGAATCACTGGGCCGGGAGATCGACGGCGAAGTGCTTCACAACCGTATCGAACTGGGCCAGATCGAGGCGACACCCTACACCGCCTGGGCAATGACCTTCCTGGCTCCACTCGCCCTCGCCTGGGCGGTGTCACGCCTTGTGTTATAGCCCCATCTTCCAGCTTAGAGAACCACTCCCCCACTTCCGACACAACACGTGAAACAGGAGCCTCCTTGGCCATCATCGACCTCTTCTCCAGCGTGCTCAGCCGTCCTGCCAGCCGTATCCTCGAGGGTTCCGTTCGCACCCTGGTCAACGACCTGATTCGCGACCACGATCTAGCCTCGGCAGCCGAGGTAGACACCCTGCGCAGAAGCCTGCGCGGCCTCGACACACGCGCCGGGGATATCCTGGGCAAGCTCGAACAGGCCCAGTCCGAGTTGGATGAGCTGCGCTCGGCGCTCCAAGCCGCCGACCAGC
>CAZVHW010000217.1:1673-5586 GCA_964626835.1 uncultured Enterobacterales bacterium
GCTGGCTCGACTCGAGTCCTCGGCTCACGAACACCAGGCGCAGCCCAAGCCCGCTGCCCAACCAACCCCCACCTCCAAGCCCGCAGACTCCGACACTCCCCTGGCGTGTCGCGTCGCCGGGTGTACCATCAAGCATCGATCCAAGGGGTTCTGTTCGCCCCACTACCAGCGCTGGAGGCGCGGCACGCTCCCGGGCTTCATCATGCCCGACGGCAAGGTCACCCAAGGCGACAAGAGCTGGCAGGTCGGTAAGAAGTCCACCGGTAAACCATACGAGATCAAGCGCGGCAGGCTGTACATAGACGGCAAGGCCGTCTAGAGTTCGGTCCACGCGCTTCGAGGGAACTCCGACGACGGCGGAGGCGCCTCGGCCGCGATGACGTAGTTGGAACGCCGGTTGGCTTGCTCGTCGGTCTGGTCCGGCGTGGAAACCGCCAGGGCTGTCTCGCCGAAACCCTGGTAGAAGATGGGCCGGTTGAAGTTGGCCTCCCGGAACCACGTGGCGATGGCCTGGGCCCGGTGTTGACTCAAGACCTGGTTGCCCCCCGCATCTCCGACCGTGTCCGTATAGCCGCCCACGTAGAGGTTCATCTCGATCTCGGTGGCGGAGAAACGTTGGACGGCCTCCATGGCCAGTTCGAGCGCATCGCGAAGCTTGGGTTCCTCGGCGGGGAGGACGGCCCACTCCGCGGTCTGGAAGACCACGTCTTCGTGGGGGATGGAATACGACCACGGGAAGAGGTCCACCTCTGCCCAGAAACCATCCGTGTCCAAGACCTTGACATGGATGCGCAGTACATCGCCATCTTCGGCAGACCAGCCAACGTCCAACGCCGTGCCGGCAGGCAGGCCGCCGATGGGCGCGGTGCCGTGACCCAACATCCCACCGGTTTCCCCATAGACCTCCACTTCGACCTGCTGGACCGCCCGATCGGCCGAGAGCACCAAGCTGCGACCCTCGAGATCGAGCTCTTCCCGGGGTACCCGGATCTCCATCGGCGGCATCTGGTGCACGTCGAAGGACAGCGGCATCTCCCCCTGACCGCCGTCACCGAACACGGCGACGAGGTTTCCGCTGCAGCTGACGCGACCCACCGGAACCTCGAGGGGGATCTCGAGCTTCTCGCCGCTGTTCAGGCTGCCCGTCGCGGTGGCGTGCACCGAGCCGCAGCGCAACTCCACGCGCACCTGGTCCACCTGGGCGTGCCCCACGACCACGAGCATCGGGTGGGAGGCGCCTTGTTGACCCTTGGCCACCAGGTCGAGCGTGATGGGGTCTCCAGCTCGTGCTTGGGGAATCATGCAGAGAGAGCTCACGACGAGGCTCCCGAGCAGGGCGAGTGCTGGCGGGAAGCTGGGGGCCATGCGACACCTCTCGGAGCGATGGTCCTAACGGCAAGCCGGTCAAGGACCCAGGTTCCCCAGCCGCCGCCATGCTGCGCGACAGCTTTGTCCCAGACTCGAAAAACTCGTGGGACATACAGGGGGCACGGGGGGGCCGGCGAGACGCCTTTGCCCCGGGGGGCATGGCGCGACTGCTCCATTTTGCGCTTTTTTCCCGTATCGAACCACCCAGCAAACGTTGGCACGTCCCTTGCTCTTACCCCAGGCGTCCCTCACACCTCCCCAACCCAACTCCCCCAAGAATGGAGACAAAAAATGAACGCTCTCACCCGTTTCGTCCGCGAAGAAGCCGGCCAGTCCACCGTCGAGTACATGCTGCTCATCTCGGTCATCGTGATCGCCATCGTGGCAGCCGCCTACATCTTCATTCCCACCTTCCAGGAAGGCGTGCAGGCCCTGGCCGACGACGTCAAGTCCATCCTCGACACCGGAAAGATCGGCAGCACCGGCACCGACCGCTAGCTCCGACTCGTCTCCTTCGCACCGACGCGGCGGCTCTTCCCGGAGCTGCCGTGTCTTGCGTCTCGGGATCCTCGTCCTGCCTTGACGCCGTGATACTGAGCCGCTCCCACACGCACGCGGGCGCTGCATGACGGCCCACAGGCTCCTCGCCACCTGCCTCCTCCTCTCCGCCCCCGCGGACGTGTTCGCGGAGATGATCGGCAGCCCGGTCTCCCACCCCGACGCCGGCCGCTTCTCGATCGGGGCAACAGGCGAAGTGGGTGCGGTGTTGGTCAACGCCCAAGACTGTGAAGGCGACGCCTGCCAGGCGGTCTGGCGCCCCGCCCAGGTCGGAGGTCGCGCCGAGCTGGTCCTCGCCCGCGGCCTCGGGCTCCAGGGGGGCGGTTCCTGGCTGCACGAAGACATCCCAGAAGCTGGGTACTCCGGCAACGGCTCCAGCGCTTGGGGCGGATTGGAACTCGCTCTTCCCGTAGGGGCCGATCTCTGGGTTGCGGCGGTTGGGCAGTACCACTTCACCTTCACGGACGACTCCAGCCTCAACACCACCGAAGAGACCCGCTCGTCACGGGTCAAGCTCGCCGGTCTGCTCGCCTGGGCGCCCGACGATCACGGCGCCGTGGTGTACGGCGGCCTCAGCGTCCACCCCCTCTACCAGCAGCGCACCCTGCTCGACCGATACGAGCTCGAGATCGAGTTCCACCCGGTCCAGCCACCGGGGGTGGTCGTCGGCATCGAGCTGCGCAGCCAGCCCCTGGGGCTCCCTTGGTCCGGCAACAGCGGCCGAATGCTCATGGGGGTAGAACTCCGCGCGGAGAGCGGAGTTGCCGGCGGCATCTGGCTGGCCGCGGCGTTCTAGCGGCTATTCGAGAAGAACGCCGACACTCGCGGACCAACCGCGGCCGCTTATCGTCGCAGGCCACTGTCCGTCCGCGATGGCGGACGCGTCGTCGGTAGTGAGAGTCGCGCGGCCGATCTCCGTGCTACCGCTCCAGGTCAAGCTACCCCGCGAAGGAAAGAGCGCGTCGGCCGCGAAGGCCGCACCCGCTTCGTCTTCTGCGGGCTCGATGGTGACGGACCACTCGTACTCGACGCTGATGGGGTAGCTCATGGTCCCGGTGACCTTTCGCTCATCGGTACCGCAGAGTGAGGTGGCGAGCACTGCGCTTGCCAGCGTACCGCTTTCGTCCTGCTCAATGCCGGTGTCAGACGCCGGCTCCGTGTCGTCCGTGCCGCCTCCTTCGGCATCGCCCGCTTCGGTGATGTAGACCGAGAACGCGCTCATGGGGGTGGCTACCGACGCGACGAGGGCCACGTCCTGCTGGAAGAAGCGAGCCCCTCCCCAGGTGACCGTGTACTGTCCGCGCGCCGAGTAGGACTGGAGCGCGCCGTCCTGGTCGATGCCGAACCAGTCTTCGAGGTCGGAGGGCAGGTCGGGGGCAGAGCCCATGTCCTGCCATTCCTCGAGGGTGTAGCCGCAGAGCTCTGCGCCGACCGCCGCCATGCCGATACCGGCCTTGATGGCTGGGCCAACCTCGTCGAGCACCAGATCGCCCCGGGCTTGGGCCAGGGGTTCGAGGGTGTCGCGATCTGCCAGGCAGCCCACCTCGAGGAGGAAGAGGAGCACGACCGCGATTGGGAAGGGGGTACTCATCGAGCCACATTAACCAGAAACCGTAGCGGCCGGGCCTGGGCGTGGTGTCAGCGCTGTCGCGTAGCTCCCGGTGGTGGGGTGGGGCGGTGGGTGCGGCAGGTGCTGCTGCGTAGCTCCAGGCGCCAGGGCGCGACGGAGGGTGCCGCGTGGAGCGCGGTGCGGCCGGGCAGCGTCTCGCAGGGATATCCGTCCCGCGCCGACGTCAGCCCTCGCCGAGCATTTCCATCAGCTTGGACTCCTCTATGATCGTGACGTCCAGGGCCCTCGCCTTTCGCAGCTTGGAGCCAGCACCTTTGCCTTCGACCAGGAAGTCGGTCTTCTTCGAGACCGACTTGGAGGTTCTTCCTCCTGCGGAACGGATCAGCTCTTCCGCCCGGGAACGAGGCATCGCCAGCG
>CAZVHW010000217.1:5596-11350 GCA_964626835.1 uncultured Enterobacterales bacterium
GACTCGGCGAGGTCGTCCGCCTCGTCGTCACACAGCACGAAGGTCTTCCCCGCCACCAGGCCGAGCCGTGGGAGAGCTGGCGGGTCGGGGGCGACCGGAACGTCGGCCAGCTCGACACCCAGGTCGCGCAGGGCCGAGACTTCGTCGAGAAGCCAGGGCTGGGCGAAGGCCTCGAGGAGGGATGCCGCCACCTTGGGTCCCACGTCGGGAACAGCCTCGAGCGCCACGCCGTCTGCCGCCATCAGGAGATCGAGGCTGCCGAAGTGCAGAGCCAGGTCCCTGGCGGTGGTTTCCCCCACCAAGGGGATGCCCAGGGCGAACAGCCCGCGCCGAAGTGGTTGGGCCTTGCTGCGCTCGATGGCCTCGAGGAGGTTGCTGGCCGACTTGGCGCCCATGCGTTTCAGGCCCACGAGCTGCGCGTGATCGAGGCGGTAAAGGTCCGAGAGGCGCCCGACCAGGCCGAGCCCCACGAGCTGCGCCACCAGCTTCGACCCCAGCCCCTCGATGTCCATGGCGTTCCGCGAGGCGAAGTGCTCCACGCCCCGCCTTAGCTGCGCGGGACACGAGAGGCTGTTGGTGCAGAACAGCACCCGGACCATCCGCTCCTGGCGCTTGTCCTCGGTCTCCTCCCAGCGGACGGGCGCGCCGCAATCGGGGCAGACCTCGGGGTAGGTGACGGATCGGTATGTGGCTGTCTGGCCATCGTCCACCACGCACTCGACCTTGGGTATGACGTCACCCGCACGGTAGATCTCGACGGTGGCTCCCACCCGCAGGCCCAGATCCTCGACGAAAGAGACGTTGTGCAGGGTCGCTCGAGAGACCGTTACGCCGCCGACTTTCACCGGCCGCAGGCGAGCAACTGGGGTGAGAACACCTGAGCGCCCTACCGAAAACTCCACGCCTTCGAGCACCGTGCGCACGCGCTCGGCGGGGTACTTGTAGGCGATGGCCCAGCGGGGATGGTGCGACGTAGACTCGATGCCCCGCTGCAGCCGGATGCTGTCCAGCTTCACCACCGCCCCGTCGATCTCGTAGGGGAGCCCGGAGCGGCGCTCACCCAGATCGTGGATGACCGCGATGACTCGATCCACTCCCAGAACAGTGCGCTCGAGTCCACTGACCTCGAAACCCCATGCCACGAAGCTGGCCAGGGCCTGCGACTCGGTGGCAGGTTCGTCGCCCCCCTGCACCCAGCCCAGGGAGTGGGCGTAGAAACAGAGAGGACGCTGCGCTGCCACCCGCGGGTCCAGCTGCCGCACAGTGCCCGCAGCCGCGTTGCGCGGGTTCTCGAAGGTCTTCTCACCGCGCTGTTCGCGGCGGGTGTTCATGTCGGCGAACCCGGCCAAGGGGTAGAGCACCTCACCTCGAACGCTGAGCCGTTCAGGCCAAGGCGCTCGCAGAGACAGGGGAATGTTGCGCACCGTGGAGATGGTGTGAGTGACGTCCTCTCCTACGCGGCCATCACCGCGGGTGCCCGCCCCCACGAGCCGCCCACGTTCGTACACCAGCTCGACAGCCAGACCGTCCAGCTTGGGCTCGACGACATAGGTGGCTGCCTCGGCTTCTTCGGCCTGTAGCCCGGATCTTTCCAGCAGATAGGCGATGCCACCCCGCAGGGTCCCCCGGTCGTCCCTCTTGGCCTCGAAGTCCCACAGATCCTGCTTGTCGAAGGCGTTGTTGAGCGAGAGCATGGGGACCTGGTGGGGAAACGGCTCCAGCCCATCGACGGGCTGACCGCCGACTCGGAGGGTGGGACTGTCTAGGCGCCGCAGAACCGGAAAACGTTCTTCGATGAGCCGAAGCTCCAGCAGCAACAGGTCGTACTGGCGGTCCTCGATCTCGGCCCCGTCGAGCTCGTGGTAAAGGCGATTGTGGCGCTGAAGCTCTGGGACAAGCACATCCACTCGCTGGCGGGCGCCCACGAGCGTGGCCGCTGCCGCTCGCTGCCGAACATGCGCAGCGTCATCAGACCGAGTAGGATGCATGGTAGAACCTCGATCGATGCCCTCTTGCCGGGTCCTTCCGGCGGGCTTGCGCGCTCCGGACCTAACCCCGTCTGCGTACCACAGCATTCGCATCGCAACCCCAGAGGTGAACGTGGATTCGAAGCGCGACAAGCTCAGCCAGTTGCTCGGTCGTCTCCAGCAGCATCCCAAAGACCACGGCGCCCGCGTTCGAGCAGCTCGCATCGCGCTAGAACAGTCGTTCCGCGCCGGAGATCCCCACTTCGCCGACGTCGCCGAGTCCTTGCTCGTGGACATCCCTCGCCTCACCCCCAAGGCCGCCCGAACGGAGCTGTCGAGGCTCGCCGCCCAGGCCAAGGCCACCCGCCGAGCGGTGGCCATGGCACACCGCCTCGAGTCGCCCGATCCCCACGAGATGGCCCACGCCCTGGCAGCCGATCCTGACGACCTGGCCGATGAAGTCACCCAGCGTGTGGAGGCCAAGCAACCCGCGCTGGCCAAGGCGGTTCTCGAGGTGGCCCTGTCTCGCCATCGCGACCACCCCCGTCTCCGCGAGCTGCAACAACGGATCGAGATCGAGTGGCCCTGGGGCGCGCCATCTACGGACGAACCCCAATAATTCCAGGGCTCCGGGGGCCTCGGCGACGTCACGATTCCCCCCGCCAATCTTGACACCACCCGGGGCCAGCCGGATATTATCCTCCCCTCCCACCCACGCCTCCCCTCCGCGCCCCCCACCGTACCTCCTCCCACGGCTCCCCCCATGGACATCGATCTCAACGATCTACGAGCGCACAGTACCGCGGAGCTCGTCAAGCTCGCTCACCAAGCCGGCATCGAAAAGGCCACCAGTCTAGGCCCGCAGGATCTCGTCTTCGAGCTCCTCTGTCAGCGCATGCCGCGGGGCGCCCAGGCACCGGGATCCGGAGTGCTCGAGATCCTGCCGGACGGCTTCGGTTTCCTGCGCACTCCCCGAGCCGCCTATCTTCCAGGGGCCGACGACATCTACGTCTCGCCGTCCCAGATCCGGCGCTTTCACCTCCGCACCGGAGACTACGTGGCCGGACGCGTGCGCGCTCCCAAGGAAAGCGAGCGCTACATCGCACTCATCAAGGTCGAGCAGGTCAACGGCTACGACCCGGAGCTTCGAGACCGCCCCCTTCTCTTCGACAACCTCACCGCACGCCACCCGGCCCAGCAGCTGGTCCTCGAGCACGACCCCAACGAACACACCACTCGCCTGCTCGACCTGCTCGCCCCCATCGGTCTGGGCCAGCGCGTCATGGTCCACGCCGACACCGACGCTGGACCCCTGCTCCTGTACAGAGTGCTCATCGAAGCGCTGCACGCGAAGCACCCCGAGATCATCCCCTACCTGCTGCTGGTGCACACCCGCCCCGAAGACGCCAGCGAGCTGGCCGACCTGCCCTGCGAAGTGGTAGCCACCACCTTTGACGAGCCACCATCCCGCCACACCCAGGCGGCCGAGATCGTCAACCAGCGCGCCCGAAGGCTGGCCGAAGCCGGCCGCGACGTCGTCGTGCTGGTTCATTCCCTCACTCAGCTGTGCCGGGCCTACGAAGAGCTCGCGGGCGGTACCACCCGCATGGGGACCTCGGGCCTGGACGCCTCCATACTTTCCAAGCCGCGCCGCCTGCTGGCCGACGCCCGGCGTCTGGCCGAGGGTGGTTCCCTCACGGTCGTGGCGACCCTCTCGGACAGGCAGCCGTCCCGCCTGGATCGCGCGGTCGCCCAGGCCTTCGAGGGTACCACCAGCGCCAACATCTACCTCGATTCGACCCTAGGCCAACCGGGACTATTGCCCGGCATCGATCCCCACCGCAGCGGCAGCGCGATCGAACATCGCATCATCCCACGGGAGCGCCTGACCACCCTCCGCGCCCTCCGCGAGGGAATGGCCCCCGAATCCCGACAAGCACGGCGAGACCTGCTCGAAGCCATGGCCGCCTGTGACAGCAACGACGAGCTGCTTGACAAATCCAGCTGAACGGGCCAAAAGGCGCGGCACGTTCGACCGCCTCCATCCGGAGCGACCGGAGGAGTACCATGAAGCAAGGCATCCATCCCAAGTACGTTGACTGCACCGTCACCTGCGTGTGCGGCGCGGCCTTCGAAACCCGATCCCTCGCGCCCGAGATGAAGATCGAGATCTGCTCGGCTTGCCACCCGTTCTTCACGGGCAAGCAGAAGATCGTCGATACGGCCGGTAGGGTCGAGCGCTTCATGCGAAAGTGGGGACTCCAGACGCCCGAAGAGCTCTCCTAGTCCGCGCCAGCGCTGTCCCCGACATCGCATGTCCCTCGCGCCCTCGCAGCCAGGCGCCCGTCCCTATGTCGGGGGCCAGGCCATCATCGAGGGTGTGTTCATGCGTGCCCCGCGCTCGCTGGCCATGAGTGTGCGTCTTCCCTCGGGTGACGTCCTCACCCGAGCAGAGCCCTACCGCCCGTTCTTCCAACGTTATTCGCTTTTCAAGCTCCCCTTCGTCCGGGGGGCGTTCGTGATGATCGACGCGCTGGTGGTGGGCATGCGGGCCCTGTCGTGGTCGGCCGAACAAGCCGCTACGGAAGAGGTGTGCGAGGTCGACGGCGACGACGAAGACGCCGGCGAGCCTGCTGAACGCCAGCGGCCTCCGCTAGGCGAACGGCTGGCGCTGGGTGGCACGATGGTCTTGTCCCTCGTGCTGGGCATCGGCCTTTTCGTGGCGCTACCCCACCTGGTCACCGATGGCCTTGGCTGGCTCACCAACACGCCCCTCGATGTCGAAGGCGCCGCCTTTCATCTCGTCGATGGCGTCGTCAAGCTGGGCATCTTCCTGGCCTACATCGCCCTCATCCGGCGCAGCTCCGAGATCCGCAGGGTCTTCGCCTACCACGGGGCCGAGCACAAGACCATCTACGCATACGAAGCTGGCGAACCCCTCGACCTCGAGGTCGTGCGCCAACAGTCTCGCTTCCACCCGCGCTGCGGTACCAGCTTCATCCTGTTCGTGGTGGGCGTGTCGATCTTGGTCTTCGCCTGCGTCTTCCCACTGCTTCCCGAGCTTCCTTTCGAGCACCGCCTGCTGCGCAACCTGGCCCAGGTCGGCATCAAGATCCCCCTCACGCTGCCCGTCGCTGCGTTCAGCTACGAGATCATCCGGGCCTCCAGTCGGTTCTACACCCGCGCTGCTTTCTTCCGTTGGCTGGCGGTCCCCGGGCTGGCCCTGCAGCGCCTGACCACCGAGGAGCCGGACGACCAGCAGCTCGAGGTGGCCATCGAAGCCCTGTCCAGCGCCTTGGCCATCGAGCAGTCCCAGGTCGGTACCGATCTAGGGCTCGAGGGCGAGGCGTTCCGCACGGGCCAAGCCGTCAACGCCTAGGCGCCGACAGCGGGATAGGCTGCCCCGTCGGTGTCGGCCACGCCACCATCCCGGACGTTATCCTGCCGAGCCGAGCGCTCGGGCAGCATGAACGCCCCTCTGCGAGGAAACCATGTTCAAGCGTCTCGACGAGGTCCAGACCCGCTTCGAGGAGATCAACCAATTGCTGGGTGAGCCCGACATCGCACGGGACCATCGCCGCATGATCGAGCTGTCCAAGGAGCTCTCCCAGATCAAGCCCGTGGTCGAGGTCTACAGCACCTGGAAGTCCAACCAGGAAGAGCTCGTGGATGCCCGCAGCCTGCTGGACGATCCCGAGATGCGCGAGATGGCCCGAGAGGAAATCGACCTGCTCGAGCCCGCCATGGCACGGCTCGAGGACCAGCTGCGCATGCTCCTGCTCCCCAA
>CAZVHW010000218.1:0-9607 GCA_964626835.1 uncultured Enterobacterales bacterium
TCTGCCATGAATTATCTCCCCCGGATCCCTCTCCCCATTGTCCTCGGCGGCGTCGTTGCGGGCATGGTTCTGTATGCCTGCGGCTCGGATGGACCGGGATTCGGCCCTGGTGGCAACAGCCACGACGAGACCTGGATCCCAGGGCAGGACGACACGGCCGTTGACACGGGGCCGGAAGACACCGCCCGCGACACGGGCCCCGAGGACACGGCCGTGGACTCGGTCGTCGAAGACACCTACGTCGAAGACACCTCCCCTCCGTACTCCGGCGAAGGCTACGAGCGCGGCGACGTGGCCTACAACCTGGTGGCCCCAGATCAGGGTGATGGCACCTGGCGGCTCTACCAGCACGCGGGCAACCCGGTGGTGCTCGTCTTCGGCTACGCCCAGAGCTACACCTTTCAGGAAATCTGCGGCTTCATCTCCACGCTGCAGGACGAGTTCGGTTCCTACAACCTCACCACGGCCGTCATGCTCTTCTCCGACGAGACCGGCTCCGAGGTGGATCGCAGCGATGCGGGCAACTGGGCGACCGTCTACGGCCTCGACACGGTGCTGTACGACCCGGACCTCGACATCCGCGGCACCTGGGCGACCGCCACCGAGGTCAAGACCTTCCTCATCGACGGCGACATGGTCATCGACTGGACCAACGGCGAGAGCACCAGCGAAGAGCAGCTCAGGCAGCAGATCGGCGATCTGGTGTATTGATCGACGTGGCGGACGGGTGTAAAACCCGCCCCTACGCCCTTCACGGTCCTCCATGCGCATCCAGCTCATCAACCCGCCCCTCGACGCGGTGCTGCGAAACGGCAACGTGAGCCCGGTCACGGCCTTTCTGTTCTTCAACTCCGCTCCGTTGGGTTTGCTCTACCTGGCCGCGGCGTTGCTCGAAGCGGGGCACGTGGTCGAGGTGTTGGACGCCGCCGCCGAGCAGCTGGACGTTCCAGGAACCGTGCAGCGAGCGCAGTCCTTCCGCCCAGATGTCATCGGGCTGGGTTCCACCACCGTGGGCTTTCACAGCGCGGTAGAGCTGGCCGAGGCGCTCAAGGGCGCGCTGCCCTCCATCCCCGTCATCTTGGGCGGCCACCACGTCACGCTGCTGCCCGATGATGCCATGGCGCACGTCTGCTTCGACGTGGGCGTCATCGACGAGGGCGAGCACACGCTGGTCGAGCTGGTGGAGCACTACCGTGGGGCCAAGTCGCTCGACGACATCCCCGGGTTGGTGCTCCGCGGCGGCGACGGCGAGCTGCGCTTCACCGCCAAGCGCGCCAAGGTCAAGGACCTCGACAGCCTGCCCATGCCGGCCCGTCAGCTCCTCCCGGCCGACCTGTACCGACCCATCCCCATCGACGAGCACGGCCTGCCCAAGTTCGCGATGATCACCAGCCGGGGCTGTCCCCACCGCTGTGTGTTCTGCCAAAAAGCCGCCTCGGGCTATCGCAGCCACAGCGTCGACCGCATCGTCGCCGAGATGCAGCAGCTGGTCACCCAGTTCGACGCCCAGGATCTCGCTTTCGTGGACAGCCTGTTCTGTGTCTCCAAGAAACGGGTCTGGACCATCTGTGACGAGATCATCCGGCGCAAGATCGGGCTGTCCTGGACCTGCTCCTCGCGGGTCGAGGTGGTGGACCACCCGCTGCTGCAGCGCATGGTGGACGCCGGCTGCTGGCGCACCCGCTTCGGAATCGAGAGCGGATCCAGCCGGGTCCTCGAGTTCATCTCCAAGGGCATCACCAAGCGCATGATCCGCGATGCCATCACCGCGGCCGACTCGGTGGGGCTACGGCCCAAGGCGTTCTTCATCGTGGGCCATCTCGTGGACGACCGCGACTCCGTCCTCGAGTCCATCGAGTTCGCCAAGAGCATCCCTCTGCACGACGTGACGGTGCAGATCAACACGGTGTTGCCTCGCACCCGCCAAGCCGAGATCTTTGCCGAGCAGGGCGACACCTACGGGCGCATCATCTCGGACTCCACCGACCTCACCTCGTTCTGGGAGCCGACCTTCGTGCCCTGGGGGCTCGAGCCGGCCGATCTCATCGAGCTGCATCGGCGCTTCTACAGAGAATTCTACCTTCGACCTGCCACCATGCGGCGACACCTCGCCGGCATCCGCACCCCGCGCGACGTGATGAAGTACCTGCAGGCCGCGGGTTTGTTCGCTTTCCTGTTTGCGGACAAGCAGCTGCCCGACCTGGGGTGGCTCACTCGCGCGGTCGGTGGCGCCGACGCCTGCGAGCGCTGATCAGGGCCAGGCCCAGCCAAGCCAAGCCTACGGGTGCCGTACCGCCCCCGCAGCCTTCGCAGCCCGTGTTGAACACCATGGGGTCATAGGGCTCGTGGTCTCCGGGTGGGTCGTTGTCCTGACCCTGCGAGCCACCGCTGTCTTCCGGTGCCTCTCCCGTGTCGTCCGGGGGATCGTCCGGCGGATCCCCCGTGTCCACGGGATCGTCGCCATCCGCCGCCGTGGTGTATCCCACCCGCAGCCGGAAGCCGTCCACCCATGCGTCGGAGTCTCGCCCTCCCCCTGGGTGATCGTAGAGCGAGACCTGGGCCGTCACGGCGCTCAAGCTGCTCCAGGTCCAGGCTTGGTCCCCCGTGACGTCCACTTCGTGCCAGGTGGCGCTGGTCCCGGTGAACACGCTCGAGGCGCTGCCGTTTGCGTCCAGGAGCAGCTGGAGGGCGTAGGTGCCGCTGTCGTACTGGGTGCGGGCCTTCACTCCGAGCGTCACGCTGTCGATGGTCTCGTCTCCGCTGGGATCGCAGACGTCGAAGCTGGTGGCTCGCAGCACCTCGCCGTCGTCCACGTTGGGGCTGTGGGCCTCGTTGCCGTCGGCCTCGCCCGTGGCGTTCGAGGCGCTCTCCCAGTCCGAGCCGCTGGCGCTCGAGGGATAGAAGTCCGTGGCGTGGCTACCGGGCCCGGGATCCTCGTCGCAGGGGTCGCTCTCGGAGACCAAGGTGAAGCGGGCTGCGTTGGCCTCGTCCGAGCCGTCGTCGTCGGTGCCATCCAGGGTGAGCGTGCAGCCTCCGAAGCCGCTGTCGCACCAGTACTCGCCCAGGGAAACCCAGCCGGAGGGACCGTCGCCAGTCTGGTCGACCACGTGCCAGGTCTGGGCGCCCAGGCCGTCCGTGACCACGTGGTCGGCGTCGCTGGTGCGGTTTTCCGTGCGGCGGAACCAGATCTCGATGCGCCACGTGCCAGCCTGGATTAGCTCCGCTTGCCAGGTGGCCGTACCTCGGCGGTCGTCTCCACCCACCGTGCTGCTGGTGTAGTGGTAGCTGGTGTCCGAGCTGTCGTAGCCGTGGCCGTTGGTGGACCAGGTGGCCCAGTCGTCGCCGGTGGTCTCGAACCACGGCGATCCCAGCTGGTCGTCGATGACGTGCTCCTCGGCGTAGGCAGTGGAGCAGAGGATCAGGGAGAGGGCGATGATGGTGTGCATGGCGACCTCCGGCGGGCGCCACGCTTCGTCGCAGGATTCGTGCCAAGCTCGAGGGTGGTCAGCGGCGGCTTCCCGCGCGCATTCACCCCATAAAGGGGCACGCACCCCGGGAACTCGGAGTCCCGCTGCGTCAAGGCTGTCGCGTTTGGCCCTCGGTCTCGGACCGATCCAACAAGGCTGGGGCCCCCTTCATCAGGGTGATGACGCCGATGGGTGCGGTCACCGCGACGGCGAGCACCCCGATGCCCAACACCAGGGCTCCCTCGGGCAGACCGCGGTCGAGGGGTACGGCGGCGAATGCGGCTTGGATGGTGGCCTTGGGCACATAGGCTGCGGCGCAGGCCAAGCGCTCTCGGGGGCGCAGCTGGGAGCCAGCGGTGGCCAGCCAGGCTCCAGCGGCCCGGAGTAGCTGGCCCGCGGCCAACACAAGCAGGGCGGCCAGGCCCACCTGGAACAGTGGGGCGGGGTCCACGGCAGCCCCGATGAGACCGAAGAGCAGATAGGCCGAGGGTTTCCAGGCTCGGGCGAGCCCCCGGGAGAGCTCGACGGCTGCGATGGGAGCCAACCAGCGCGTCGCGCAGCCCATGGCCACCAGGCCGGGAGCCAGAGGCATGCCGGCCAAGCGCAGCCCCGCCAGCAGGATCAGGGCGAGCGTCCAGGCGAGCACCGCCGCCCCCCAGCGTGCAGCCAGCCTGGCAGGCGCGTCGGCCAGCCAGCGAGCCAGCAACCAGCCTGCTGCCACGCCGGCGAGGATGGAGACGACCAAGCCCACCGGCACCCTGGTCAGCGCCGCGCTCCAGGAGCCCTCGCCCGTCAGGGCCAGGTCCAGGCAGGCGCCCAGCAGGGCCAAGGCGAGCACGTTGTCCAGGGGCGCTCCGGCCAGCAACGCTACCAGAACCCGTCGCGCGCGACCGGTGCGCTCGGCCATCAGATCGAGCAAGCCCGGCACCACGATGGCGGGGGAGACGGCCGCTACCAGGAAGCCCAGTACGGCGGCGGAGGCCCAGGGCAGCCCCAACAGCAGATGGCCAGCGACGGTCACGGCGAAGCCTTCTGCGAACATGGGAAGGCTGCCAAGGCGGACCGCCAGCCACCCGGCGCGCTTCAGCTCGGCCGGTGCGAGGCCCAACCCCGCTCTGAGCAACACCAGGGCCAGCACGCCGAGCCTCAGGGGGCCGTCCACCGCTTCCAGGCCCGTTCCCGGCGAGCCGCCGGACAGGGCCTGGAGCCACGGGCCCACCGGCAGGGCCGCGGCGGCAGCTCCCCCGGCGAGCATGCCCAGCAGCGCGGGCAGGCGCAAGCGGCGGGCGAGCGTAGCCGATAGCCAGGCACCCAGCAGCACCAGCAGGAGCTCGCACAGCAGCAACATCGCCGCCCTCTATTGCGAGGCGAGGACCCCTACATCCAGTAGGCGAAGTCGCCCATGACGCCGCCGAAGTGGTAGCCCCAGTAGCTGTACGCGTAGGGGGCGTTGGCCGCGATGCTGGAGGTGACGTTGTTCTCCTCGCCGGCCCAGAAGGTGATGCCGAAGGTGAGCAGCGGGAACCGGAAGAAACCGGAGTTTTGCCCGCCTGCGTCCCAGAACAGGTCCTTGGCCGTGACGGAGGACTCGAGGAAGAAGGCCACCCTTTCGCTGGCCTGGAAGGTGGCGTTGACGCCGCCCACGTAGACCAGGGCCATGTCCTCGCTGATGCGCAGCTCGACGTCGACGCCGCCCACGGCCATCAGGTCGATGGGCATGCCGCCGACGGTGATGCGCTTTCCCACGCCCATCTGGGGGCGCAAGGCGGGGAAGATGGGGCCGGTGTTGAGGTGGAAGTCCAGCAAGCCCGTGAGGATGAAGTTGGTGCGAGCGGACTTTACCAGCGCGTACTTGGTGCCCGCTTCGACGTTCCAGCCGGTGTAGCGGCGGATGACTCCGACGTGCCACGACCACTTGCGCTGGATCTGCATCTCGTAGTCGATGAAGAGGTTGAGGTATTCCGGAAAGCCCCACTCGAAGCCGCCGCGGAGCTTTTCGCGGGGATCGATCGGGGAGAGGTGGCGAGGCATGGCCAGCATGATCTCGCGACGCCCTGCGTCCACGATGCTCTCGAAGCCTTCGTCGTCAGGCACGCGCTCGGCGTACTGGAACTCCGTGAGCTCGTCTACGCGGCGCTGGATGTGATCGCGGAAGAGGGAGTTGGGGTACTCCTCGAGGTAGCGTTCCCACTGGATGACCTCTTCGTCTGGGCCGAGGTCTTCGATGTTCTCGCTGTAGGCACGGTAGATGCGGGCCGTGTCTTGGCCGGGTCCGCCGATCTCCACTTGCTCTTCGTACTCGTCCTCGAAGTCGAACTCGTCTTCCTGGTCGCCACCAAAGTCCAAGTCGTCCAGCTGCTGCTCACCGGATTCTTCAGACTCGAGCGCGTCTTGTTGCTGCATGCGGCGGATGGCTTCGTCGCCTTCCTCCATGTCCAGGGAGTCCTGGAAGACGTCGAGGTCGATGCTGTCGCCCCCGTAGTCGAGGTCTTCCTCTTCCTCGTCGTCCTTGTCGTCGTCGTCCTGGTCGTCCTGGTCGGCGAAGGCCACGATGATGGCGTCGTCGGACAGGGGCACGTCGGCCAGGGCGGGCCGGGTGGAGAGGGAGAGCGTGCCGAGCAGGGCGGTTAGGGTCAGCATGCCGGTCATGGGGGGCCTCCGTCGCTCGTGGTCGCGAGCGGGACGCGTACCTGGACCCCGCGGATCGAGGCCCGTGTGGACAGCGGATAATAGGACGCTGTCGCCCCGCCAGCAAGACCACCCGCGGGGCCAGGAGGCCCCATGAGCCCCCACGACGTCCCCGAGCACCTTCGAGAGGCCGCCCAGCAGGTGGTGGAGCACCTCTGCGCCCTCCGTGGAGGTGGACTGCTCTTGTCGGGCCGAGACGCCGCTCTGCTCGTCGACTGGCTGGATCGCGGCATTCCCGCCGTGGTGATCGTGGTGGCCCTCGAGCGGGTCGCCGAGCGGCGACGCAAGCGTCGTGTAAAGTCTCGCCTTCGCCTGGCCAGCTGTAAAGGTGAGGTGAAACGGATCTGGAAGAAGGGGGTGCCCGGGGGCGAGGTTGCGCTGCGCGTAGAGCCCGTCACCTCGCCGCCTCGGGGCGGCACCCCGCTCGAGGATCTCGCGGCCGACGCCGTGGCCCGACTCGAGGCGCTGGGTGGTGGCGATCCCGCTACGGTGGCGGATCGGGCCATGGACGTGTTGCGCAGTTTCCACGAGGCGGCTTGGGTGGCTGCGGCCGCCGAGCACTCCGAGCTCATGGCCCGCGCCGCCCAGGAGCTCGCAGACTTCCAGGAGGGCATGGATCCCGTGCACTGGGAGCAGGCCGTGGAGGAGACGGCCCGCGACCTGCTCCGTCAGCGCTTCCCACGGCTGTCGGCGGTGGCCGTCTGGGATAGGCTGCACGGGTCATGAGCTCCATCCCCCTCCCTACCGGTGATCCGGGTTGCGAGCATTGCCGGGGCGCAGGCTACCTGGTGAAGCCCGCAGGTCCACGTGCCCGCGCCGAGCTGTGCAGCTGCGTCGCCCCGTGTGAGCGTTGTGGCGGCACGGGGCAGCGCCACATCCCACAGGGTGCGCGCATCCGCGTTGGGCGATGTCGATGCCAGATGCTCCCCGACCGCATCTCGTTGTTCAACGGCGCGGGCATCCCATCGCGCCACGCCCGGTCCACGTTCGCCTCCTTTCGAACTCGGAAGAACCGGGGTGCCAAGCCCACCCACGACATGTGCAAGAACTGGCTGAAGGAATACCGCGTCGGCGAGGAAAACAAGGGCCTCATCCTTTACGGCGACGTGGGCCGAGGCAAGACGCACCTGCTCGTGGCCATGCTGCAGGTGCTGATCTTCCAGTACGGGGTCCAAGTGCGCTTCGTGGAGTTCTCGCACCTGCTGTCGCTGCTCAAGGAAGGCTACGACGCGGGTACCGGAGAGGCCACCACCCTGATGCCCCTGGTGCGCATTCCCGTGTTGGCCATCGACGAGCTCGGCAAGGGCCGCGGGAGCGAGTGGGAGCTGGGCATCATCGATCAGCTGGTCTCCCACCGCTACAACGCTCTGGGCACCATCCTGGCCACCACCAACTACGGGCCCAGCCAGCCCACGGGGCTGTCCCAGCCCAACCTCGCTCAACCCGCAAAGGTCCAGTCTCTGGGCGATCGCGTGGGGGAGCGGGTGCTCTCTCGGCTGCGCGAGATGTGCCGTTTCCTGGCCACTCACGGCGACGACTATCGCACCATCCGCTAGCCAGCTCCAATGCCCGAGCTCCTTCCCGGGGTCCGGGGGCGTAGCTTCCCGCTAGCCCGCCTCGGGGCCTTCTACGGGTTCGGCCTGCTCCGTTGGCTCGGGCACGGGCCCCGGGGGTGGGCCGTGGGTGGGGTCGAGGACATGGGGCAGGGGGGGCATGCCCCCAGGGGGGAATGGGCGATCCCGGGCGGGGTCGGTTTCCTTGATATCCACCTTGATCGTACGCTCTGGCCGCGGCGAGGCGGGCGGCGTGGCCTGGTCGTCGGCCTCCTGGTTCTCTTCGGGCTCTTCGTTCTTGTTCTTCTTCGAGGACCTGCTGGTGCGCGTGGTCTTGCCATTCTTGGTGCCGGTCTTTTTCTTCGACTTCGAGGATGGCTTTTTCTCGACCTTCCGATCAGCCCCCGGGATGTCCAGACGCCAATCGCGGCATTCCTCGGCGCGGCGCCGGGCCATGGACAGACGTGGATCGATGCCCACGGCGGTGTCGAAGTACTTGTAGCAGCTCTCCCAGTCCTTCTCTTGGCGGAACGCCTCGCCCTCTTGCATGAGCTGGGCCGCCAGAGGTCGGGCCGCAGCCAACAGGACCGGAGCGTCGTATTGGTGGAGGGCAGCCAGTTTGTACAGCTCGGCCTGCGCGAACCGGTCCTGCTCGTGAGAGGCGCGGTCGACGTAGCAGCGTGCGATGGCGCTGTTGACCGCCGGGACGTTGTCGTTGTGCCAGCGGGTGTTGCGGATGACGTGGCGTTTGGCGTCCTTCCAGGCAGCCCAGGATTCTTCGCAGTTACCCTGGGTGGCCTTGTGCAGGGCCAGCTCGAAGTCGTTGGCTGCCTGCTCGAGGGCCTGCTTGCGGGTGACCACGGCCAGGGACGCGTCCAGGATCAGCTCGCCCTGCATGTACACGGTGGGCTGGTCTCGTGGCGCGGGCGTGTTGGGCTCGGCCGAGTCTTGGGAACCGGCGTCTTCGACGTGGCGCTGCCTGGCGAGCTTGTAGCGGCGGGGCTTGGCGGTAGCGGGTGATCCGTCGGGATCGTTGGGACCGAGTGACGGCTGTCCGGTTGCGCGCGACGCGAGCATGACCTGGCCGGTTTCTTCGTCGAGCAGCACCAGCCCGACCTTGTAGTCTCCTCGGGGGAAGTCCTCGGGGATTTCGATGTCGTAGTGGCCGTAGACCCATTCTTCGTCACGCCAGTGCTCGACCGGTAGGAAGTCGTACCCCGCCCCTGCGTCCTGCACGCGGACATGGCCGTCTTCATCGGCGAGGAAGACGAGCATGCGGAAGCCGGTCTCTCGATCCTCTGCCTTCCACCAGGTCTGGAGGTGGAACTTGCCCTCCACGGGGACTTGGGGCGAGGGGATGGCCCAGCCAGCCAGGGTGACACCGCCCTCGAAGGTGACCTGTCGCCCCATGGGGCCATCGTAGCGAGAGGTGGTGAGGTGCCGGCGAGCCACGTGGTTGCCCATGTGGAAGGCCTTGCGGCCAGCGGGATAGCCGGGGATCTCGATGTACTCGCGCTTGAACTCGGGGAAGTTGTTGATCTTGGTCTTGCGCGACCAGCCACCGTGGGAGTGGACGAAGTCGGGCTTCATCTCCTGGAAGATATACTCCCGCATGAAGTCTTTCTGGTAGTTGTGGTGGCCCATGCGGATGTCCACCAAGCCGGCGATGTCCATGATGCGCCAGCCCGAGAACCACATGTGCGCGCCCATGTCCACGTCCAGCACGGTGATGCGATCGATGTGGAGCCGCTCCTGGACCCAGGTCATGTACTGAACGCGGCGGTTGACGTCGCGCACACCGGTCTCGGGACGGATCACGAAGTCGTATGAACCCCATGCGTTGGGGGCGGCGATGGCCAACGTGCCCGCGGCCACCAGGAGTGTGCGTAGCGTGGGGCT
>CAZVHW010000218.1:9617-11315 GCA_964626835.1 uncultured Enterobacterales bacterium
GGTGGCCCAGGACCCCGACCTCATCCGTGGGGGAGGGGCGCCAGGTGAGGCGGGGCAGGCGCTCGACCAGCGCGCCCAGTCCCAGTCCCAGCAGGATGGACTGGGGCACCACCCACAGGCTGGCCCAGCGGAAGCCATCCATCCAGTCGCCACCCACGTAGATGTTGAAGAACATGGCGGCGCAGTAGGCACCCCAGGTCATGGACAGGGCCTGCCAGCCCCGGCGGCCCAGGGTGAGCAGGCCGAGGAGCACGGCCCCGCCATAGATGGACCAGCAGCGGTAGACGATCCACTTGCGGCGCACCGGAGTCCAGAAGTCCCAGTCGCTGAAGGGCCCGCCCTTGCCGTCCCAGAGCACCATGATGCCGAAGATGGCCAGCAGGGTGAGTCCGATGACCCCGCGCTTGCGCCCGAGCCCGGCCGTGGCGAAGAAGAACAGCGGGACCACCCAGGCGATCCAGTAGGCCGCCATGTACTTCTTGGCGTAGCCCCAGCCGCGAATGTCCCAGGAGAATGGGCGGAAACGTTTGGCTGATCCCAACTTTGCGTAGTAGGTCGCGGGGTATTCCCAGGAGAAGTACGTGTAGCGCCACCAGTGGTAGAGAACCAGGGGGATGGCGAAGACCGCCAACCAGGCCAGCAGGGGAAGGAGCACGCCGCGAACGACGCGCTCTCCCGCGGTGCCTGCGGTGCTTGTGTACGCACGGTGGCTGCGGAAGATCACCAGGGCAAGAAAGCCGAGCAGGCCGTACATGGCCCCCTCGGGCCGGGTGATGGCCAGGAGGAACCAGAGCAGGGCGGACCAGGGATGGCCGCCGTCCGTGCCCTCGCGGATGGTCCGATACATGCCAGCGGCCAACAGCACGCAGAAGACGGAGTTTTCGAGGCCCGAGGCGTTCCAGAGCACGAACTGCGTGGATGCGGCCAGCAGGAAGGCGGGAGCTACGTTGACCAGGTCGTCGATCCCGCCTCGGGCACGGCGGGTGATGGCCCAGACCAGGGGTAGGGTGATGGCGCCGAACACCGCACCGAGCACCTTGGACGACACCCAAGGGGAGACCTTGAGCAGGTAGAACAGGGCGATGAGGAAGGTCCAGGTGGGGTTCGAGTAGCCCTCGACCCGCTCGCCGCCGATGAAGGTGACCAGCCCGTGCCCTTCGACCAGGTTGCGGGCGTAGGCGAAGCTGATGCCGGCGTCTTCGATGTAGAAGGGCTGAGAGACGGTGAACACCAGGAAGTGGGCGATGTAGCCCACGATGCACAGGGACAGGGCGTTCACCGTGCGTCGCTGCCTGGGACCCAGGTCGTCCCACCAGGCCAGTGTGCGGGCCCAGAGGCTCTGCAAGGGAGTCTCCCGCGTGAGATGAGGATCGGCCCGTTATCGCTCGGCACCCCTAGCCGCCACGTGCGCGGGGTGGCGGGTGTGGCGACCCGCCACCACCGCCGGGCTGCAACGTGGGCGAGCAAGCCGTGAGTGGTGGTGAGGGCGGCGGCGGGTGCCTCGAGAAACGGGGGGTGGGGATGAGCGGCGTCCCGCCAGGTGGGACAGGTCGTTACCATTTCGTGGCGGGCCGAGAAGGTGGTGGCAGGGCGACGGGAAATGGCAACGACCTGTCCCTGAGTTGGTGAGGTCTCGCTGCCATGGAGCGCCGTGGTGGCCGGGGTCATCTCCCCGAATCACCGCGGCAGCCAGGTTGC
>CAZVHW010000219.1:0-845 GCA_964626835.1 uncultured Enterobacterales bacterium
CCAGGAAGCGCAGGTCGGGCGCGCGCAGGAAGGGATCCTCGATGACCACCTGGACGCCCCAGGTCTGCTCGAGCTCATCGGACCAGTCCTCGAGGACCTGGCGGTCTTCTTGGGGGATCATGGCTTCGACGGTGTACAGCTGCTCGCCGGCGTGACGGATCCAGGTGAGAATCCCGCGCTCTGGAAACGAACGGGCGATGCGGTCCACCATGAGGCTGCGCTGGGTGTCGAAGTGGTAGGCGACGGGTACACCGAGGGCCTGTTCCTGGTGCTTCACGAAGCGGTCCAGCGCGGGGCGACGGGATAGCTCGGCGTCCACCACCACGGCCACACCGCCCATCCTGTCGTCCCAGCTGGCAGCGAAGCTCTCGAGCCCTCCTAGCTGGCCCAGCGCGTGGTAGACCGTATCTCGAGCGCGGCGGGAGGAGATGCGGTGACGGAGGTCCAGGTCCACGTCGCTCCGGTTCCGGACGCGACGGGCCAGCCTGAGGAGGGCGACCGGGGAGATCGTCGGAGCGTCCACCAGCACGCGCAGAGCCTGATGGCGCACATCGACTCGCTGGTGGTGGATCGTCTCGGGCTCGAGCCCGTCTATGTCGGCAAAGAACGGCTCGAGGAAGTCCCGCGTGGCCTTCGCGCCTTCGAGCCCTTTGACGTCCACGCAGGAACCGAGGGGCTCTGCCTGCACCAGGAGTGGCGCGAGGGTCTGCTGGAGCTTGGGCAGTCGGTTGCGCTTGCGACCCAGACAGAGGGGCTGGTGGCGGACCCGCACCAGCACCTCGCCGGACCCCCGGAGCGACATCTGCACCACGTCCGCAGGGCTCTCGGCGGCCTTGAGGATGCGC
>CAZVHW010000219.1:855-11270 GCA_964626835.1 uncultured Enterobacterales bacterium
CGCAGCTGCTGGTGGGAAGGAAGGCCCGGATCGATGACCACCGCGCGCAGAAAGACCTCGAGCCCGACCTCGGCCTCGACCAGCTCCTCGTAGAAGGCCACCACGCTCTCGTGGTCGTCCTCGTCCGAGCGGATCCAGCATTCGCCTTGCCAGCAGTCGCTTCCCAGCTCGCGGCCGGAGAGGTTCTGCAGCTCGTCTCCGTAGACGGCCTCGATGGTTTTCGTGATGTCGCGCTTACCCATGGTGCAAGGCTAGCCCCGTGCTCGGGTGCGGGCCAGCGACAGGTGCCTGGGAGGGGGCCAACACGCGAGGTTCACCCTGGCCTGCGGATCCCCCCGTCCATCAGCACGATCAACCGATTTTTGTACAGGCGCCCGACGGCCTTCTTGAAGACCTTCTTGCTCATATTCAGCGCGCGAGCGATCTCCTCGGGCGGGCTCCGGTCGTGGAGTGGGAGCTGGCCACCCGCAGCATCGAGGGCTTCGAGGATCTTGGCGCATGCGAGGTCCACGCCACCGCGCCCGGGGGGCTGCAGGGTGATGTCGAGCCGGTGGTCGCCGCGGATGGTGGCCACCCAGCCTGGCAGCTCGTCCCCGTGATGCAGCTTCCGGTAGGCCTGGTCGTGGTAGACGAGGCCTGCGTGGCGCTGGTTGACGATGACCTGGGTGCCGCGGTCGTTGTGTCCGTAGACCATCAGCTCGACCTCGTCGCCGGCCTCGAGATGACTCACGTCGTCGTCGAACATGCCCGCGAGCACGCTGGCGCCCACGACGCGCTGCGTCCGGTGGTGCAAGCGGACCCCTACCACGTACTTCCGGCCAACCTTCATGGGCGTGTACTGGTTGCCGAAGGGTACGAGCAGGTCCTTGGGCAAGCCCCAGTCCAGGAAAGCACCGTACTCGTTGACATCGACCACCCGGAGGTAGGCGAAGTCGCCGATGGTGGCCAGCGGCTCGAGCAGCGTGGCCACGGGCCCTTGGTCGGCGGTGGTGTAGACAAACACCCGAATGACCTGGCCCAGCTCGAGCCCCAGCTGGACCTCTCGCTCAAGCAGGGGAAGGTGCGCTTCCTGGGTGCCGAGCAGCACACGCCCCCCACTGAGGCTGAGCACGGGAAGCTCGTTGTAGCGGCCGATCTCGATCATGGTGCCATCCGACATCGTGGTGTGGGCTTGCCTCAACGTCTCTTCTTGCGAGAACGCCGTTGGCGCCGCGCTCTCGCGATCACCTGGCCTCGGTCGAGGTGGTCGAGCCTGCCCCGCCGCGTGTAGTCGCGGTAGTTTCCTCGGTAGTCCCGCAGTCCATCGGGACGGATCTCGAGAACGCGGGTGGCCAGCTTGTTCACGAACCAGCGGTCGTGGGACACCAGGATGATGGTGCCATCGTAGCGCCGTAGAGCGCTCGACAGCGCGCTGATGCTCTCGATGTCCAGGTGGTTGGTGGGCTCGTCGAGCACCATCACGGTGGGCTTCTTCACGGCGATTCTCGAAAAGAGCAGCCGCGCGGCTTCACCACCCGACAGATCGCCGACCTGCTTGTCCGTGTCGTCCTTGCCGAACAAGACCGCAGCGAGTCGACCGAGCACGCCGCCCAGGTTCTCGGTTGGGCAGGCGTCCCACATGGCGGACTTCAAGGTCTGGTTGGGATCCCCGAGTGCGTCCTGGTGGTCCTGGGGGAAGTAGCCGAAGTCCGACTCGTAGCCCCAGGTGACCTCGCCCTCGTCCGATCCAAGCTCTCCCACGATGATCTTGAGCAAGGTGGACTTTCCGATGCCGTTTGGTCCGATGATGGCGAGTCGATCCCCCCGCTGGACGTCGAAGTTGACGTTTTCCAGGACCTGGTTGTCTCCAAAGGCCTTGCTGATCGCGCGGACGGTCAGCACCTGCTGCCCACTGCGCCGCCGCGCCTCGAACTGGAACCGGGGTCGTCGGCGGGAGCTGCGCGGGAGCGGCTCGATGATCATCTTCTCGACACGACCCTGGCGGCTCTTGGCCTGCCGCGCCTTGTTCGCCTGAGCCTTGAATCGAGCCACGAAGGCCTTGTGCTTGGCGATCTCGGTCTCGCGCTTGGCGATCTCGGTTTCTTGCCGCTTGCGCTCCGCCGCCTTGAGCCCGGTGAAGGTGCTCCAGCCACCTTTGTAGGCCGTGATGCGCTCGTAGTCGATGTCGAGGATGTCCGTGCACACCCCGTCCAGGAACTGCAGATCGTGGCTGACCACGACCGCGCAGCCCGCGAACCTGGCCAGGTACTGCTCCAGCCAGCGGATCGCGAGGATGTCCAGGTGGTTGGTCGGCTCGTCGAGCAGCAACAGGTCGGGCTCGGAGGCCAAGGTCTGGCCGAGCAGGGCGCGCAGCTTGAAACCACCCGAGAGCACGGCCAAGGGCTGGTGGTGCTGCTCGCCCGGGATCCCCAGCCCTTCCAGGATCTGTCCGGCCCTGGACTCGAACCCGTAGCCGTCCAGCCGCATCACGATGTCTTCGAGCTCGCCGTAGCGGTCTTCGTCGAAGTGCTCCGCCGCACGGTCCAGCAGCTTCTGCTTTTCGGTCATGGCGTCCCAGAGCACACGATGTCCCATCATCACCACGTCCAAGATGGGTACCTGGTCGAAGCGGAAGTGGTCCTGGTCCAGGACGCCCACACGACAGCCCCTGGGCAAGCTGACGTCCCCACCCGAGGGCATCTGCTGACCCGCCAGGACGCGAAGCAGCGTGGACTTGCCGGACCCGTTGGCGCCGACGACTCCGTAGCGCCGGCCCTTGTCGAGCTGAAGGTCCGAGTCCTCGAACAGGGTCTGAGGCCCGTGGGTGACGGTGAGTCCGGTGGCGGTGAGCATCCGGCCCCGTATCGCGCCACCCGGGCGGTACCCAGGCCGCCTAGCCCCCCACGATGACGCCCAGTCGATCCAAGACCGTAATGTTCCACTCCCGACGCTCGGGTGGGTGAGCGCCGCTGCGAACATGACATGCCAAGGCGGGCCGAAGCCAGCCGCCGCTGGTCGAGCTGCCAACACGACAGACGGGTGCCCCCCGCCGCGCACCGCGCTAGGGAGCGCGCTACGCCGCATCGAAGGAAGGTCCCATGCTCCTGCCCTTCACTCTCCTGGCCTCCACGGTCCTGGCTGCCCCGTTCGAGCTCGTCCTCGAGCAACCCGTGACCTGGGACACGAGCCCCGACCGGGTGGACGAAATGTTGGAGCGAGCCGTAGGCCTGTCACCGGCCGACGCCACCGAGGTGCGGGTGTTGGCCCGGGGGCCCGACGGAGTGCTCCGGCCGGTTGGCGACTACCTGCCCGTCATCCCACCCGTCCCGGTCAAGGAAGGCGAGGAGCAGGGCTCGACTCCCCCTCAGCTGTCCAGCACCCACCCCACCGACCATCCGGGGGAGACCAGCGGCTTCTTGACCGGCCGGGCCGTGTACCTGTCCCAGTGCCACGGGTGGATCTGGTACGACTCCCTGGGGCGCTTCTCCACCCAGCGGGGCAACGTGTACGACACGGTGGAAGACTTCCACAACCCCGAGGGCGCCAACCAGTACCTGGTGGCCTACCTCGAAAACGCGGGTGCCGCGGTGTTTACGGTCAAGGACCGGGGCATGAACTCCGACTCCGTCGTCATCGACAACGACCGCCCGAGCGCGGGAGGCAGCTACACCGAGTCGGGCAGTGGCTTCGAAGACGGGTATGCGGGCTGGGGCGAGCAAGACAGCTGGACCTACGGCGAGGACCCCTTCGATACGGGCACCACCCGACGCTTCCCGGCCGACGGTGGAGCCCTGGCGTCCTGGATCCCCGACGTGCCAACCGACGGTGTGTACACGATCTACGTCTCATGGGACTCGGATTCCGAAAACGCCGAAGACGCGCACTACCGCATCACTCACCCGGGAGGCACCATCGACCGTTGGTTCGATCAGACGGTCCATGGCTCCACGTGGCAGTACGTGGAGACCCTGTGGTTGCCCGCCGGCACGGACGGCCTCGAGGTCGAGCTGATCGGCGACTCCGCCCAGGCAGGGCGCACCCTGTGCGCCGACGCCGTCAGGGTGGGAGGTGGCGTGGGCGACATCTCCCGACACGGAGGCACGACGGGCCGCCCGCGTTGGGAAGAGGGCGCCATCCTCAACGTGCAATACCAAGGGGCCCCGACCTCGGTCTACGATCCGTACAGCGATGGTGATGGCTCCGATCCGTCGTCCCGGTCTCGCTGGGCGGCGTGGGAGCATCCCGCGGGCGAGGACGCCGTGTACCTGTCCTGGCACTCGAACGCTGCGGGCAGCGTCGACCAGGCGCAAGGCACCAGCACCTACACCTACTCTGGCTCCTCGGGAACAGCGGTCAGCGGCTCCGAAGACTTCGCGGAGCTGGTCCAGGAAGAGCTGGTGAGCGCCTTCGACCTGCTCTGGGAATCCGGCTGGAGCGACCGCGGCACGAAGACCGCAGACTTCTCCGAGGTCAACCCCTCCCACAACTCGGAGATGCCCGCGGCCCTGGTGGAGCTGGCGTTCCACGATCACTACATCGACGTCGAGTACCTCAAGAACCCTCTGTTCAGGCGGGACGCCAGCAGGGCCATGTACAGGGGGATCGCGCGCTACTTCGCCGAGCGCGACGGGTTGTCTCCCGTCTTCCTGCCCGAGCCGCCCGAAGATCTGGCGGTGGTACACGCGGCCGACGGCAGGCTCGAGGTCTCTTGGGTGGCTGGGCCCGTCGGCGATCCCTACGGCGACGCAGCGGACTCCTACCTGCTGCAGACCTCCCATGACGGCCGCTCCTGGGACAACGGCAGCGAGGTGTCCGGCACCTCCACCGCGCTCTCCGCCCGCGCCGGTGAGACCATCTATGTACGCGTGTCCGCGGCCAACGAAGGCGGCGTGAGCTTCCCCAGCGAGGTCCTGGGCGCGCGGCGCTCCCCCACTGGGTCGGCTCCCGTGCTGGTGGTCAGCGCATTCGACCGGCTCGATGTGTCGAACTTGATCTGGGAGGATGGCGGTAGCTCCCTGGGCGACGTGGTGCGCATGTACCTGTGGCGCATCAACGCCTACGACACGTCCGTTGCCCACGGTGAAGCCGTGACCGAGGCGGGCTGGTACTTCGACACCGTCGCTGATGAGCGGTTGGCCGACGTGGACCTGGATACCTACGACCTGGTCATGTGGGTTGCGGGCGAGGAATCCACGTCGGACGAGACCTTCACGTCGTCCCAGCAGGACAGGCTGCGGACCTACGTGCAGGACGGCGGCGCGCTCTGGGCCTCGGGCTCGGAGATCCTCTGGGATCTGGACTACCGCGGTGACGAAGACGACCAGGCCTTCGCCTCCGAGGTGCTCGGGGCTTCCATGGCATCCGACGACGCCGACACCTGGGAGGTCGACGGTGCGGGTCCCCTGGCTGGGCTCGTGCTCGACTTCGGTGAAGAACACGGCGCCCCCTACCCTGCGGAGTATCCGGACGTCCTGGACGGCGGCGGCGAGGTGGTGGCCAGCTACCCGGGCGCGGGAGCCGCGGCCCTGCTGGGTGACTCCGTCGTGGTCTTCGGCTTCCCTTTCGAGTGCATCGGCGATCCCTCCGTCCGCGCCGAGGTCGCCTCCATCCTGCTCCCCCTGCTCGTGCCGGACTACGAGCCGCCCGAACCCGACGACACGGGCCTGGCGAATGACAGTGGAGTCTCCGCCCCCTTCCCGGACGGCCTCGGCCACGTTCGCTGGGAACAATCCTGCGGCTGCGCTTCCAGCCGGCGGGCCGGCACGCTGCTGGGCTTGCTCGGGGCCCTGGGCCTTGCGTCTCGGCGCCGCCGTCATTCGCTGCACCTTTCGTAGTCTCGCTGACGCCGGCACCCCGTTTACGGACGCACACCAGTGGCTAGGTTCAGACACAACTCGAAACACCAGCCTCCCAACACTCCGCAGGAGCCCCGCCATGCAGCCGCGCTACAAGAACATCATCTCGTTCCTCTGGGCCGAAGACTTCGCCAAGACCATCGCCTTCTACACCGACGTGCTCGGTCTCGAGAAGGTCTACGAGTCCGACGGTTGGGCCGAGCTGTCCATCCCCGGCACGCGCAATGCCTACCTGGGCGTCAACCGCTGGACCCGCGACGGGAAGGCTCCGCGAAACGAGTTCGTCACCTTGGGTGTCGAGGGCATCGAGGAGTACCAAGAGCTGCTCGTTTCCAAGAACGTGCGCTTCGAGGGCGAGCTGATCGAGCTCGACCAGCAGGGCCTCAAGATGCTCAAGTTCTACGACCCCGAGAGCAACGTCATCACCCTCGCGGAAGTGCTGCTCTAGCGAGCCCCCCAGCCAGAAAGGCCTAGGCCTCTTCGGCCCCCATCCAACGGACTAGCCAGCCACCCCACAAGCCCGCGGTTCGCTTGGCCAGCTGCTGCTCGGCTCGTCGAAGGCGAGCGCCAGCCTCGAGCAGCTCGAGCCGGTAGATCTCGAGATCGTCCCCCGGCTCTTTCTCCTCGAGTGCCTCGAGTGCCTGTCGCACGAGGTGCACGCGGTATTGTTGCAGGATCAAGACCCGGTGGAGCCGGAGCAGAGCCACGACGGCGATCCCCGCCACGGCGACCAGGAAGGTCAGGGCCAGGAGCACGATGAGGGCTGGGTGGAGCGGCATGCGGGTCTCGGTGTTGTGTTCCTCTATCCCGCTCGGCGCCGCGACAGGGCCGCCGCGATGATAGGCTCGAACCTGAGGGAGTTGATGGATGAGCGTGGAAGACGAGACACCGGGAAGGACACGGGTCGCCATTCGTTACGCGGCCGTGGCCCTGGCTGTCATCGTGGTCGCCGTGGCCGTCGGCCCGTCCGAGCTCGGGCCGTGCTCTACCCCCCCCCTGCGCCCACCGAGCCCGACACACCGGCCGCTGCGAGCCAACCCGCCCCCCCTCCCGCGACCACGAAACCGGGTCCCCTCCCCGCACCCGACGAGATCAACGTCGTCTTCCAGCTCGCCGCGCCCGCAGGCATCGCCGATTCCGACATCGGTGCCCAGCAAGTGGCCGTAGACGATGGCGAACCCCACTGGTCCGACGAGCACGTGCTCACGGTCTCCGCGAGCACCTACCTGGAGCGCCACCCGAGCGCGGTCACCGATGGCCATGGCGGGTTCGTGGCGGTCTTCGAGGCCGAGGTCCCCCAAGGCCCCCTGAAAGGCGACGTCGACTTGCTGGCCCAACGGGTCACGAGCCAGGGTGCCTTGCTCTGGGGCGGTGGCAGCCAGTCCGTCCCCGTCGCCACGACCTCTGTGGTGGAGCTGGCCCCCCAGCTGCTCCCGGACGGGGACGGAGGCGTCTGGCTGGTGTTCGAGCGCCACGGTCGCGGTCCGCAGGGCGAGATCGACAGCGACCTGGCAGCGCAGCACGTCGACGGTCAGGGCCAGCTCACCTGGGCAAACGGCTCCCAGGCGGGCCTGCCCATCTCCACCGGCCAGGGCTTGTCCTCGTCAGCCAACATCGCCCTCGACGGAGCCGGCGGCATGCTGCTCGTGTTCGAGCGCGAGCCCCTCTCGGGTCCCACGGCCGGCTCGACCCACATCGCGGCGCAGCGCTTGGATCAGACAGGCCGAATGCTCTGGGGCGCAGAAAGCGAGCCACTGCTGGTGGCCGCCTCGCGCGGCGCCCTGACCGAGCCCACCGTGCTCCCCCAGCCCGGCGGTGGTGCCCTGGTGATCTTCGTCGAAGAGATCGCGCGCGGCGAAGACGCTGGCGACAGCGACATCGCCAGCCAGCGCATCGAAGCCGACGGCAGCCTCGCCTGGAGCGCGAGCCCCGATGCCTACAAGGTGGTCTCGGCCACCTCCCTGGTAGAGCGGGGCCTGGCGGCCATCTCGGATGGACACGGAGGCGCCATCGTCGCCTTCGAGGCCATGTGGACCGACGGGCCCAAGAAGGGCGACACCGACCTCTTCGCGCAGCGCATCGATCGAGACAGCCAAGGTCTCTGGAACGAGGGGGCTCCGGTGGCCCTGGCCAGCAGCGACTGGACCGAGCGCAGCGTGTCCCTGGTCCCCGACGGCGAGGGCGGCGCCATCGCGGTCTTCGAGATCGTCCCCCCGACATCACACTTGAGCACCGATGTGGATCTCGCCGCGCAGCACGTCGCAGCCGATGGCAGCCTGCTGTGGCACGATGGCGGGCGCTCGGCGGTGCTCTCGGCCACGACCCACGCCGAGCGCGCTCCCACCGCTGTCGCCGACGGCCGAGGTGGTCTTCTTCGAGGCCCACACCCGCGAGGGCGCCCACGAAGGCGACATCGAGCTCGTGGCCCAGCGACTGGATGCCGCCGGCACCAAGCTCTGGGGCCAAGACGATGCCCCCCGCTTGGTAGCCTGGTCGGCAGCCCTCGAGGGCCAGCCGCTCGTGGTGAAGCCCTAGTTCACCTAGTCTTCGTCGCGCGCCAGGGCCAGCAACCTCACTGAGTTGAACACGACGAAGATGGCGCCACCGTTGTGCAGCAGGGCGCCCATCAGGGGGCTGATGACGCCGACGGCGGCCAGTGTGAGCATGAGCACACTGAAGCCGACGCCGACGAAGACGTTGAGGTTCACGGTCTGGCGGGTGCGGTTGGCCAGTTCCACCATTTGCGGCAAGCGAGCCAGGTTGTTGCCCATCAGAGCGATGTCCGCCCCACCCAGGGCGACTTCGTTCATCACCGCGCCCACGGCCACGCCCACGTCGGCGCCGTGCAGCGCCAGGGCGTCGTTGACCCCGTCGCCCACCATCATGACTCGGCGGCCAGCCGCCTGCTCGGCCCGCACGAGCTCGAGCTTGCGCTCGGGCAGGACCTCGGCCTCGAAGTCGTCGAAGCCCAGCTGCTCGGCCACCGCTTCGGCCACCGCACGACGGTCGCCCGTGAGCAGCACCAAGCGCTTGGCGCCCATGGCTCGCAGGGCTGCGAGGGCCTGCGCCGCCTCGGGCCTTGCCTGGTCGGCCATCTCTATCCAGCCCAGGATGTCGTCTCCCCTGGCCACCCACACGGCGATCCCCCTCTCGGGAACGTCATCGCCGGGATTCAGGCCGCGCTCGCGCAGCCAGCTGGCGCGGCCGAGCCGCAGGACGCCCTCGTCCGAGATGGCCTCCACCCCGAGCCCCGCCTGCTCGCGAAGCTCGCGGGGGGGCTCGAACGCCAATCCTCGCTTGTGTGCCGCATCGACCGCGGCACGGGAGACCGGGTGCAGCGAACCATGCCCACAGCGGGCGGCCACGCGCAACAGTTCCTCTTCGTCCAGACCTTCGACCGGGTGGGCGGACAGCACGCTCAGGCTGCCCAGGGTGACCGTTCCGGTCTTGTCGAGCACCACCGTGTCCACCTCGGACACGCGCTCGAGGAAGCTCGAACCCTTGATGAGGATGCTCCAGCGCGCGGCCACCGCCAGGGCTGCCACCATGGCCACCGGGCCAGACAGAACCAAGGCGCAGGGGCAGGCCACCACCAGCACCGCGATTGCGCGGTCGACGCGCCCCGTCGCGAACAGCACCACACCCGCGACCGCCAGGACGATTGGCAGATACGCCGTGGCGTAGCGCTCGAGCAGCCGCGTGATGGGAGCCTTGGATTCCTCGGCCTTGCGCAGCAATTCGGTGACGCGCCCAAGGGCGGTGTCTTCCCCTACTCCGCGCACGTCGAGCCAGAGCATGCCGTCGATGTTCACGGTGCCCGCGAACACGGGGCTGCCCGGCCCGATGTCCTCGTGCATGGACTCTCCGGTGACGGAGGCCTGGTCCACGCTGGAGCGGCCTTCGACCACGGTAGCGTCGGCCGGGATGGTCTCACCGGGCCGCACCACCACGCGGTCACCCACCTGGAGGTCTTCTGTCGAGACCACCCGCTCGGTGTCGCCCTCGACCAGGGTCGCGGTGCGGGCTTGGAGCTTCTGGATACCCTCGATGGCAGCGCGGGCGCCCATGACGCTGCGCTCCTCGAGCAGGTGTCCTACTTCCATGAGCAGGGGCACCAGGCCGGCCGTGGTGAAGTCGCCGATGACGATGGCGGCGAGGATGGCCAGGGCCACCAGCTGCTCGGTGTAGCTCTCGGGATCCTTGGCCAGAAAGCCCTCGATGGATTGAGCGAAGACCGGCCAGGCCACCACCACCACGGCGATGAGCTGCACGACACCGGCCACCGAGGCCTGGTCGGGGAAGATCGATCCCCAGCCCCAACCCACGGCCAGCAGGCCACCTCCGACCACGACCGACGAGAGGCGCATCGCCAGCGCTCGTTGCTCGCTCGGCCCGAGCTCCACCTGGCGCGCAGCAGCCATGCTGGCGACGGCCCCGCCCTGCGCCGCCTCGATGGAGTGCTGCTCGGTCCGGCCCGAATCTTGTCGTTGCTGCATGGCTTAGTCCCCGGCCGGGATGGAGAGACGGAAGCCTTGTGGGCCATACCGCCCGCCGGTCACGGGCGGCGGCACGAAGCGCAGC
>CAZVHW010000220.1:0-11266 GCA_964626835.1 uncultured Enterobacterales bacterium
CACGCCATGGCGGCGCCAGATGAGCTGTCTGCCCCCCGTGGTGGCGTGGGTAGGCAGCTCGAGGGCCTCGACCCACGCCATGGCGGCGCCAGATGAGCTGTCTGCCCCCCGTGGTGGCGTGGCTGGACCGGGTGGGGGTGGTGCCCCACGCCATGGCGGCGCCAGATGAGCTGTCTGCCCCCCGTGGTGGCGTGGGTAGGCCCCCAGCGGCAGCCGAAGACACCGACATCGCCGACTTCGTGGTCCGGGCCAACGACTGGTACGAGACCTGGCTCGAGGAGTACACGAACGCCGGGGACGACACGTGGGAGGTCGGCTGCGGTTGGTAGCGTGACAGGTTCGCTCCTCGGCGAGTAAAGGTTGGGTGGAGGCTGCGACCATGCTCTCGATGACCCTCGGCTTGCTCGCGTTGCTCTGGTCCGGCGGCCCTGCCCTGGCCATCCCACCGCCCAAGCTCCAGCTCCAGATGGCGAGCCACGACGTGAGGTTCCAGGACTACTGCCTGCCTTCTGGGCTGCGGGTGGTCTTCCAGGAAGACCTGAGCCAACCGGTGGTCTCGGTCAGCACGGTGGTGGGTAGCGGCGCATCCTCCGATCCCGAAGGCATGGAAGGCATGGCTCACTTGGTTGAGCACCTCTGGTTCCGCTCGGCACAGCTTCATGTTCCAGCGGTCTGGCAGCTGCGCACCCGCTTGGGCGCCTGGATGAACGGCTTCACCTCGTTCGACACCACCAAGTACACCACGGTGGCGCCAGCGCGGTACGTGCGGACCTTGCTGGAGATCGAGGGCCAGCGGCTCACCAACACCCTGAACGGCGTCGACGAGGACATCTTCCTGACAGAGCGCGAGGTGGTCCGCAACGAGCTGCGCCAGAACTACGAAAACACCGGCCGCAGCGGGATGTCCTCTTCCTACCTGCGGCTCTTCCCCGAGGGCCATCCCTACCACCGCACCGTCATCGGCGATCACCTGTCGCTGGACACCATCGACCTCGAGGCCGCCAACGCGTTCGCCGCCCAGCACTACCAGCCGACCAACACCACCATCATGGTGGTGGGTGACATCGACCTCGACGCCACCGGGGCCTGGTTGGCGCAGAGCTTTCCTCCCGCGCTGCTCGAGGGACCGGGGAGCCAGTGCGAGGCCCGCCTGCCCGAAGAACCGCCGGCCGTGCCCGAGCCGACCGACACGAGCTTCGTCCGCGAGCAGGCCGAGGTGGACGCCATCCAGGCCCTCATCACCTGGGCGGTCCCCGGGGGCTACCGGCCCGTCGAAGGGCTCGAGCGCATGGTCATGGGCATGCTGGACTGGTCCCTCGAGCGCCACCAGTCCCGGGATCCCGACTGCTCCATCTACGTGCAGACCGAGGCATCCATCATCAGCTGCCGCCTGGACCTGCGCCCGCCAGAGGATCCCAGGGCCATCCAGGATCCGGAGCAACGCCTGAGACGCGCCCTCGACGGCGTGCACGAGCTGTGGGACATGAACAACCGCGACTGGCAGGCCCGCTCCTACAACCGCACGCGGCTCGCCCAGGCCGCCGACCTGTTCCTGTCCGGGGAAGAGGTGAGCGGCACCTACTCCACCCGCTCCACACGCATGACCGAGAACCTGCACCACGTGGGGACGGTGGACTACTTCATCCCCCGGCTCCAGTGGCTCGAGCCCATCCGTGCCGGCCACGCCGCTGAGTTCGCCGCTCGCTACCTGGACAAGCGCAGGGCGGTGGTCACCATCCTGGACCCCTTCGAGGACCGCAGCCTGGAAGCGGGCTGGCACAAGCACCAGCAAGGTGGTCAGGAACTGGAAGAGCCCCTGCCGACCGACGTCACCGTGGCCGAGGAGGTGGAACGCCTGCTGGTACCGCTGGATCTCGAGCCCTTGCAGGACTTCGAACTGGACACGGGGCTGCGGGTCCTCATGCTTCCCTTCGGCACCATGCCCTACACCCGCGTTGGGCTGCTGTTCCCCGGGGGCGAGCTGCACGAGACACAGCCCGAGCTCGAGCGCCTGACCTGGCACGCAACCACCACCCTCTGGCAAGACGAGCAGGGCCTGACCATGACGCGGGCCCCCAACGCCATCGGCGGAAGGTGGAGCTTGGAGTCAGGCCAGGGCTGGCACGAGTACGCCATCAGCGGCTCGGGGGGGAACCTCGAGGCCCAGCTCTACCTGCTGCGTC
The DNA here is from genome assembly GCA_964626835.1 of uncultured Enterobacterales bacterium. Classification (GTDB taxonomy): domain Bacteria; phylum Myxococcota_A; class UBA796; order UBA796; family JAFGLY01; genus CALDOK01. The sequence continues at coordinate 2,184 of CAZVHW010000220.1, forward strand.
GGCGCATGGACAGCCTGCGAGTAAAGTTCAGCGAGAAGGGCGACTACATCGACGGACTCGAGCGATCGATCTGGCGCCAGCGCGAGCGCCCCGAGCACTGGGCGGGCGAGCTCTCCTGGACCATCCTCGCGCCGGACCACCCATCGACGCGACCCCTCGACGAGGCCACCCTCGACGCCGCCAGGGAGCTGGGCCTCGGGGACATGAAGGCCTGGAGCCGGCGCATCGTGACGCCCGAGAACGCCACCCTCGTGGTGGTCGGTCGCTACGACGAGGAGCGTGCCCGGGACTGGGTGGAGCGCTGGTTCGGCGACTGGGATCCCCGCGGCGACCCCGTCCCGCTCCCCGCCCCCGCTCCCCTGCCCGCCCCCCCCGATCGACGGGTGATCGTGGTGGACAAGCCCACGGCTACCCAGACCCAGGTCACCCTGCGATGCCAGATGAAGGGGCTCGACGCGGAGCGAGTCATGGCGCAGAGCCTGGCGGCGGAGCTGCTGGCGGGCCGCTCGAAGTACGAGCTGAGGATTCGTTCGGGCGCAACCTACGGTGTGCACCGGAGCTTCCGCGACCTGCCGGGCACGGGCCGCCTGCTCACCCTGAGCACGGACGTCCAGAACAGCGCTGCAGGTGAAACGGTCACCACCATCCTGGATATGGTGCAGACCATCGGAAGCGGCCAACTGTCCACCCAACCGCTGGAGCGCACCCAGCTCGCCCGGGCCAGCGCCTACGCCCAGGGCCAGCAGACCACGGGGCAGGTGCTGAACCGCCTGCTCTGGCCCCTCGAGCGAGGCATGGATCTCGACTACGTCACCCAGTACGCACAGCGGCTCGGTGCCCTCGAGCCCGCGGACCTGGGCGCGGTGCTATACCGCTGCATGGGTCACGAGGTCATCACCCTGGTGGGACCTCGAGCGGACATCGTGTCCCAGCTCGAGGCGGCAGAAGTCCCCCACGAGGTCTTCGACTGGCAGGCCGAGCGCGACCGCATGATGCAGGAGCACGCCCCGGACCGCTGGAAGGACGAGCTGAAGCGGCGGGAGAAAGAAGGCTGAAGGCTGGCTGACGCCCGGTGCCGGCCAGCCCCGCTCGAGGCAGTGGGCGCCGCTCGGAGGCGCCTCCAGCGGCCGCTGTCGAGCCAGCCAGGTGAGGAAGGCGTCGAGAAGATGATCGAGCGCAGAAGCTTCGATCGAACAAACGAATCCTCGCCACTACCGTGATTGGGGAATTGGCCAGCACCCCACGCGCCCACCCTCAACGGAGAGAGCCATGACCTGGATCGCCAAGCGACTCCGCGCCAGCGCCCTGCCCCATCCTCAGGTCGCTGACCTGCGCGCCGCAGCCATCGGATGCTTCGTGCTCGCCACCAGCCTGGGGCTATGGCACCAGGTGTTGGCCACGACCCAAGCCGTAAACGACGCGGATCGTTTTGTGGCCTTTGGTTTCTTCACGGCCGGGCTGTTCACCTTCGCCTTCCTGCTGGGCAGTCGAAGCGGCAGATAGCGGGTCACTCCTTCGAGGGGGGATACGGGCCCTGCGACCCACGCGTCCAGAGGAGCCCGCGAGATGAAGAGGCAGCACGTCTATCGCTTGGTGATCCTGGTCGTGATCGGTCTCATGGTGCTGGGCCGCAGCTGCCTGCGTGAAGAGCCCGTCCCGGAGCCGACGGTGACTTCGGCGCCAGCGGTGGGCGCGCCGGTTTCCACCGTCCACACACGCAGCCCCACGCCCTCGCCGGACCAGGCGCACGGCCCATCGAGCGCCGAACGCGCAGCCACGGCCTTGGCGGGCCAGCAGCCGACCGAAGAGCTGTTGGCCATGCAGGAAGAGCTCGAAGCCGACGAGGACTACCACGCCGTCTGCACCCTCGAACCTCCCCTGGCCCAGGCCCAGGCCTACCTGGCCGTGGGCGATCCGTCGGCCTTCAACGGCCGCCGCGTGGCCGTGGTGCTGGGGCGGGCCTTCCTACCCATCCTCGAGGAAGGCCCCGGCCAAGGACTGCTCACGGTCGAGGGCTACGCGCCGGTGTCCATCGCCTGGGAAGCCGTGCACGGCGGCACTCCCGGCGCCTGCACCCCCGACCCGGTTGAGCTGCTACCGGGTGGCACGGTCATCCTGGGACGCGTCAGCCACGAAGGCAGCGGCGATCCTGCCAGCAGCGCCTGGGTCGAAGGATGCGGTGGTCTGGCCAACGCGGACGAAGACGGCGTCTACTACATGGAGGTCGTGCCCGGTCCCTGCACGGTGCTGGCCATGCGACAAGATGGACAGCTCAGGACCATCGGGCAGCCGGTCCCGGTGGTGGCGGTCGAAGGCCAAGACCTGGTGCTGGACCTCGAGATCCCCGGCTACCGGCGCGCCGGCCTGGGTGTGCGCATCGAAGGGGTCGAAGGTGGCTTCGTCATCCTCGAGGCCTTGGAAGGCGGCGCTGGTGCGGCGGCGGGGTTGGACGCCGACGACCTGGTGATCGAGGTGGATGGAGAGTCCACGGTCGGCATGGACATGGGCACCTTCATCGACCTCGTGGGGGGCCGCGAAGGCAGCGACGTGACCCTGCTGGTGGAATCGGGGGGCGAGCAGCGCGAGGTGTTGGTGACCCGGCAGCCGGTGAACTAGCCCTGGCCTTCAGGGATTCCAGACCGGGGAAGCTGCGGATTCAGCAGCCCTCCGACGGTCTTCACGATGGCTTCACGCTCGGCGATGGGCACCCCGTCGTAGCTGTCCAGCACCAGGCACAGCTCGCCACGGAAGGTGGTGGCGGTGAACACGGGCGCGTGCGCGCCCTGGAGGAAGGGCCCCAGCACCCAGGCCCGGCGCACCCGCTCCCCCCAGCTCTCCAGATACGGATCGAGCACGCCGATGTTGGTCACCAGCAGGCCACGGGTGGTCATCTTTCGGGCGAGTCGAGTGCCTACGGGGCCCGCCAGGCGCTGCAGGGCGATGGGTAGGGGCCAACCGCAGATGGCCGCAGCGATCATCCCCGGAAGCCCGATGGTGGCCCGACGAAGTCGACGTGTACGTCGGGCCACGTGCCGGGCCGTGGTCTCCAGGTCTCCAGTGCGGCCCCTGGGCAACATCACCGTGTCGAAGGCGGAGAGGTTGTCCACCCGAGGGCTCGGATCTTTCAGGTAGCGGCGCAGGTTCACCGTAAAAAATGCGCCCGGCACACCGCGGGCCGAGCGCGCTCTCACCAGCTCGATCATGGCCGCCACCAGCAGGTCGTTGACCGTGCAGCCCAGACGCTCGCAGCGTTCGCGTAGGGACCCCGCGAGGGGGAAACGAAGCTCGTGGCAGACCGGGGAGCCGGGACTGGGGTCGCGGATATCTGGCGCACCCGCGACCGCGATGAACGGCATGGCCAGAGGTCGCAGGGCTTCGATCAGGGTGTCGAAGGCCAGGCGGGGCAGGCGGCCCAGGGGCAAGGAGCGAAGGGCGAGGATCAACCCGCGCCCTGATGTGGGCTCGAGGGGCTGGCGGTCGGGATCGGCCAGCCAAGCGCCAAGCTCCGCTACCGCGCTCGAGGCGCCGGCCGCGTCGGCCGCGGCGTGCTGCACCTGCACCACCAACCGGGCTCGCTCCTCGGAGCGCAGCTGGACGATCCGCCATGGCCACTCGGCCTGGAGATGGAGAGGGTCGGCCAACAGGGCTCTCGTGGCGTGGTCGAGATCCGCCACCGGATCGGGCATGACGACAGCCGCGGCCGGCCCTGCTTCCGGGGCAGGCACCCAGCGATCCCGCCAGAAGCCGCGCTGGTAGCGGCATCCGAGCACGGGAAAGGAGCGCACGACGCCCGCCATGGCGCGCTCGAGGTCGGCGCGTTCGATGGGGGCGTCGAGGTCGAGGAGGAACCAGAGCTGCAGACAGCCGAAGCCGAAGTTCGGGCCCAAGCCCCCCATGGCGAAGTCCATCACCGTGGCGCGCATCCCTGTCGGCGGTGCGGGTACGGACCGCATCGTCAGCGGCTGGCGCGGGGGGTCGGGAGGAGCGGTCTCATGGCCGGTCAATGGTACCAGGAGCAGCGCGCGGGAGGGCCTGGCAGAGGAGGCAGCCCGACTCCTGGCGGGCCTACGCCGGTCCGATCACCTTCTCGAGGTAGTCGCTCCAGTGGTGGTACCCCAGCTGCTCGTAGAAGCGGCGGGCCGGGGAGCCGACCACGACGTCAAACAACACCTTGGTGCAGCCGTCCACCTTGGCGGCCGCCTCGAAACGATGCATCAGCTCCCGACCGAGGCCGCTGCCCTGGCGGGTGGGGTGGACCAGGATCATCCTGAGGTGCGCGACGGTGTGGGTGGAGGTGTGGTCCGCGTGGCGCTCCCAGGCGAGGTATCCGGCCAGTTCGTCCCCGACGGCTCCCCGCGGCCAGGCAACCATCATGCGGTAGTCCACCCCGCCCAGACGATTCCGCATGTTGGCCTCGATACGCTCGAGGTCGTGATCCCGCCCATGCGCCAGCCAGACGGGGAGGATGCTGGCGCGGTACAGGCTCAGGACATGGGGGATGTCCGCCTCGGCCAGCGCGTCGATGCTGAACGATGGCGTCTGTTCGTCGAGGGGGCTGGTCATGATCGCGGTCTCCTGGGTCACTCCTGTCCCGGCCGCATGCGAGTGTCCAGCGCGAGCGGACGGGACGGACGGGCGGCTCACCACCCCTGCCCGACCGCGAACCTGTCGATCACGGCACGGTGGGCCCGGTGGGGGTTGTCCGCCAGCTGGGCTTCCGGCAGGCGCTTCGAGGCGTGGAAGGGTGTGTCCTGGAGCTTCATGTTGATCGCCATGGGCATGATGGCGGCCAGGTTGAGCACGTCCGCGACGTTGTAGGCCAGCAGGGTTTCGAGGATCTGGGGGTCGCCGCTGCGACGGTAGGCGTGCCAGAGCACCACGGCGAGATAGCCGTCCACGTCGGCCAGATCGCCCCGATCAAGGCCCAAGGCTCGCTCGCAGGCCTTGAGCCCCCCAGAGTAGCCCAGGCTGGCCAGCACGTAGCGCAGGTCGATGTGGGCCTGGTCGAGGGGGATGCCCATCTGCTGGCGCAGGAACGGCAGGTCGAAGGTCGCGCCGTTGTAGGTGACCAGCAGGGAATGGCCAGCCAGGCAATCCGGGAGGTCGTCGAGGTTGTCTCCGCGGACGAAGCAGCGAACTCGGCGCCCGTCGTACACGGCGACGGTGGTGACGTGGTCCCAATCGCTGCTCAAGCCGGTGGTCTCGATGTCCAGATAGGCCACACCAGCTTGGAAGGCGGAGAACAGTCGCCAGCGCTCCCCGGAGGGTAGGCGTTGGGCGAACCAGGCGGCGTCGCCGTCCGTGAGCCGCCGCCGCGACTCCCCACACCCCTCGAGAAGGCGGGTGCGGCGCGCGGGAGAGAGGTAACGAACGGTGTTGGCTTGGACCTGATCCCAGGATCTCAACCCCGAGGCCCAGAGCTGCTGCTCGGTGTGGGGCCCGATACCGCGGAGATGGCAGAATGTGTGTTGCAGCATGGTTCCGTCTCGAGGAGAACCCAGCTCTATTCCGCCGTGGGCCGCTGAAGGGAGATGGCAGGCTCTCGAGCAGGGACCAGACACTGGCGACACGGTCCAGCGCGGCCCTGCGCGGCCCCGCGCGGCCCCGCGCGGCCCTGCGCGGCCCAGCGCGGGGCCGCTGAGCACACTATGCCCCCCTGAATGCACAAAAAGAGCGACCAAGCCTACCCGAATGCACAACTGGGACCACCAGGGCCGCGTCCGACCTGCCCTTCTCGCCGATAGTCGGCGTTCCGTGGTCAGGCCCAGCCGTCCAGAGCTGCTCGAAACGCCAAACACGTGCATTCAGGGGTACATAGTCGCTGGATCTGTGCACTCGAGGGGACATAGTGCGCTGCCGCCCTGCTGGGCGGCCCCCAGGGGGCGGTTTTCGCGCTCGAGGCGGGCACGCGGCCGCCTGGGAACGAGGCTGCCAGCCGCGACGAGGTTCGGCCGGTACGCCTTGCGGGTTCCTATGCGAGGCCGCCGATCCTGGCGAGTCCGGTGCTCGTTCCCCATGGGGCTCGCGGCGCCGCTCGAGGAGGAATGAAACGACTTCCCGCCACCACGCCTCGCCAGCCGGAGCGGCAGCCCAAAGCCCTCCTCCGCCCAGCTCCACTCCCCCTCGACGCCTGTCTCCACGCACGGCTCGAGACGCGCGGCAGCCCGTGCGACCCCGGGCCCTGCCCGGCGTCTGCCCATCGCTTCGCGATTCCGGCGTCCTCCGCGCCCTCTGCGGTGAAGACCGCGCTCGCCAGGCGGTGAGGTCCAGCCAGGACGCAAACACGGCGACTGACGAGCGGCTTCGGGGACGGGTACGGATCGGGGCGTGTGTTTCTTGATAGGCTCACGGCATGTGGTCGTCCCGGATCCCCGCCCTGGCCGCCTGCCTGCTGCTCGCGGGCTGCACTGAGGATCCCACGCCACAACCGGAGGTGCGGGTCGAGGACGACGCCCAGCGTCTGAACGTCCTGATCTTCGACATCGACAGCCTGCGGGCCGAGCGCTTGTCGGCCACCCACGAGGGTGAGCTGATCGCGCCCAACATACACGCCCTGGCCCAGCGCGGCGTGAGCTTCACCCACATGGTCGCCCAGGCCTCGTGGACCCAGCCCTCGGTCACTTCAATGCTCACGGGGCGCTACCCGCCGGCCATCGAGCAGCACCGCAAGAGCGAGCTGTCCTGGCTACCCGAAGGCACCCGCAGCCTGCCGGAGATCCTGGGCTACTACGGCTACACCTCCACCGCGGTGTGGGGCCAGACCCTGCCCCAGCTCTTCCCGGAGCTCAACCGCGGGCTCGACCACACCTACGGCGCCGACGAAGACGTCAAGTACGAGTACGGCGTCTGGGTCTCCGACTGGATCGAGCACCACGCCCAGGAGCCCTTCTTCCTGTTGGTCCACGAACTGGACCTGCACTGCCCACAGCCCCCGGTGCCCGACAGCTTCATCGAACCCTACGCAGAACCCCAGCCCCGCCACCGTTCCCCATGCCTGCACAACCTGGCGCGCAACCTGCCCCAGGGGCTCCCCCGCGACCAGGCCGAGGCCGCCGTGGTGGGCCACTACGACGGCGCGTTGGCGTTCTACGACCAGCAGGTGGGCGCTGCCATGGGTGCTCTCGAGGCGGCCGGTCTGCTGGAGCGCACGGTGGTGGTGGTGACCGCCGACCACGGCGAGGACCTGTACGAACACGGCTCCCCCACCCACGGCCTGCTCTGGGACACGGTGCTGCGGGTACCGCTGATCGTCGTGGAACCGGGGGGAACGGTCGGGCTCGAGCGCCACGCGCTGGTCCAGACGGTGGACCTGGCCCCCACCATCCTGGGCTGGGCTGGTGTCCCCCTGGACGAAGGAATGGTCGGCAGCTCACTGGCCCCATTGCTCGAGCCAGGCGATCCGGACTGGCCCGACAGGGACGTCTACAGCATCACCAACAGCAGGTCGGCCTCCATCCGCACCCAGCGCTACAAGCTCTTCACCGACGAGATCCGGCGGCCTCCCAAGCGCCGCGAGCGGGGCGCCCACACGGAGCCGCAGGAACCGGAGCGAAGGGTGCGGCTGTTCGACCTCGAGGAAGATCCCCGGGAGAAGAACGACATCTCCGAGACCCAGCCGGAGATCGCCGCAGAGCTTCTAGAGAGGCTCGAGGCGTGGATGAAGGAAAACGCCACGCCCACGACCGACGTGCCAGGCCTGCAGATGGGCGACGCCCAACGCAAGAAGCTCCAGGATGGTGGCTACTGGGAGATCGTCGGAGGAGACAAGCAAGAGGGCAAGGATGGTCCGGCCGCCCAGCCAGCCAGGCCCGAGGGTCGACCTCCGCCGCCTCCGGGACAACAACGAGGCGGCGCCCAGCCGCCACCCCAACAGACCCCACAACGCCCGTGAAGCCCACCCGTCCCGTACTCGCCCTGTTGGTTCCCGCGCTCGGCAGCGGTTGCCTTGCTCTGGCCGAGGGCAAGTGGCCCCTGGCCAACGTCGAGCTGAGCCCGGGGCACGGCTTCTCCCTGCGGGTGGACCTGTTCTGCGAGCTCAGCTGCGGCATCAGCTACAGGGTCTGGCAGCCCGATGGAGATCTGGCTCCGTGGTCCCTGCTGGGTTTCACCGCTGAGGATCCCGGTGACATCGACTGGGACCTACGGGTGGATCCCAAGGAACGCTGGGCCGGGCTGGTGAACAGCCAGTTTTCCCACTACGTCCTGGCCTTGCACGACTTCGAGACCGGCTTCGACTGGCCCTCGTGCGAGGGGTTGCCAAGCCAGGCCTGTGACATGAAGGCCCTCGAGGGGCTGTCGGCCTTGCAGCAGCCAGGGGGGAAGGCCCACATCCTGGCCACCCAGGGCCTAGGCTGCTCCCTCCGCACCCTCGAACGCCACGCCCGCCTGGCGTTCGACATCGCGCTGCTGCCCCCCTTGGGGCGCGCGCTGGACGATGGCCTCGATCTCGCCCGCGCCAGGCTGGTGGCCTCCGTCGCCTGCGAAGACACCGTCGAAGAATGGATCCGGGTGGCGCGCAGCACCGGCATCGCCGAGCTCCGGCGGGCGGTCAAGCTGGCCGATGACGGCGTCACCAAGGACGTCGAGCGGCAGGTGCTGGCCCGCTACGTCCACGCCATCGAAGTGGCCGAACGGCTGGTGGGCCAGATGTCAGCTGCGGACCGCAGCTGACCACGCGACGGATACTGGCGGTCCGGTCCTGAAGGGCCACGCGACAGATACTGGCGGTCCGGTCCTGGAAGGCCACGCGACAGATACTGGCAGCCCCCTCGGCGGCCTGCGGCTCTTCGTCAGCCTGAACGCGGCCTGGGCCCCACCCCCGGTGCCCCGTCACGACCGGGTGCACGTCGATCTGCCCAAAGCCGCCCGCTGGTTCCTCGAAAACGTCCGCCTCGATCCCCAACGGGGCTTCGGAAAGGTGAAGGAACGCGACAACTTCACCTGCCGCAACCCCGAATGCGGCTGCCGCAACCTGCGGGTCCAGGCGCACCACCTCCACCCCCGCAGCATGGGCGGCGGGGACGAGCTGGAAAACGGCATCACGGTCTGCAAGTGCTGCCACCTGCGGCTCATCCACACCGGCA
>CAZVHW010000221.1:0-11184 GCA_964626835.1 uncultured Enterobacterales bacterium
AGAAGACGGACGGCGGCCCATCCGTGTCCGTGTCCGTGTCCGTGTCCGTGTCCGTGTCCGTGTCGCCGTCACCATCGCCATCGCCATCGCCGTCGGCGTCGACATCGGCGTCGGCCTCGGTGTCGCCGCTGTCGTCGCCTCCCCAGGCGTCCTTGCGAGCATTGAATTCGTAGTCCGAGCACGAGGCCAGCAGGAGGATGGGAAGGATGAGAGTGATCGCTCGCATGGGGACCTCGCTTGACCGGGGAGGATCGGCATTCTTTCCAGAAAGCAAGAAGGATGCCAGGGTGGCCCTAACCGGGTTCCTACGCGAAAACACAGGAAAGAGGAGCACTACAGGTACCTGGATCGCCGCGGAGACCATCGGGTGCGACCCTCGAGTCCAGCAACGGGTGGTGCATCTCGGGATCGCCTGGGACATCTGGGTCCCCGAAGGCGTCGCCGCGGTGGTAGCATCGGGCATGTTCCTGTTCGCCGCTCTCGCCCTCGCGCTCTTCGGCTGTCGTAGCTTTGCCGCTCCCGATACTACCCCTCCACCCGAGGCCGCATCGGGTTTGCCGCCCGTGGTCGTGGTACCCGGGGCTCCGGCTGCGTGCCGTGCTTCTTGGGTGTTCGCTGGACCCGCTCCGCCGAGCGCCGAGCCCGGGGCCCCCTTTCAGCAGTACGCTGGCGTGCTCGAGGGCGCCGCGTTCGGGGCCTGCACCTTGATGGGGCCGACGTCCGATGGGGACTGGCTTTGGGTGCTCATGAGCTTCGAGCCTGGCTTTCGCGGGGCGCTGCGCTGCTCGATGGACGGCCTGCGGTCCGCCCACCTACAGGTTGGGCCGTCCGAGCTAGCCCTGTCGGAAGGGATCAAGGCCACGTTCGCGCTCATGGATCTCGAGCTGGCCGCGGCGCGGATCATCCCGTCCGAGGCACGCCCTTGCCCGGTGGAGGCGGACTGAGGTTCAGGGGAGGCGAGGCCCGGCTCTTTCCCGTCTTTGTCCGATGACGATGCCGAAGGCCAAGAGCAGGCCGGCCAGCCCAGCTGCCGAACCGCAGGGTGCGCTCGAGCACGCACCCGCCCAGTCGTCCACGTCCGCGTCGGTGGGAAGGTCGGGGAGGTCGGTCCAGGCGGTGTCGTCGGGATCGTCCCCCGGATCGTCCCCCGGATCGTCCCCCGGATCGTCGCCGGGATCGTCGCCGGGATCGTCGGCGTAGTACTCGGCCGCGGTCACCACGTCGACGTACTGCTCGATCCAGGCCATCTGCATGTCGACCCGCACGCCGGCGGTGGCACCGTCACGGCAGGACTCGCCCCCGTAGGGCGCAAAGACGGTGGAGTTGACCGCCGCCAGTTCGTACTGCCCGTCCGCCACCATCTCGAGGGCCGCGCCGCCCGAGTCACCCGAGCAGACGTTTTGGCCATCATCGGGGTCGTAGCCGTAGAGGTAGCTGTTGTCGAACTGCCACAGGGGGATGTCGGCGTAGCGCTTGACCCCCGCACCCTGGCTGCCGCCGTAGCGGTCGGTGACACCGAAGCCTACGTAGCGCAGCTCCTTGTCCAGCCAGCTGTTGCCCACGTTGTCCTTGTTGACGGGCATGAGCTCGGTGCTGCCGAGCCCCAGACCCGTCAGCTGGAGCAGGCCGATGTCGTACTGCAGGCTGGCGGGGGAGTAGTTGGGGTGGGTGAAGGCATCGAGGACCGTGCCGTAGGTGGAGACCTCTCCCGCGGGGATGTTGCCTCCGATCATGAACACACCGGTGTAGCCGGCGTAGTCGCGGACCAGCGCGTCCACGCAGTGGGCAGCGGTGACCACCCAGTTGGCCTCTACCAGGGTCCCCGAACAGAAGGGTCCGTACAGGTAGCTGCCGTTCATCACGCCGATGGCACCTACGGCCTCGATGTCGTTGGTCTCGGTGCCGTTGATGATGGGCGCGGCGAGCCCGGGGTGTGCGAGCAGCAGGCTCGAGGCGATCAGCGACGCGAACACGAGCACCTCCCGGGGGCGGGGTCCCTTGGAGTATTACAACATAGCGCTGCGTCCTGCGGCCGCTTGCCAATTTCTCGTGTTGCCTGCCCGGGGTTCTAGGATTCCCCTCGCAGACGTCGGCGGATCCAGGCGCCGGCGGAAATGGGAAGGTTGAAGAAACCGTCCCAGACCAGATGTTCGATGAGCGCGCCCTTTTCGCCGAACACGGGGATGACGTGTGCGGCCTTGGTCGCCCACGAGCCCGCCATGAAGCGAGCAAGGCCCGGGAATCGGGCCACCATCTGGATCGGGAAGCCCAGGTAGCCGATGTAGTGCCAGAAGCTGATCAGCGCTGCGATCCAGTAGTCCTTGACGTTGCGATCGCGGACCATGCGGTACAGTACGTAGCTGCCCCGGGTGAGGGATCCGGGGGAGACCGGTGTGGCCTGGAAGAAGGCCAGGATACCCGCCGAGACCGCCATGCTCTCGCCCCAGGAAGCCTCGGGCGGCGCCCAGAAGAAGTAGTAGGCGCAGGCGATGATGATCGCGACCACCTGGGTGACCGGCAGGGTGGCAGCGTGGACCGCCACGCACTTGAGGTAGGTCTGGATGAAGGGATCGTCGATGTTCTCGAGGAGGCGCAGCTCCTCGTCCTCGTCGAGCATTCCCTCGTCCTTGGCCTCCTGCACCTGGTCGCGCAGCCAGTCCTCGCGGAACTGGGGGCGAAAGTAGAGCTTGACCGGGAAGGTCACCGCGTCCCACAGCCGCTCCCACAGCTCGGCGGGTACGGTGAGGTAGCGGTGGATCTTGGCGGGCAGCCAGCCGACGGTCCAACGCTCGATCCACAGCTGGAGGGGTCGCTCCGCCAGGCGCAAGGCACGTTCGTCGGACACTCGTTCCTTGCGGTGCCAGCCGATGAGGACCTCGAGCTGATGCACTCGCAGGGTTCGGCTCAGGTAGGCACGGTCGGTCAGGCAGCGGTGTAGGTGGGTGCGCCACGAGGCCAGGCCCCAGAGCTTTCGGCCGAGCTTGCCCACGATGGGCAAGGCGCCCAGCCAGAAGTAGAGCGAGAAAGCCAGCGCCGACCCGCGCAGCTTGGCCGCGTGCGGTTCGTCCACCTTGCCCAGGGTGGCCCATGCGTCCACGAGACCGTTCCGGACGTCCCGTCTCAGGTCGGCGTCTACCAGCAATGCCAAGCCGTGATGCGTGACGTCCGGCAGGGAGCGTCGGTAGGCCCTTTCGCAGACGAGCAATTCCCGGTAGACGGGCTCGAGGTCCCCGAAGTGATCCGGGTGACGGTCCATGAAGCCCCGGAGGACGTCTAGGTCGCCTCTGTCGAACTGAACCAGGGCGCCTCTGCGCAGTCCTCTGAAGGCCAGCGCGAAGTCCACCGGGCTCATGGGCAGCCAGCAGAGCAGGGCCAGGCCCGCTCGGAAGTCGATGGCCGTGAGCCCCTCGGCCGGGCCTCGGCCTGCGCTGAGTCGTTTTAGGGCGTTGGGTTGGGACTTGAGGGACCACCACTCGTACTGTCGAGCCAGCTCTGGCGCGCCCATACGGTGGAACAAACGCACCAATCGGGCCATGAAGGCTTGTTTGTTGAGGTACTCCGGCGAGGGGACGCCAGTGCGCCAGGTAGTCCAGACCGTCGGATCTTTCAGCCAACGTCGGAACAGGCGGTCATCGATCTCGAGCTGCCAAACCCTACCTGGCACCCACTCGGAGATCTCGGCCCATGAGCGCAGCGTGGGGTCGTAGAAGGTGGCGTAGCCGTTCACCACGGCACGCTCGTCGCCAAACTCGATGGCGGCGCCGCGACGGATGAGGCGCTGCCAGAGGGCTCCGGCCCGAATCGCCGGCTCGCTGACCTGAGCCGAGAAGGGCCCCTGGTAGGCCAGGTTGTACATCAGGTTGCGAAACGCCAGGGAGAACCCGGAGGGCGGCCGCAGGATCTTCACTGCATAGTGCCCTCCCAGCTCGAGCCCCTGGATCTCTCCCCCTTTCATGGACTGCAGCTCGGCTTGGTAGACCTGCCCCGCGAAGCCGCCCCCGACGGAGCGCAGTAGCTCCAATCGCAGCTCGGAATCGACCGAAGGATAGATACCCTTGGCCTGTACGGTGAGGACCTCGCCGGGCTCGTGAACCATCGGCTCGTGCTGCCTGTGCAGCCCTGCGTCGTGGATGCGGCGGGTCAGGTCGAGTCTGAGGGCGGAGTATGGGGGGATCTCGGGCATGGAGGGTCCGGAGGCGTGGCGGAGATGCGGGGTGGACGTGGGGAGGCGTCCGGGAGGTGGCCTGCACCTAACCGGCCGGAAGCTCGGGTGAGTCCACGGTCAGGGGGAGGGTGATGCCTCGGGCAGGGACTCGGCGGATACCCCCGCAGGGAGCGGCGCGTCCCCCTCGCGGGGAGGCAGCCCGAGGTATGACCCGCCGGTGGGTTGGGAACCATCTCGCCTGGGGGGCTCGAGCTTCTCGGTGATGTGCCGGCCGGTGGCAGGCAGGGCCTGCTCGTCCCGCAACTCCCCGTCCGGCGTCATCCAGAGGTAGGAGCAGTTGCGGTACAGATCGATGGCCCAGACGGGGTGCAGGTCGAAGGCGTCCAGCATGTCGGCCAGGATCTGGCGCGTGTTCGGGTACCGCTCGCGCCAGTGCTCCTCGCGTTCGTGGCAGTCGTAGGTGGCCAGGGCGTGGAGCTGGGCGAGCCTGGGCATGGACTCGAGGTCGCGGAGAGAGATCAGGTGTACCCGGTCCTCGTCGATCAGAAAGAGCTCGAGCCTGCCCGGGTCTTCGGTGAAGGGGGAGAAGAGGCCGTGATCGACCGCGACCACGCAGCCTTCGCTGACGTCTTCGGGGCAGCTGGCGTTCAGCAGGCCGCGTACCTCCGCGTGGGCAAACCCCGTCCAGGGTCGGTAGTGGTTGTTGGGATGGGTGCCGGCGGTGAAGTCCGGGAAGCCAGGCATGTTCATGAAGGGCCGCACGGCGTCCTTGTCGAGCCACTGGGGTAGTGAGGCGACCAGGAACGCCAACCCAGCCGGGATCACGCCCCATCTGCCCAGTCGCGCCAGCCCAGTGCCGGCCAGGATCGCCAGGGCCGGGGCCACCGGCGTGAAGTTGTCCAGTCCGGCCCTGAAGAGGCTCCAGAGGAACACACCCAGGACGATCCACACCACCAGGAGGGGCTCGAGGGGCCTGCGGGGAACTCGCGGGCGCCGCAGAGAGAACAGGACGATTCCGAGTAGGCACGCCCAGAGTGTCGGCCATGAGAGGTTGCTGACCAGCTGCTCCACGAACTCGGGCAGCTGGCTCACGTAGCGGTCGCGGGCTCCCATCTTGGCCTCGAGGTAGCGTTGCAGCTCGAGGACGGGGACAGCGACGGCCAGGGCCCATCCAGCCAGGACCAGGGCGATGCGGCGCCAGGCGCGCGGCGCCCCCCCAGTCCAGAACAGCAGGAGTGACATCGGGCCGATCCAGATCAGGCCGGAGTGACGGAGGGTGATGACCAGCATGCCACCCAGGATCAAGGCCAGCACCGTCCGCCAGCGCCGGAGCGCGGGATCCCGCTGCCACGTTGCGAGAGTCAGCACTGCCAAGGCAGCCTCTGGGACATGGATCCAGGGGGTACGTCCGATGATGATCACAACCGGCATGGCGGCGGCCAGCAGGGTGGCGCAGAGCCCCGCCGTCGGGGAGGATGCGCGCCGAGCGATCAAGGCCGTGCCCACCAGCAGCAGGGCAACCCACACCGCACAGGCCAGATCCAGGACCAGGCCGCTGCGCCCCACCATGCGCATCGCAGCCGCGAGGAGGAGGTTGTACCAACCGGAGCTTTCCGCCAAGGCTCCCGAGAGTGCTCGGAGGTTGTCCAGGGGATGGGCGAGCGCTTGGTACAGCTCGGGCAGCAGCTTGAAGTAGAGCCCTGGGTCCCGCGGGAGCCTCACGTCCTCGAGCGCGAAGAGCACCTGCGCGGTCGCCACGGCCAGGATCAGCGCGGCCGTGAGGACGTCCAGAAGCCCGTGGCGTGATCGGTTGGCGGTGGGCTTGCTCATGCCTCTTCCCCTTCCCACGAGCGACGCCGAAGAAGGACCACGACCCAGAAGGACCCCAGGACCAGTGCGAACACTCCCCAGCCGGCGCTGGCCACGGCACCGTTGTAGTAGTCGGCCGGCGGGGAAAAGAGAATGGGGGCCGCAGCGACTGGCCAGGCGCGCTGCCGCGTGTCGTCAGCACGGATGCGGAACGTGATGGAGTCCTCGGAGAGCTTGAGGCGTACCGGTCCCGACCAGAGCAGATGTGCGTGGGGCCCCTCGATGCGGAGCAAGCTGAGGTCTATCGCCCCGGGGATGGCGGTGTCCGGATAGCCGACCAGGGTGAAGTCGTCGGCGGAGTCCATGGGCGCCATGCCGTTCTGGGTGAGAACCACCTCACGGGTCAGGCCCTGCTCGTCTTGGATACGGGCGACGTAGGTAGCGCCATCCAGCTGGAGGTAGAGGGGATCCTGTGGCAGGATCAGCTCGATGCGGAGCGTGTGGACCGACGTGAAAGCGGGCTCTCCAGGAGCGCCGATGGCTCGAGATGGCTCCACCACCAGATTCCGGTAGATCGTCGTCGCGTCTGGGGCCGGATCTGACTCGAGCTCGACCACTTGGAGCCACTCTCCGCCGCCTCCCTCGGACCAGATTGTGCGCCCCGAGGCCAGCAGACCATCCTGGATGCGCATCAGGTCTGCGGGCTGGAACAGGTCGACGTGGACCACCAGAGCCGAAAAACCCATGGCTTCGAGCTTCTCGAAGGCGGGTTCGACATCGCCAGCCATCAGCTGGGCCACCAGCCACCGGTTGAGAACGTAGCGCGGGTTGTCGTCGTAGCGTGTGGCGATGCAGTCGTCGGCGATGGGGAGCCCGTGCTCGGTCTGGTAGTAGCAGGCCAGGCGTGTGAACAGATAGTCGATGCCGACCGGGGGCTCGGATCCGTCCGGGAAGAGGTCCAGGATCGGGCCGTCAAGGCGCTGATAGGCTGTGGGTGTGGCGTGCTGGGGTACAGCTTGCCGCCAGGGAAGGCGAACCAGAAGGAAGGGTTCGAGCACGGCCAGGACCACGAGGAGTCGGGCTACGCGCCCCACCCGGGCCTCGAGGCGGGTTCCTGCCCAGGCCGCGACCACGCCCGCGCAGAGCAGCCAGCCCCAGGCAAAGCGGAGGGGGAAGCGCACGAACACGCCTGCACCCAGGATCTGGAGCAGCTTGAGGGGCATGGGGAACCAGGTGGTGCCGTCGTTGGGCCCGAACCCCGTGCCGAATGCCATGAGCAGCAACAGCGCCGCCGCCGCCGCCAGACGCCGCCATCCCTGTTCTCTTCGCAGCAGCAGCGGGGCAACCACGAACAGGGCCAGGGTGACGCCGCTCAAGGCCAGGGCCTTCGAGCGTCGGCCGCGGTCCACCTCGGCGCCGGGGCTGGCGAGGCCCGCCAGGTGGGTGCCGGTCTCCATCAGCACTTCTTCGACTCCGCCCGTGCTTCGGGATTCCCCGAGGAGGAGGAACACCGCCATGTAGGGAAGGACGAGGGCCAGGACCGTGGCCAGGGCAGCAGCGGCGGGCTTCCAGCGCAGGCTGCGTCCGGGTCGAGCCAGGCTCGCCATCAGGAACACTGCCGCCATGACCGCGGCCACCAGGGCCATGTAGGCGGTCGTGATCAGCGTGGCGAAGAAGAACAAGCCCGCCAAGACGCCGTGCAGCCAGTGTCCGTCCCTGGAGGTCGACCGCCACCAGGTCCACGCGAAGAGGGCCAGCCAGGGGTCCATGACATGGTAGACATGACCCTCGAGGAGCACGTTGGCTGCCATGCCCGACATGGCGAAGCCCAGCCCAGCCACGAGGCTCCAAGGGCGGCGGGCGCCGGCAGCCAAGGCGAAGCGTTCGGCGGCCCAGGCCATGCTCGCCACCCCCAGGACCTGGAGCCATCCGTGGATGCGCGCGGGATCGACCCACCCCGAGAGCAGGCCGAACGGGATCAGCGTGAAGGAGTCCAAGCGAACGTAGCTGGCGCCCATCGGGTAGGCGGTCATGGGATCGTTCAGGTCCCACAGGAGCCGGCTCGACGCCCCCAAGGTCCAGATGGAACCAGGCAGGTCGTAGTGTCGGCCCACCATGGTCTCCCCACCTGCCAAGACCGCGGGCCAGGTCCAAGCGGCGGCCAACAGGATCCAGAGCAGGACCAATCCCAGTTCGTGAGCGAGGGGTGTCGGTGCCCTGACGCGGTCTGGCGGCTGGCGGCTACGCCTGGAGCGCCAGGCCAACCACAGCACGACGCCCAAGATGGCCAGGTTCCAGGCAAGACCAAGGGCGAGGACCACCGCCTCGTCGTGGTCCTGGCCGTGGAATACGTCGTCCTGGGGCGCACCCAGCCGGCGTGCATAGGGGGGTTCTCCTCGCTCCATGCCGTAGGCCAGGATGTTTCGGCCTGGCTCGAGTCGCTCGATGTTCGAGTAGGCCTGGAGTGGGTAGGTCTGATCCGGGCGGCGGACCCAGATGCTCACCGGGAGCATTCGGGTGGCCTCTCCCTGGAGCTCCGCAACCCGGTGGAGCGTGCCGGCCTTCTCCATGGGAATGCGGTGCTCTGACCCTCCCCAGTTGACCCGGAGCTGAGCCTTGAGCTGGTCCGCGCCCGGAGGGAGCACCAGGAAGACGCTGACCGTCGTCCCCTCCTCAGCTCGAACCGAGCTGGCCATGAGCCAGCAGGTCAGCGCCATGAGCAGGGAGAGGCCACGCAGCATGCGGCCAACATAGCCCGCTGGCCCCTATGGGCCCCTGGAGAGGCGGGCTATTGGGCTTCCTCGCCTTCGAGGGGTGGCTTCATGTCGGTTGGGGACCGGGAGCCATCGGCGCCTTCTGGCGGGGGTTGCATCGTGCCCGGGGCGCCCGGTCCGCCCTTGGAGCCCGGTCCGCCCTCGCCCGATCCGCCCTCGCCCGGTCCGCCCTTGGAGTTCGACCCACCTTTGCCTGCGTTGGGTAGCGTGCCGTCTACGGAGTGTTTGCCCATCTCGCGGATGTGGCCGGACAGCACGGTGCGAAGGTCCACGTCCTGGCTGCGGGGGAGCAAGCCGCTCCTCTTCATCTGCTCGTAGATTTCCTTGGCGGTTGGGATGGCCTCGGGGTCGAGCCCGGCTTCCTCTGCCACCGACTTGATGTAGGCGTCGAGCTCTTCGGTGAACTCAGCCTCGTCGGCCTCGTACGTGCTGGCTGGGAGCTGTGGCCCGCCGCCCTCTTCCGCGCTCGTGCCGGGGCCGTTTCCGGAGCCCGATGTGGGCCCTCCGCCAGCCGCCTTGCCGCCCGGCTGCCCGCCACCGCCTCCGGCCTTGCCGATGGCCACCGGCCGCGCCGTGGGAGTGGAAAGCACGAGGCCTCGGACGTAGATGCCCAGTCCGGCGTTGGACAGGATGATCACCACGGCCAGGAAGATGACAGGGCCCCAGCCTGGGGGGATTCTGATGAGGTCGTCTTGTTCGATGTTTTCGTCCATGGCTTTCGTTCTCCGTGAAGAGCCGACAGACTAACCCACTGCCCGCGGTGCAGGCAGTGCGCAAACGCGCCAAGGACTCCGAACGAGCCAGCTAGTCCCAGTCGGAGTTCGGTCCGCCGAATGCGCCCATGTCGTTGGTGGTGCCGTCCGCGTCATCGTAGCTGCTGGACGGATCGCCAGCGTCCACGGCGGGGGAGGCGCTGTTGAGGTGGACGTCGTCGTTGGTGGGGTCGCCGTCGTTGGTGTACGAGGTGAACAACGGGGTGTCGGAGATGTTGCCGTCGGACCCGGTGGGGTCGGTCACGCCGCTGTAGTTGCCACCGAGGTTGCCGTAGACGTTGTTGTACACGCCGTCGAAGCCCGAGGTGCTGTCGATGAGGATGCCCTCGGAGCTCACCGCGCCGTAGATGATGCTGTTCGAGACGTCCAGGGTGGAGGAGCCGGAGGCGTAGAGCCCACCGCCTAGCGAGGCGTCGTCACCGGCGTAGGTGGTGTTGACCAGGGTGGCCGATGCGTCGATGAGGTACAAGCCGCCGCCTTCGGTGTCAGCCTGGTTGAAGAGGGAGGCCACGTTGGTGATGGCGGTGTAGCCGCCCTCGAGCTCGAAGCCCGCGCCGTCCGTGGCGATGTTGCCCGCGATGTAGCTGGTGTCGATGGTGATGGCCGAGGTTTCGTCAGCGTAGATGCCACCGCCCTGGTCTGCTTCGTTGGTCCAGACGCCGGATGCCGTGACCTCGGACACGGAGTCGAGGAAGCACAGACCGCCACCGTAGGAGTAGATGTAGTGCGTGTCCGGGTAAGACACGGTGACCGAGGCCGCCGGGAGGGCGCTGTCTGCTGCAATGATGTCCTGGAAGGTGGGATCGGCTCCAGAGACGTAGGCGCCGCCGCCGCAGTAGGTGTAGTACCAGTCGGTGCAAGTGATGATGGAGGTGCAGCTGTAGGAGCTGGTGTCCGTCTCCAGGTGGCCGTCTCCGCTGAGGGTGAAGCCGGAGACGACCGTGGCGCCGGTCTCGCCCGAGTCCACGGTGAAGGCCGCATTGCCCAAGCCGACGGCGTCGATGATGGTGACGTCGGAGCCTTCGACTCCGGTGACCGTGAGATCGACGCCGTTCATGTTGACGGCCTCGGAGTAGGTGCCTGCCATGGCGATCACGCACTGGCCAGCGATGTCTATCGCCGATTGGATCGTGTCCAGTGGACTGGCGATGGAGCCCGCGCCCGAGGAGGAGCCCGAGGCGGCGTCGGCGACCACGGGTTCGCTAGCGTCGGTGTCGTCACAGTCCCAGTCGTTGTCGACGTAGCCGGAGGGGACGGAGCAAGCGAGGATGGTGTCGTCGGGATCGCCCGTGCTGTCGCTGTCGTCGTCTGCGAAGAAGGTGTCGCCGTCGAGGACCTCGCCGTCCTCGTCCACGTCGCCGTTGCAGTATTCGTCCGCCCCCGGGTATTGCGAAGCATCCGTGTCGTCGCAGTCGCTGTTGTCGTCGGTGTAGCCCGATGGCAGGTCGCAATCGATGTCGGTGTTGCCGGGGTCGCCGTAGGAGTCAGCGTCGTTGTCGGCGTACCAGGTGGAGACGTCTACCGAGTCGTCTTCGTCGACGGTGCCGTCGCAGTCGTCGTCCTCGCCGTTGCAGTACTCGTCCGCGCCCGGGTACTGCGTGGCGTCGGTGTCGTCGCAGTCGGTTGCATCGCTGACGTAGCCAACGGGCTGATCGCAGTCGAT
>CAZVHW010000222.1:0-11167 GCA_964626835.1 uncultured Enterobacterales bacterium
CCTACGGCCACCAGCAGCAGCAGGATGTCGACGTAGCAGATGAGCTTGACGTTGGTGGCGTCCACCAGGTTGACCAGCGGCGCGGCGTAGCCCGCCCAGGCGGGGGTGCCGTTGAAGCCGTGGTCGTTGACCATCTGGTACCAGTACTTCTTCTCGAGGCCGTAGAACTCGCGCTGCAGGGTGGTGAAGTCGTCGGCGAAGCCTTCCCAGCGCTCTTCGGTGAACTTCGCCTTGAGCTCGTCGGACCGTGCCAGGGCTGCCTTGTAGGGCCGGATCTCGTAGCCGTTGAAGTCTTGGTGCTGGTAGGTGGGAGGTGCGGGCCGGAAGTGCATGTCCCGCTCTTCGTCCGCGATGATGCACGCTGCGTAGAGGTCGAAGTAGCCGAGCTCGTCGAAGTACTTGGGTCCCAGGTAGTAGTGGATGACGTCGTAGACGTCGATGCGGTCTCCGACGAGCTTCCAGCCGTACCGGCCGTAGTTGAGGGTGGCCATCAGGCAGAGGACGAGGATGGAGAGGACCAGCAGGCGTCGGGTCCAGTGGGCCGCGGCGTCCGTGCGTGGGCTCATCCATCGCTGCCAGGCCCAGCGCCCGGTGGCTACGGCGATGGCGCCAGCGATGAGGTAGATCTTGACCACCTCGGAGGCGTTGCGGTTGACCTTGAGGCCGTCCAGGACGGTAGCGCGCAGGACGGCGTAGACGCCGATGAGCACCGCCGTAACCAGGATCCAGGCGCCGACGCGCTTGATGAGCTCTGCTCGCGAGGACAGGGGGCACCTCCCCAAAAATGGGCCGGAGACGGGCGTTCATAACTCGCTTCGAGCCGGCCGCTATGCCGCAGTGAGCGGAACCTGGAGCCTGTCTACTCCGGACACTTCGTGAGCAGCTCCGCAGCCTGTCGACCCCACAGGTCGTCGCCCTGCGCCAGAGGCTCGAGATCCTGCCTGGCAGCGCCACACCTGCCCGCGTCGGCGCGAATCCAGCCCCGGTTGACGATGGCCAGGACGAAGCCGGGATCCGACGACAAGCAGCGGTCCAACATCAGCTCGGCCGAGGCGGGATCGCCGGCGAGCTTGGTCAGACGAGCGAGGTTGGACAGGGATGGGCAGTGGTCGGGCTGGAGTTCGATGGCGCGCTGATAGTGGGCGATGGCGTCCACTTCGCGGTCCAGGTCTTCCTCGAGAGAGGCGAGCTCGAACCAGGGAGCGGCGATGGAGGGATCGAGGGTACTGGACTTCTGGAAGTGCCACTGGGCGCGATCCCAGGTCTCCTCACCGGCCGTCTTGTAGAGCTGCCCCAGCTCGAGGTGCAGATCCGCGTCTCCGGGCTGGAGCGTGATGGCGGCGCGGTAGGCGTCCTCGGCGCAGCCCCACTGGGTGCTGAGCATGCAGGCCACGCCCACCAGGCGTTGGGTGCTGGCGCGGCTCGGGTCGGCGTGCTTGGCCTCGAGCAAGGGCTCCAGGGCGCGCAGGGGGAGGCCCTGGCCCATGAACGCCCGGCCCTTCAGCTCCAGGGCGTCGAGGTCCGTGGGATTCCGCGAGAGGATGGGATCGATGTACTTGTGGGCGTGCTCGTGCAGCCCACCGACGATGTGGAGCTCTCCCAGCGCCAGGGAGGGGTCGCGGGCGAATGGGTCGACCTCGAGGGCCAACGAGTAGTACTTGATGGCCAGGGCGGCCTCGTTGCGCAGCAACGCGATGTCGCCGAGGTTGATCAGGGGCGTGATGTACTCGGGTTGCGCTTCGACCGCGCGGAGGAACCACTCGATGGCCTGCTCGTAGGAGGCCAGGCCCATGAGCGCTGCCCCCATTCCGTTCATGGCCAGGTAGTGCTGGGGGTCGATGGCGAGTGAACGCTCGAAGGATGCCTCGGCGCCGGCGAAGTCTTGGCCGAGCAGGAGGATGTTGCCGTGGTTCACCCAGCCGTTGGCGTTGTCGGGTACGCGCCGAAGGCCCTTCTCGAGAGCCGCCCTCGCTCCGGCCAGGTCGCCCTGCTCGATGAGCTGTTCCGCTTCGCGAAAGGCCTCGTCGGGGTAGCCGGCATCCTGGGCGGAGGCGACCGGGGCCGTGAGCAAGGCGAGGCAGACGATGACGTGTCGAAGCGACATGGCTCTCTCCGGCGTGGCTCGAGCACGAAGGGCCGCGTGCAAGGACACGCGACCCGGGGAGTATAGACGACCGGTCGAGGCTAGTGCGGGTAGGCTTGCCGCTGGGCCTTGAGGGAGCGCGTGGGGGAGGGAGCACCGCTGTTGCCCGCAGGCATCATGATGGTGATGGTGACGGGGCGCGTGTTGGAGGCGATAGGCGTGTTGTTGCCGGGTCGTACCGGCGGGATGGGCGGCGCGGGATCGCTACCCCAGCCGAAGAAGCCTGCGATGGCGCTACCCGCCGAGGACACCGCGTTGCCCACGGCGGCGGTCGCGCGGGATGCCCCGTTGGCCAAGGCCGTGCCTACCGTGTCGGCAGCGTCGACGATGGCTTCACCTGCCGTGGCGAGGGCGCTTCCTGCGGCGTCGACCAGGTCTCCACCCAGCTCGACGGCGGCGCTCGCGAGCTCCTTGACCCCGTCGAGCAGGCACTCGCCAACGGCGGCGGGGTCCTTTACGAGCTCCTGTAGGTCGATCACGACGTCGGCGCCGACCCCGGCTCCCAGGCCCAGGGTGGCGGCCAGCTCGCCCGAGATGGTGGCGGTGCCCTTGGCCCAGTCGATCTTGATGGTGCCGACGGCCTTGGCGCCCGCGCCTGCGCTGACTTCGCCCCTGATGCGGCCGGTGGCTTTCATCTTGCAGAGGCTGATGGTGAGGGGGATCTGACCCATGGCCTTGGCACCGGCGAAGACTTCGGCCTTGGCCTCGAGGGCCACGCCTTCCTTGCCGACCTTTGCGGTGCCGGAGAGCTTTCCTTCGACGCCCACCATGCCCCAGGCCTTGGCCGACACGTGCACGCCGAGGTTAGCGTCACCCACGCCGACTTGGCGGGTCTCGGCGCTGCCCTGGAGCAAGTAGGCCCTGCCGATGAGCGTGCCGGTGGCCGAGGCGGTGCCGTCGGTGTAGCCGGCGGTGCCCATGGCGATGCCTTGAACGCCGAGCACTGACAGCGAGGCCTTGTCGCCGGCTTCGGATTCGACCTCACCCTTCCAGACGTTGAGCTCGCCATCCGCCTTGGCCAGGATGACGCTGGTGGGGATGGTGGTGCCCGTCTTGTCCTTGGCCGCGACGGAGCCGTCCTGTTTCTGGAAGTAGGTCTTCTCGGTCTTGGTGGACCAGCTGGAGGGATCGTGCTTGTAGAAGGTGCCGGTGGGCAGCTGGTACTTGCCCATATCGGTGGTGCCGGAGTTGTTCGTGCCCGGGTTGGTGTGCTTGCTCGTGGTGGTCCAGCCACTTTCAGACGTGGTGCTGGTCTCGTACGGGTCTCCCGCCACGGCCGTCGGGACCCCCGCGAGCCAGAGCAGCATGGCCAGGGGGAGGGCGAGGTAGGGGTGGAAACGCGTCCAGATCGAGCGTTGCATGCGGAGACCTCCGGGCGACGGCAGTGTACCACGGAAGTTGTCTTCCCGAAAGAGCGAAAGCCGAGAGGGCCAACAACCACCATCACTATCTAATCATTGCAAGAAACGTGCCGTTTGCGCCCACGGTTGCCCTTGGCATCCCAGCGAATCAGCGCGACTACAATGGCGCAGGAGGGTCGGCTCGCGCGACAAGAGGGTCGCAGTGGGTGCTCAGTGCCCAGCTGCTCGCGAGGGGCTGGGCGGGAGCTCCACTTCGCGGAGGTACCAACCCTCCAGGCCCATCCGGACCAGGACGGAAACTCCCAGGCTGGCGTAGACCAGGCCCGAGGCAGGTGCCATGGCTTTGCGGCCCTCGATGGCGAAGCCGTGGTCCATCGCCCCGAGCAGCAGCTGGCGTTGTGCTGCGTCGGCCTCGAGGCCGGCCACGGGCTCTCCCTGTTCCATCGCGCCTCTCAGCTGAATGGCGTAGAGCGCCAGCGCCAGCTGCGGATCTGCGCTCTCTTCGTCGCTGGGCTGGTGACCTTCGGGCATGATCAGGTTGGTCTGCACCCACCCCTCGACGGGCTCGGTGCAGACGACACAAGCCACCAGCGCGCGGTCCGCGAGGGCGTGACGGAGCTCGAGCTTCGCCCCATGGCCGGTGAGGACCCCCAGCGGTGCCCCGCGCTCGTCGACCAGGCTGACCGGTGCCGTGCGGGTGAAGACGGCGGCGGGCAGGGTCTGGGGGAGGGCGATGGGGGCGAAGTCCCTCGAATCGTCCTGGGTGGTCTCTGGAGGGGTCAGGGTCTGCGCCGGCTGTTCGTCCGGAAGGGGAGGCTCGGGGCCGGAAGGGGGATTGCAGGCCAAGAGCGCGAGGAGTGGCATCGTGAACGCTCTCAACGGGCTCGAGCGGCGGGCTGGTGGAGGATCCGTGGGAGGCATGGCTTCGAGGTGGCGACGGATGAGGTCGACAAGGCTATCATCGACGGCATGGAGCGACCGCTGCTGTCCCCCGGCGCCCGCGTGGGCGTGTTCGCACCCTCGGGCAACTACGATCCCGAGCGCCTGGAACGAGGCATGGACCTGATCCGGCATTGGGGTCTTCGTCCGGTCCTGTCCCCCGGCATGGGCCGACGTCATCGCTACCTGGCCGGCACGGACGAGGAGCGGCTCGCGGACCTGAGGTGGGCGCTCGAGGATCCGGAGCTGCAGGGGGCCTGGCTCGCGAGAGGCGGCTACGGCCTGGCGCGCTTGTTGGCTGGGGTTCGATGGGGTCAGGTGGTCGCGCGCCCGGTGATTGGTTTCAGCGACGCAACGGCCCTGTTTTCCGGGCTGTGGGCTCGGTCGGCGGGCATCCCCGTTCACGGTCCGGTGCTCCACTCCCTTGCCGACCACACCGACCCGGGATCGCGCGAGGCCACCAGGGCTCTGCTCCTCGAGGGCCGGGGTTGGGCGCATGTCGGTCGCGAAGTCGTGCCCGGAAGCGCCAGTGGACCCTGGTAGGGGGCAACCTCTGCACCATCGCCAGCCTGGCGGGTACACCCTGGGCTCTCGAGGCGAACGGGGCCATCCTGCTGCTCGAGGAAGTGGGCGAGCGCCCGTACCGTGTGGACCGCCTGGTCAACCAGCTGCTGGACTCAGGGGCGCTCGATGACGTCGCCGGAGTCGTCCTGGGTGGCTTCGAGGGCTGCAGCGAGCCGGGCCACGTGGACTGGCACGCCGAGGACATCGCGGGCGAGGTGCTGGGAAAGCTGGGCGTCCCCGTCGTCGCTGGGGTCCCGGTTGGACACGGATCCTCGAACCTCCCCTTCGTGTGGGGGGCTCGAGCCACGCTGCAGGCCGGGACGCTGAGCTGGAAGGTCGGCTAGTCCTCAGTCTTCGCTCGATGTGGTCAAAAGCTGCGAGAGCGAAAGTGCGAGCCGGAAGCCTACGCCCACCTTGCGGCGACTCGACGACTGGCCGGCGCGGGCAGCACAGCGACCGTTTTGAGGGACACCGTCGAAGGAGCCCCCCCGAACAACGCGCCTCTCCGGCCGGGTGTCGGTCCGGCCGTGTTTGGAGGTCAGAGGCTCGGGTTCCTTGGCGAAGGCGCCCTGGTGGCGCGGGCCGCGGTGTCGGAAGGTGTCCATGCACCAGTCGGCCACCCCGCCCGCCAGGGCACGGACCTGGTAGGGGCTGGTGTCGATGACGAAGCTCGACGTGGCTGGCGGGGCCGGGTACTCGAGAGGGCTGTCCTGGGTGCAGTGGAATCCCGGATCGCTGTGGCTTCCCCAGGGGAAGGGTCGTCCGTCGACCCCACGCCCCGCTTTCTCGCGCTCCAGCTCGCTGGGGAGACGGAAGGGCAGCCCGGTGCTCTCGGCCAGCCACAGACAATAGGCGGCGGCGTCGTGCCAACGCACCAACGTGACGGGGGCGTCGAGCCGGAGCGGACCCAGCGGGGAGTCCTCGCAGGGCACCAGCTGACCAGCCCCATCGACCGAGTACAGAGGCACGGAGTCGTGGAGGCGGGGGACCTTGATGCATGGCACCCGGTCCAGGGCCTGCTCACGATCGTCGCCCTGCATCATGGCGTTCAGGTAGGAGAGATACTCTCGGTGGGTCACGGCGTGCCGCCCGATGAAGTATCCGTAGGTCCAGAGCCGCTGGCGAGGTGGGCTTCCGCGGGCGTGTGGATCGCCCCCGAAGATCGCCCAGCCTTCCGGTATGTAGCACATGGAGCGTGGCACCATGCCTTCGGGGGGTACGAAGACGGGCGTGGGCCGCTTCTTGCCTGGCGGGCTGCCGCTCCAGTGACCCTCACGCTCGATGTGCACTGGGTAGTGGACCAGGGGGCGTCCCGGTGCTCGCAGCACCAGTACGTAGCTCCCCGCCTGCAGCGTGACATCCTGGATGGGCGTCGGACCCAGCATCTCGAGGGGCTCGCGCTCGAGGCGACGGGCCTTGGTCTCGTAGCGGTAGACCTCGACCATGGCGTCGGGCGGT
Organism: uncultured Enterobacterales bacterium; assembly: GCA_964626835.1. Classification (GTDB taxonomy): domain Bacteria; phylum Myxococcota_A; class UBA796; order UBA796; family JAFGLY01; genus CALDOK01. The sequence continues at coordinate 6,466 of CAZVHW010000222.1, forward strand.
GTGGACTGGAGTGTCAGGCGGCCGCGGCGCTGGAGGAAGGCCGCGTGGTGGCCGATGTCGTACTCCTGTACCAGGCGCTCGAAGCCGCGGGCGCGGCCGGGCAGGTCCAGCGCCGTCGCCGTCTCGTACCGGGACCGGTAGAGGTCCGCGAGGGCTGCGCGACCTTCGAGCAGGTCGGGGCACTGCAAGAGCGCCGCCCGCAGCTGCTGCACCACGTCCTGGAAGGCGTCCTCGACGCCGTCCATGGCTGCCTCGCTCCGATCTTCCTCGGCCCAGGCTGCTTCTTTGTCTTGCAGCGAGACCGTGGGCGGCAGGCGCACGATGGCGCGGCGGGCCCGCTCGCGGCGCCGAACGGCCTCGAGGTACTTCTTGGTGAGGTCGCTGACTCGGCCCCGCACGGCCTGCACCATGGATTGGGCGCGTTCGCGGTTGCGGGCGCCCTCGACCCAGGCGTCGATCTCCGCGGCCAAGGAGGAGGCGTCGGGGTAGCGGGCGGCTGTGTTCTTGGAGAGCGCTTTCCGGCAGATGGTGATGAGGTGTAGAGGTGCCCAAGGCGCTGGGGGGAACGGCGGAGGGCCTTCGCGCACCAGCCGGAGCACCTCGCGGGCGCCCATCTCCTCGTATGGGTGGTGACCAAAGATGATCATGTACAGCACGCCCCCGAGGGCGTAGACATCGCACGAGGGATCGAGATCGGGTACTCCGCGGGCTTGCTCGGGAGACATGAACGCCGGCGTTCCCGCCACCAGCCCGTCCCGCGTCGCGAGCTTGGGATCTTCGGCCCGGTCGGAGTCGACCATCTGCAAGCCCGCTTGTTCGGGCGGTGTGGTCGCTCCGCCGATGGGGCGGGCGAGCCCCCAGTCCAATACGAGGACCTCGCCGTAGCTACCGACCAGGATGTTGTCCGGCTTGAGGTCGCGATGGATGACCCCGCGGGCGTGGGCATAGGCCACGCCGACACAGACCTTGTGAAAGGCATCGATGAGGCGTCGGAAGGTCCAACCCGACTCGGTGGAGCCGAAGGTGCCCTTTTCGAGGCGTAGGGCGTGGACCTCTCGAATGATCTCCGTGAGCGTGCGGCCCTTGGCTTCCTTGGAGGTGAAGTACCAGCGGCCGTCGGGGAGTTGCCCGATGTCGTGCACGGGGACGATGCCCGGGTGCTCGAGCTGTGCGGTGATCTGGGCCTCTTCGACGAACCGCACGACGGCCAGTTCGGGGTGCTTGAGATCGGCCCGCAGCACCTTCATGGCCAACACGCGCCTCAGCGCGCGATCGTAGGTGCGGTACACCTCTCCCATGCTGCCGGCGCCGATCAGGCCCAGGCTCCAGTACCGTTCGGGTAGGTCCAGGGGGCGCGGTTGGAGCCCTGACTGGGGCAGCCACTCGTCCTCGTCCGCGCCGAGCAGGGGCTCGGTGTCCGCGATGGAGATGGTCGTGTCGCTCGTCAGGTCGGCCAGGGTGGCCATGGGATTGAGCTGCATGGCCTCTTGGAACAAGAACTCCAAGGCGCTGCGCTCGGACGGTCGCAGCTCGAGGCCCTGTAGGGCCTGCATGAAACGGGTCTTCAGCTTTCTGGACATGTTCACCGATCGCTGCGTGAGTGTAGCCCGCTTTGGGCGCGCGATGCATCCGTGCGCTCCCCTGCTGTCGTGGGAGCGCGCTACGAGTTACAGCAACTTCGCTATCATTGGTAGCGGGCCGCCCCGTTTCCTGCCGTTAACAAGGTCTATCGAGAGGAAAGCATTGGCACGACGCTTGCGAAGACCCTCGGTCGTATCGCTCTCCGCAGATCACCGAGTCGACGGTGCCGTGGCGGGCGGATGCCGAGAGGCCTTCATGCCACCCAGGGTCGCGCGCTGCTCGTTGTTTCTGGTGGTCCTTGCGAGCGTGACCGTCGCACGGGCCGATCCCCAGTTTCCCGAACCACCCGTGCGCGCCTCGTTGGGCGAGCAGGAGTTGTACCTGGAGACCGACGCCGTGTGGATGACGGCCGAGCTGTCGGTGCCGGGATGGGAACAGGGCCCGGTCGTCTTGGGGCCTTCGTTTCCCGGGGCACGCTGGGTGTTGCCTTTCGATGGGTCTGGTGACAACCTGCAGCTCACCTGGGTGGCTCCGGACGGGGCTGGCGTCAGCCTCTCCCTGCCCCTCGCGCCCCGTGGCGGTGGGGCGAAACCGTGAGTGTTCCTGGCACCCTCGAGACCGTGTCTGCATCGAGCCTCGAGGCACTGGGCGAGCACATTGCGCACGTCAGGCACGATCTCGGCAAGTACGTCGCCTTCCAGCTGCGTTGGCTGCCACCGGTGCCCAGCGACGACGAGCTCCGGGAGGCCCTCGAGGCCGACCTGGCTCGCACCCGCGCCTCGGATCTTCGGGTCGAGAGCGCCCCGGCGTTGTGGTCCAGGCTGCGGGAGCCCCTCGTGGGGGCCGCACCGCTGGCGGACGGGTCTCGGATCGACATGACACGGGATCCCGACCTTCTTGTCATCGACGGAGCGATCCGCGCCTTCCGAGCGCTGTTGCCCCAGCTCGGGACGGCACCTCGTCGTGAGCTCGAGGTCGCGATGGCCGGAGCCCTGGAAGTTGCGGCCGCCACCAGGCGTCTGCAACGGAGAGTACGCGCTCTGCGCACGCCCTGATTCCCCGGAGAGAGCATGGCCAACATCCTCGTGATCGACGACCTGGACCGCACCGTCGAGCTGTGTCGTAGGGTGCTCCCCGAGCATCTCTACATCGGGCCGGCGCGCAGCTGGGCCGGCGCTACACCTTTCCTCGAGGCCCGTCGTCCCCGGGTGGACCTGGTGCTGCTGGACGTACACTTCGACATCCCCAGGGAAGAGCTCGTAGGCCTCCCAGAGGGTGCGGACGCGCGCACCCTCGAGCGTGTTCGTCGGCGTCAGGGGTTGGAGATCCTGGCTCGGCTTCGCGGCCGCTTCCCAGACCTCCCCGTCGTCCTCATGACCAGCCGTGACGATCTGCCCCTCGAGAAGGAAGCGGAGGCCCTGAATGCTCAGGAGTACACCTACTTCCTGGATGATGACTACGTGGACGCCCACGCTCTCCGCGCTCAGATCCAGGGGATCATGCGCGCGCGGCGGGGTGCCGAGGCCGATGGGCCGGTCTACTGGGGCCGTAGTCTCGAGATGCGGCGTATCCGCCAGCGCCTCATCACCCTCTCTCGGGGCCGCCTTCCCATCACCCTGTTGGGTGGTACGGGCACGGGCAAGTCCCTCATCGTCCGCCACTTTGTCCATGCACGCTCTGGGAGGCGAGGGGAGCTGGTCACGGTGGACCTGGCCACGCTCCCCCGCGATCTGATGGCGGCGCAGCTCTTCGGCTCGGTTCGAGGCGCCTATACCGGCTCCGTATCAGACCGGAAGGGGGCCTTCGAGGCGGCAAATAGTGGCACGCTCTTCCTGGACGAGGTGGGCAATCTTCCGGAGGAGGCGCAGCGCATGTTGCTCACCGTCCTCCAGGAGGGTCTGGTTACCCGCCTGGGCGACACGCGGGAGCGTCGTGTGGACGTCAAGCTGGTCGTCGCCACCAACGAGGATCTGGGCGAGATGGTGCGCCAAGGACGTTTTCGCGCGGACCTCTTCATGCGGCTCAATCCCGCCTGCACCGTACGCCTGGTACCCCTGCGCGATCGCATGGAGGACCTCGACGGCTTGCTCGCGTTTTGCCTCGAGCGCGCCCTCGAGGGGTCCTACCCGGCCGAGCTGATGGCCGACTATCAGGCGCGAGCGGAGCTGACGGGGGCCCGCGTGCGAGTGCTCGCCGGCGGCGACGTGCCCGCCCCCAAGCAGGGTGTGCTGTGGGTCCTCTTCGCCGATCAGTCCATGCGGCTGCTGAAGCGACACGGTTGGCCTGGCAACCTGCGCGAGTTCGCCATGACCGTCGAGAACGCCTTGACCTTCACCCTGGCCGAGCTCGCGTCCGTGAATCCCGGTGAGCGTGCCGACGTGGTGCAGGTGCGGCCAAAGCTCGTTCGCGACCTGCTCCGGGCGGTCCGGGTGGAAGCCCCGCGTGAGGAAGGTGGTTGGAAGATCCAGGTCGCCGTGAAGCCGAGCAGCAGCCTCAATGCCATCTCGCAGGCGGTGGAGCGCCAGTACTTCGAGAAGCTCTACTACCTGGAAGAGGGCGACTTTGCGGCCATGGCCAGGGTGCTCATGGGGGATGCGGAGAGCGCTCGCAAGGTGCAGCTTCGTTTCAACCAACTCGGGCTGCGCGTGCGCGACATGAAGGTCAAGCGCAGGTGAGAGCTCAGACACGAGTGCTCCTGTTCGTCGGCGGCCTGCTGGCCTCCTGCTTGGCGCTGTTGCCATCGGCATTGGGCCAGGCCTCCGGGGGAAACGACGGGTTGATGGAGCTGTCCGAGCTCGACCTGGTGGTGCTCGAACCCGGCATCCGCGCGGTGTTCGAGGAAGCCTTCGCCGCGGAACGGCGTGGGGACCTGGACAAGGCCGCGGCCAGGTACCGCCTGGTGCTGCACAGTGACGCCACCGTAGTGGTGGCCGTGCTCGGCCTCGCTCGGGTGCTCGCCGCCACGGGTGACCTCCAGGGAGCCAGCGAGGCGCTGGCCAGCATGCCTCACGAAGCGGAGGTCGTCCAAGCCAGGGCGCGGCTGCTCGAGGAGCACGATCCCGCGACGGCGCTCGTGCTCTACCAGCGGCTCGAGACCCTGGCGATCGGCAGTGCCGATCCC
>CAZVHW010000223.1:0-3437 GCA_964626835.1 uncultured Enterobacterales bacterium
CCCTCGTAGGCGCCTCCATCCCCATGGTCGAGGCCTTGGCGGCCCTGCTGGAGCAGGTTGAAAAGCAAGCCTTGAAGGTGGTGCTGGCCGACATCAAGGACAGGGTCAACGAAGGCTCGAGCCTGGCCAAGGCGCTGGGTGCCCACCCCAAGGTCTTCGACGACCTCTATGTCAACATGGTGGCCGCGGGAGAACAATCCGGCGCTCTGGACAAGGTGCTCGACCGCCTGACCGAGCACACCGAGTCCATGCTCGAGCTGCGCAGCAAGGTCACCACTGCGCTCATCTACCCGGCGCTGATGGCCTTCATCGGCGTGGGCCTGCTCACGGTGATCATGCTGGTGGTGGTGCCGAAGGTCCGCAAGCTCTTCGACAGCTTCGGCGAAGGCCTGCCCTTGATGACCAAGATCCTGCTCGAGACCAGCCAGTTCTTCATGGACTGGTGGTGGCTGATCTCGATGGTGGGCGCTGTGTTCCTCTGGGGCTGGCGACGCTGGGTCAAGACCGAAAAGGGTCGCGCTCGGTGGGACCGCCTGTTGCTCGAGATTCCGTTGATGGGTGGCATCCTTCGCACCATCGCCGTGAGCCGCTTTTGCCGAACGCTGTCCACCTTGCTGGCCTCGGGCGTGCCCATCCTCACGGCCTTGGACATCGTCAAGAAGGTGGTAGGCAACGTGGTGCTCACCGATGCCATCGAAAAAGCCGCCGAGAGCATCCGCGAGGGCCAGTCCGTGGCCCAGCCGCTGCGGCAATCGGGCGAATTCCCCCCTCTGGTCACCCACATGATCGCCATCGGCGAGCGCACCGGAGACCTCGAGCCCATGCTCGAGAAGGTGGCAGCCGCCTACGACACTGCGGTGTCGCGCGCCCTCGCAACATTCACCTCCCTGCTCGAGCCCCTGCTCATCGTGATCATGGGTGGCACCATCGGCCTCACCGCGCTGGCCCTGCTGCTCCCCATGATGCAGATGTCGAAGTTCGCGGGCTCGTAGAACCAGCTTTCGAAGGAGAGAAAAATGAACCGTCAAGACAAACGAACCGGCCTTTTCGCCAACAGCCGCCGAGGCATGACCCTGGTGGAGATCATGGTGGTCATCACCATCATCATCACCCTCATGTCCGTGCTCGCCGTTGTGGTGTTGGGCCGGCTGGACGAAGCCAACGCCGACATGACCAAGATCCGCATCGGCCAGATCGAGCAAGCCCTGCAGATGTATGCGGTCAAGCACAAGGGCAAGTACCCCAGCACCTCCCAGGGGCTCGAGTCGGCCAAGAAGTACATGCCCACCCCGGGCGAGGTTCCCACCGACGCGTGGGGCAACGAGCTGCAGTACTTCTCGCCGGGTACCCACGGCGGCAACGACTACGAGATCGTCTCCCTGGGCAAGGACGGCAAGGAAGGCGGCGACGACGCCAGCGCCGACATCCAGTCCTGGAACATGGACGGCGAGGAAATGGAGGAGTAGCACTTGTTCGCACGATGCCAGCTCTCCGTCGCTTCCAGGGTCGCCCTCCGCGGGGGGATGACCTTGATCGAGGTGATGGTGACCGTGGCCATCGTGCTGCTCATTCTGAGCGTGGGCATCCCGAGCATCGCCGGTCTGATGGCCCTGCAGCAGCGGGGTGCGGTGTACGAGCTGGCCACCACCTTCGCCTACCTGCGCGACGAAGCTACCCTCCGCAACGTCACCTTCCGCGTCGGCTTCAACCTGGATCGCCACACCTACGTGGTCGAGGCTGGCGCCCCGGATGCCACCATCTTCTCCAGCGAGGAAGAGCGTGTGGAGTGGGAAGAAGACCTCGAAGACCGCCTCACCCGCTTCACCGAGCGGGAGATCGAGGAAGGCGCAGCCACCGAGCTGATGGACCAGACCGGCCGCTTCCAAAACCTCGAGGACGTCACCCTGGACACCACGGTGGAGCTGCCCGGCGGCAGCGCGTTCGGCTGGGTCTGGACCCCACAGTTCGAAGAACCCCAGACTCCCCAGGAGATCACACCCGAAGATCCCGAGGACGACCTGATCGTCTACACCCACATCTTCCCCAACGGCCAGATGGAGACTGCGGTCGTGCGCATCGTGGACGAGGACGACCCCGAGGAAGGCTGGACCGTCATCGTCGAACCCCTCACCGGTCGCATCCACCTCTCGGACGAAACGGTAGAGCCCGAGGACCTCTTCGACTGGTTGCCCGACGAGGGCCCAGAGATGCCGCAGGGGTGATGATGCGCCGCGGCTTCACCCTGCTCGAGGTCATGATCGCCGTGGCGATCCTGGCGGGGGCGCTGACGGTGCTGGTGCATTCCCAGGCCACCGCGGTGCTCATGACCTCCGAGACCGAGAAGCTGCTCGTCGCCACCATGCTGGCCAAGGAGAAGATGGCCGAGGTCCAGCTGCTGATGGAGAGCGAGGGCTTCGGCGAGCAGGACATCGAAGAAGACGGTGACTTCGACGACTTCGGCGACATGGAGGATCTCGATCTCAACCTCGACGTGGACGACGCCTACGAGGACTTCGAGTGGGCCTACACCGTGCGGCAGATCGAGCTCGAGCTGGGGGGCGATCTCACCGGCATGGCCGAGAGCCTGGCCGGCGACGGCTACTGGGGCGAGACCAACTCGGATCTGCAGTCCCAGTCCGACCAGGCCGAACAGCAGACCCCCGGGCTGGACGACATGGGTGTCAGCTCGGACATGATCACCGAGATGCTGGGCAGCTACATCCGCGAAGTGCGGGTGCTGGTCTGGTGGGGTGAAAACGAGGACGAGCTCGACCAGGTGGAGGTCACCTCCCACGTCATCAACGCCAGCGCGCTGTCCGCCTGGGGCGCGGCACTGGGCGGTGGATCCAGCAGCGGCGGTAGCAAGAGCAGCAGCAAGAGCAGCTCGACCGGCATCGAGGCCCCCAGCACCGGGGGAAGCTCTGGGATGAAGAACTGATGCGCCGCTCCCGCCGAGCTTTCACCCTCATCGAGGTCATGGTGGCCGTGGCCCTGCTCACCATGATCGGAGCGGTGGTCGTGGGCACGCTGCGCAACAGCTTGAAGGCAAGGGACATGCTGGCCGTGAACGATGCGGTCCAGCAGAGCGCCCGTGTGGCCCTCGAGCGGCTGTCCCGGGAGCTTCGGCTCGCGTATCTCACCCAGAACACGTCGGCGGTGAACACCTACCAGACCATCTTCATCGCCGCGGACAACGACCCCGTGGACGAGGTCTGGTTCACCTCGCTGGCACACCGGCCCATGTACAAGAACACCCACGAGTGCGATCAGACCGAGATCACGCTGTGGAGCGAGCCGGACCCCGAGAACCCAAACCTCCAGGTGCTGCTGCATCGCGAAGCCCCCCGCATCGACGAGGAGCCCGACATCGATGGGGTGATTCTTCCCCTCGCCCATGGCGTCAAGCGCTTCGATCTCCACTTCCTGGACAGTCAGAC
>CAZVHW010000223.1:3447-7270 GCA_964626835.1 uncultured Enterobacterales bacterium
TCCTACGCGCCTCTCGAAAGATCACCCAAACAGTGTGGCGACGTCTGGTTAATCAGACGGGCGAGTGGATGGAGGAGTGGTCCACCGTCAGCACCGAGACACCCAACCGGCTGCCCCGGGCGGTCAAGCTGGTGTTGGTCATCTCGGCACCGGATCTCGAAGACGAGGACGAGCTGGTGGATCACACCTTCGTCACCACCATCCTGCTCGAGTACGCCGAGCCCATGACCCGCTCGGTCTTCGCGCTGGGAAGCTCCCAAGACAGCACGGGGGAATCGGAGTGATGTCTCTGCGCCCCTTCCGATGGTGCTGGCGCGAGCTCACGCGGTTGCGCGGTGCTCGGTCCCACGCTCGCCACGTCACCTGGCGCCGGCGCTGTAGCCGCGACTCCCAGTCCGGCGTGGCCCTGCTGGTGGTGGTCTCGGCCATCATGATCATCACGGTGCTGGTGGCCGAGATGAACTACGGCGCCCGGGTGCGCCTGCTGCTGGCTTCCCATCAGAAGCAGGAGGTCCAGGCCTACTGGTTGGCGCGCACCGGGGTCAACATCTACAAGCTGCTGCTGTCCGCCAACATGGCGCTCAAGAACAGCTCCCTGGCCGACTACGGCTCCATGTTCGGGGTCAACTTCGGCGACGCGCTGTGGCAGGCCGTGCCGTTCATCAGCACCGGCATGATGCGCATGATCTTCGCCACGGGGGGTGACGTAGAAGATCTCGAGGAAGAAGAGGTCCGCGACGTCCTGCAGACAGGCACCGTCAGCGACGAGATCGCCGATGCCTCGCGGGAAGAGGTCCAGAGCAGCCACTTCGGCGACAAACACTTCCTGGACTTCGACGGCGACTTCAACGCCTCCATCGTGGACGAGGACTCGAAGGTCAACCTCAACGCCTTCGCCAGCCGCGCCAGCACCGACGTGCTGCAGGAGGAGCTCGCCGCCACCACCCTGTACGGGATCATGTCGGGTCAAGAGATGGACCAATGGTTCTACGATCGCGACATCGACCGCTGGGAGATCATCGGAAACCTCGCCGACTGGGTGGACACGGACAACACCCGCTGCGGCATCCGATCCGGCTACGAAGACGACCTGTACAACCGCATCGAGCCCGATCCCTACCTGGCCAAGAACTCCCCCTTCGACTCCAAGTCCGAGGTGCGTTTGGTGGAAGGTTGGGAAGGCGAGGTCTACGACAAGTTCGAGGACCGAATCACCGTCTGGGGCGAGGGCCGCATCAACATCAACACGGCCTCTCGCGAGATCGTGTTCGGGCTGCTCAAGGCCTACTGCCAGGGCACGCCGGTGGACTCCACCGTCGAGCACTGCCAGGACCTCATGGCCGAGCAGGTGTTGTTTTCCGACTGGCAGTCGGAGGACGAGTTTGTCGAGTACATCTCGAACAACTGCTGCACCCCCGAAGACAACATGAAGAACGTCATCACCACCTCCAGCACCGTCTTCACCGTCACCAGCATGGGCGTGGTGGGCGACACGACGGTCACCATCACCGCAGTGTACGACTACGGGACGTCCTCCTCGGGCGCCTTGGTGTACTGGCGAGTGGACTAGGAGTTCCCCATGGCACGAGTAATCGGAATCGACCTGGGAGCGTGGACGGTCAAGGCGGCCGTCCTCGAGGGGAGCTTCGGTCGCTACAAGCTCGCCGAGGTCTACGCCAGGCGCGTGGTGACCGAGACGGGTGAGCTGCCGACCTTGGCCCCGAGGCTCGAGGCCTTGCGCACCCTCGTCGAGGAAGAAGAGCTGCAGGGCTTTGGCGTGGTGGCAGTCAGCTGGCCCGCAGACCGTACCAGCATACGCGTGGTCGACCTTCCATTCGACGATCGAGCCAAGGTGGCGCGCATCCTACCCTTCGAGGTCGAAAACTACGTGCCGTTCGAGGTCGAGGACATGGTGCTCGAGCACCGCATCCTGTCCCGCGGGGAAGGCAGCTGCCGGGTCCTCGCTTGTCTGGCCAACCGCGAAGAGGTGCACGCCCTGCTCGAAGGCATGCGGGCCGTAGGGCTCGATCCGCGCCATCTCGTCCTGGACGCGGACATCCACTCCTCGTGGAGCGGTGCCGAGGAAGGCGTGCAGGCCGTGATCGATCTGGGGCACAGCCGGGCGCTCATGGGCCTGGTGGTCGGGGGTGTGCTCCATGATGCCCGCTCGGTCCTCTTCGGGGCGCGTCAGATGGACAAGCGCCTGCGTCGAGACTTCGCCATCGAGCCCGACGCTGCCGAGGCCTACCGCAGGGCGGTCACCCTCGAGCCCACACCCGACACGGCCATCCCCGTAGACGTCGGGTGGCAGGAAGACGAGCGCACCATCCCCGGTGTGTCCCCTCACGACCAGGCACTGGCCCAGAAGGCCGGCCCTCCCGATCCCGCTGCCGTGGCGCGCTTGCTGCGGGAGGGCATGATGGAGCTGGTGGGCGACGTGCGCACGAGCCTCATCGCCTTCGAGGACCGCCACGGCGTGGAGATCGACGAGCTCCTGCTCACCGGCGGGCTCTCCGGTACTCGCGGCCTGGCTTCGCTCCTCTCCCACGAGCTGGGGGTCCCGGTGCGCACGATGGCGGTTCCGGAACCCGCGCGAGGCTTGGAAGGTGAGGGGGGCTACCTGCTCGCAGCGGCCGTTGGCAACCGCGCCGCGGGCCTGCTTCGGGGCAAACCCCTCGAGCTGCGCCAGGGTGAGCTGGCGCACCACAGCGGACTGCAGGTGCTGCAAAACCTGGCCTCCTACGGTGCGGCCGCGGCGGTGTTCTTCGTGTTGGCCATGATCGTCGTGGTGCTCACGGAGCGCAGCTCGCTCAACGGCGACATCGCCAGGGTCGAGGGGAAGATCGCCCAAGTTGTCGGGGAGACCTTTCCCGACTCGGATCCAAAGGTACTGCAGGACCCATCCATGGCCGTAGCCATCATGCAGGAAGGCACGCTCTCCACCTCGCAGCAGGTCGAGATCCTCCAGGGCGTCATCCGCGGCGAGCCACCCGCGCTCACGCTGCTGCGCGACATCTCCAACGCCATGCCTGCGCCCGAAGATGCCACCATCGACGTCAAGGAGCTCGTGCTTTCCGAGAACGCCGTCACCATCGAAGCCAGCACGGATGGCTACGAAGCCGCAGCCAAGATCGAGGCCAGCTTGCAGGATCAAGTCAAGTTCCAGGCCGCGGCCAAGGGCGACGAGAAGAAGCGCGGTGACAAGGTACAGTTCACCATCTCGATCCCACTCGGGGTCGAGGATGACGAAGAGGCGGAGGGCTGATCATGAGCGCCATCCGGGACCGGATCCTCAATCTCTGGAGCAGCGTCACGCGCCCCCTCGAGCCCGTACGTGAGCGGGTGCGCGGCACGTTGGACGGCATGAGCGCGCGCGACCGCATGCTCCTGTACTCGCTGGTCATCTTCTTCACGGTGGTCGGCTTGGGGCTTGGCACCATGGGCGTCAAGAGCCACTTGAACCGGCTGGACGAGACCTTGAGCACTCGCATGGGCCAGCTCGCCATCGTTCGCGAGATGGCAGACGAGTACGCCCAGGGCACCGAAGACTTGGCCGAGGCGCAGGAGAAGCTGGGGGCACACAAGGGGACCACACTCAGTGCATTCCTCGAAAAAAGCGCGGACAAGGTACAGATCCGTGACAGCCTCAAGCAGGTCAAGGAGCGGTCGGCCACCACGACCGAGGCCCTCGAGGAGAGGAACTACACTGCCCAGCTGAGACCGGTGACCTTGGACCAGCTCGTGGGCTTTCTCTACGAGGTCGAGACCTCGGGCTACCCCCTGATCATCAAGACCCTCACCGCCAAGTCCATCACCATCATTA
>CAZVHW010000223.1:7280-11158 GCA_964626835.1 uncultured Enterobacterales bacterium
CGTCAAGAACCTGGACGTCACCCTGGACATCTCGGCCTACAAGCTGCTCCAGGAGGAGGACTCGGAATGATTCGAAAGCTGCTTCCATTCGTCCTGGGCGCCGCTTGGGGCCTGGTGGTCTTCCTCGGTGGCGTACACCTGTTCTTCCCCTCTGCCACGGCCCTCGAGCGCCTGCAGTACGAACTGGACAACGCCTCGGACGGGGTGTGGCAGCTGAGCGCCGACAAGGCCGGTCTCTGGCGTGCCACCGGCCTGAAGCTCCAGCGCGTCGAGCTGTTGAAGGTCGACACGAAGGGCCGGCTGAAGCGGGGGGGCGACGATGAGCCCGCCCCGCCGGCCGTCACGCGCTTCTTGGTCGCCGACCACCTGGCGGCGCGTGCCCAGCTGCTACCCCTGCTCACGGGCACCAAGAAGGTTACCTTCGACGCCGACTTGTACGAGGGCGATCTGAGCGGACACGCCGCGCTCTCGGGCAGCTCCCTGGATACCGCCGCCAAAGCCTCCGCGCTCGACCTGGCGCTCTTTCCGCTCGATGGTGAGACCCTGTCCCTGGACCTTGGCGGGGCCTTGGACCTCAGCTGGGACCTGGTCATCGACACCGACGATCCTTCGAAGTCAGCGGGTGACCTCGAGCTCGAGGTCAAGGGCCTCCTGCTGAACAGCGCCACGGTGGCTGGCTTCGACCTGCAAGAAAGCAGCACCTTCTCGAAGGCCCTGTTCGTCTTCGAGATCGAGGATGGCAAGGCAAAGGTCAAGAAAGGCGAGCTGGTCGGAGACATCATCGAAGCCGAGCTGGACGGCGACATCACCCTGAACAGCAAGCTCGATCGCTCCCGCATGCGCCTCGAGCTCGACTTCGAGCTGGCGGAGAACATCGACAAGCTCGTCAAGATCCTTCCCGGCGCCAGGGACGCCCGCCGCGACGACGGTCGCTACTACTTCCAGATTACCGGTACCTTGCTGCACCCCAGCTTCAGAGCAGAGCGAGAACGCCGTACCTCCCGACGGCAAGGCACCACCGCCCCCGGCGACCGACCCGTCGGCGGCCCCGGTCCTGGCATCATGCCGGGGGGCCTGCCGGGCGAGGGCGACGACGAGATGGACCTGGACGAGCGGCGCCGTCAGCGAGAGGAGCGCATCCGCGAGCGACGCGAGCGGCTCAAGCAACGTCGTGAAGAGGCGAAGTCCGAGCGGGAAGGGGACGACGATCGGGACGACGATCTCGACGACGATGATCTCGACGACGATCTCGACGACGATCTCGAGCTCGACGAGGACTTCCTGGACGACATCGACATGCGCGACGACATGCCCATTCCCATCGATGACGACCTGCAGGACGTGGACATCCGCGACGTGCCGTACGACGACGAGGACCTGGATGATTTCGATGAGGACTTCTAGCGCCCGGCGCGGTGCCGCGTGACCTGGCCGATGGTGTGGGGCGGAGAGCGTGTTCCGCTGTAGGCCTCCGTGTCCGCCTTCGCCACCGATGCTACCTTGCCTCCAAGCCCATCCTGGAGCACCCATGAGCCCTCGCCCCAAGCGACTCGGCACCTCCCGCCGGTCTGGCGCAGCCGATCCGAACCCTGTCGATATCCGTCTTGGTCCTACCGATACGCCCGCATTCGAACAGGACCTCACCGCGCGCTCGAGCGAGGTCGTTAGGGTTCCCATCGACCAGCTCGAGCCTGACGAGGAGCTCCTCTCGGCCTGGAACCGAGCCGTCATCGCCAGGGGACACATCGGCTTCGAGCACCGCGTGCTGCTCGGTCTCGCCATCAACGCCATGCGGCCGAGCCACGGCCGTGTCACCGAGTACACAGCGTGTCTGTCCGCGAGTCTGGGCCGCTCGGGGCGCTGGGTTCGCGAGACCACGCGCGTGGCCAGCGTGGTCGAACTCGCCCGCGACCAGGGCGTGTTCCTCCCACCCGAGATCCGCGACATCGCCTGGCGGTCGGTCCCTGGCGCCATCGAAAACCTTCGCAACGGACGCGCTCTCGACTGGACTGCGCCAGAGGACGTAGCGGGTCCCAGCGCCGAGGTGCTCGAGGCCCGGGTGGCCAAGTCCCTCGGTTCCCTGGTCAAGGCCCTCCAGGCGGTCGAGGACACAGGGAGCCGTGGGGTGCTGGTGAAACGAGCCATGGCGCGCCTCGAGCAGCTCGCCCTGGCCACGGTGGATGCCGTGAGTGAACCCGGCGTGGACGAAGACGGTGGATCGGAGCCCTCTGCCGGCCCTGCGCCCCCCGTGGACACCCCGCTCCGGCGTGGTCAGCATGGCTCCCGCCGGCCGCCAGCTGATCCCGATTTCCAGGACGACTCCCAACACCGGCCCATGTTCGGCCGCCGCGGCTGGGGCGGGGGACACCAGGGCCGCGGGTAGCCTGCCCTCGGACCACGATGCCTTCGTCGGGCCCCTCCACCCCCCTCGCCACCCCCCCCGGCGTGGTTACAATCCCTCTCATGGCCAAAGACCCGAAAAAGCGGACCCAGCGCGAAGAGGGTGTCGACGTCAAGGAACGCACCCGCACGGTGCCGCCGCGGCGCTTCGAGGTGCTGCTGCACAACGACGACTACACCACCATGGAGTTTGTCGTGCACGTGCTCGAGAGCGTGTTCCGCAAGGACAAGACCCAAGCCGTGCGCGTCATGCTGGCGGTCCACAACGAGGGCATCGGCGTGGCCGTGATCTACACCCGCGAGGTGGCCGAGACCAAGCTCTCACGTGCCAACGCCATGGCCCGCGAGCACGGCATGCCGCTGCAGCTGTCGATGCAGCCCGAGCGTTAGCGAGAGGGACGGGACACCATGAAGCTGAGCGAGAACCTTCAACGAGCCGTCAACAACGCCATGAGTGGAGCCGCCCGGCGCCGTCACGAGCACGTGGGGCTCGAGCACCTGCTGCTGGCCCTCCTGGACGATCCCTCCACCACCGGTCTGCTGCGACGCGCTGGTGGCCGCATCGACGAGCTGCGCACCAAGCTCGAGGGCTTCCTCGAAGAAGAGGTGGAGACCCTGCCAGAAGGGGTCCAGGCTGCCCCCGGGATGACCCAGGCCTTCCAGCGCGTGGTGGCCCGGGCTGCCGCCCACGTACAGGGAGCTGGAAAAGAAGTCGTGCACGGCTACGACGTGGTCGTGTCCATGTACAGCGAGCCCGAGAGCTGGGCGTCGTTCTTCCTCGAGTCCCAGGGTGTCTCCCGCTTGGCGCTGGTCTCCCGGCTGGCCGAAGGTCACGGCGAAGACGGGCGGCCCGACGACCGGCCCGAGATGCGCAAGCTGCGCATCGGTGGCGACGGCACTCCCAAGCGCCTGGCGGACGAAGGTATCGGAGAAGGCGACGAGGAAGGTCCGGCCGAAGACCCGCTGGCCGCCTACACCGTCAACCTCAACGAGCGCGCAGAGGCCGGCGGGATCGATCCGCTGGTGGGCCGCGAAAAAGAGCTGCGGCGCATGATGGAAGTCTTGGCGCGTCGCCGCAAGAACAATCCCCTGCTCGTAGGTGAAGCCGGCGTGGGCAAGACCGCCGTGGTCGAAGGCTTGGCCCGCAAGATCGTCAATGGCGAGGTTCCTCCCTTGTTGAAAGACAAGGTCATCCACGCCCTCGACCTGGGCGGTCTGCTCGCCGGCACTCGCTACCGCGGCGACTTCGAGGCGCGCATGAAGGGCGTCATCGGCGCCCTGCAGGATGACGACACGGCCATCCTCTTCATCGACGAGTTCCACACCATCGTGGGCGCCGGCTCGGTCAGCGGGGGCTCGGTGGACGCCAGTTCGCCGAAGGGCTTGGCCCGTCCGTCCGCCCGAGGCAGATTTTGGGTGGAACCACAGGAGCTCCCCGATTCCCCTCCCGGGAGCGAACACGGACCTCCCAGGAGACA
>CAZVHW010000224.1:0-5866 GCA_964626835.1 uncultured Enterobacterales bacterium
ACTGGCGCTCCTCCCGTTCGTCTTGGCGGCGCCGGTCCGCGCTGCCGATATCGACGCGGGCTTCGATGCCCACGGCTTTCACCCCATGGCCTACGACGGCCAGTTGCGAGATCCCTGGGGCGTGCTGCGTCCCGAGCGTTTCACTCGCTTCTCTTGGCACGCCGGTGGGTTGCTCGAGTACGCGTCGGCACCCCTCACCCACGTCACTGGCGATCCGGACGACCCACGCGAGATCCCCGCTCTCGACCACCTCGTGGCGCTGAACACCAGCCTGGGATTCGCCCCATCCCCGCTGGTACGACTCGAGGCGAGCCTACCGCTGTTCCTCGGCTCCCAGGGAGAAGACGACGATCCCAATGGCTTCCTTCCCGGCGATCTGCGCATGGCGGCCACCTTCGCCGCGCCCGAGATCGCACTGCTGGAGCGCCTCCGCATCGACCTGGGCCTCTACCCCTGGATCGACCTGCCCACGGGCGACCATACGGTCTTCCTCGGCCAGCGGGCGGTGGCGGGGGGCTTCCTGGCCGCCATCGGCCTCGAGCGCGACGTGTGGACCTTCGCCGGCCATCTGGGATTCGGCTTCAACCCGGACCTCGACCTGCAGAACCTGGTGGGAACCGACACCTTGTTGGCTGGCCTGGCTGCCGGTCGCGTGCTGAACAAGCGCTCGGCGGTCCACCTCGAGACGCTCCTCTCTCTCCCTCTCGACCGGAGCGACGAGTGGGGCACCCAGATCGGTGCCGAGGCGATGGTCTCCTACCGTCGCAAGGTCAACGACACCCTGCACCTGAGCGCGGGTGCCTCCGGCGGCCTGAGCCACGGGGCCGGTGTCGCGCCCTTCCGCGTCGTGTTCGGCGGCGGCTTTGGCCGCACCACCGAACCCCCGCCCCCCGATCTGGACCTGGATGGCGTGGCCGACGCTCACGACCCCTGCCCCGAGCAGCCCGAGACACCCAACGGCTACCACGACGAGGATGGCTGCCCGGACTTCCTGGGAACCGTGGTGGTCAAGCCGATGTTCAGGGATACCCTGCGCGAAGACGTTCACCTGAAGCTGGCCGGTCCAGAGGGCGACCTCGACTTCGGCCCCGGCGAACGATTGCTGGTGGATGACGTCCTCCCCGGAACCGCGTGGGCTGCCGAAGCCACCGCGGGCACTTGCCTGTCTGGCGTGGGCAGCGTCACGGCCGTGGAAGGCCCCATCGACCTGGTGGTCGAGCTGGACCGCGGGCTCGAGGGCAAGCTCTCGATCCGCGTAGCGAACGCCGATGGCGAGCCCATCGAGAGGGCCTCTGTTCGTTTCCTCGCCGACGACGATCCCTGCGGTCCCTACGAGCCGTGGCTCGATCTGGATGACGCAGGCCAAGGCAGCATCTCCGTGGGTGCGGGCACACACCCCATGGTGTTCGAGGCACCGTACTACGCGCCCCACCGCCAGGACGTACGCATCTTCAACGGCGGCCACGAGCGAGTGCTGGTCTCCCTCGAGCCGGCCAGGACCAAGCTCGAGGCCGGCCGCATCGTGATCATGGACAAGGTCTTCTTCGAGACCGGCCGCGCGGTCATCAAGCGCGAATCCTGGCCCCTGTTGGAAGAGGTGGCCAACCTGCTGCTGGCCAACCCCGAGGTCCTGCGCCTCGAGGTCGGTGGCCACACGGATGACCAGGGCGCCGACGACACAAACCTCGCGCTCTCTCTGGCTCGCGCCCAGGCCGTGGTGGACTTCCTGACCGGCCACGGAGTCGAGCTGAGCCGCCTGGTGGCTAAAGGCTACGGCGAGACCTCACCCATCGCCAGCAACAAGACCACCGACGGCCGAGCCGAAAACCGCCGCGTGGAGTTCAACATCCTCGCGCGCGCCACGCCCCAGGTGCCGGACGGCGCCCCCGGCAGCACCGAGCCCGCCCCCACCCCACCGCAGGGAGGCTGATCCATGTCCCCCTTCCCCCTCCTCCTGCTCGCTGGCTCCTTGCCCAACGCCCTCGCCGAAGGCTGGTCGCAGCTGGGCGGTGTCCCCATCACCCCCCAGACCAACCTGTACGTGGACGTCCTCGACCGCGACGAGCGCATCGTGTTCCGGGGCATCGGCGCGGTCACTGTCACCGATCCCGACGGCGGTGTGCTCGGCTCCTACGAGAGCGACGAGATCATCGAGCCAACGACCGTCGGCACCTACCACCTCGACCTCGCCTACACCCAGAACGACACCTGGGACGTAATGATCACCGATCCCATCCTGGATGGCGGTCGACTCTCCAGCGACTGCTGGGACTTCGACACCGACGTCTGGGACCAGGACTCCGCGCTCTCCACCAGCTTCTACGCCCTGGTCGAATCGCCTGACGGCCAGATCGGCGCCACGGTCGAGCTCGACACCTACGGTCTGGCAGGTCGCGAGTGGCGCCTGGCGGCCAACGCCGCGGGCGTGGTGGGGCGTGACGCGGGACGATCGGTCACCCAATACCGCCAGAAGTACGAACCGCAGTACCGCATCTACTTGCAACCACCGGACGTCGCGACCTACAACCACGCCACACCCGACGCCTCGAACTTCGACGTCTCCCACGACAACTCCACCTGCAACGGGGTGGCCCCTGGCTTCGCGGCAGCGACGTTCACCTTCGAGAGCAGCTCGGGTGGGACCTGGCACATCGTCTGCGACATCGACGGAAACGGAGAGTTCGACCTGAGCACCAACATCGACGCCGCCCGCTCCGGCGAGGCCGTCATCGGCACCAACGAGGCTCGCTGGTACGGGCGCGACAACGACGGCGAGCCGCTGCCACCGGGCAACTACGCTTGCGAGCTCACGCTGACCTCGGGCGAGGTTCACTTCATCGCCGACGACATCGAAACCGCCTACCCGGGGATCCGCACCTTCGAGGTCCGCCGCGACGAAGGGCGATCGCCCCAGACCATGTACTGGAACGACTACGACATCCAGGAAAACGCCGTCGAGATGCCCGACGGCCGGTACTCACCCGTCAGCTCCGGCTTCGAGGGCATCGACCCGGGCAGCTACGACACCATGCCGGGCTCCGGGGTCAACACCCACGCCTGGGGCAACTGGGGTGAAGCGGGCAAGGGCGACTACGCCTTCATCGACACCTTCACCTGGCTCGAGTCCGTCACGGTGGGCAGCGTGGACGTCAACGTGGTGGACGTGGAGACGGACATCGACAACGACGGCACCCCCGACGCCTGCCAGCTGAACTACTACCGCGGGGGCTGCCAGAGCGCGCCCATGGGTAGCCTGGGGCTGCTGGCATCCTTGGCCGGATTGCTCGCCCTCACCCCTTCGCGCAGGCGCAAACGAACCTGAAGGTGGCTTTCCGCGCCGCGCCCGATAGAATCGTTTTCCGTTTTGGAGAAACCCCATGACTACCGGCAACGACAAGCAGCGATCCGGCTCCCCCAAGGTGCAAACTTTCGAGATGCCCAAGCCTCCGCCGCCGCCCCCCCCCGAAGAAGTCAAGCCCGCCAAGGCCAGCGCGAGCCACTGGGTCGTGCTCTTCTTTCTCGCGGTCACCTGCGGTCTTCTGGCCTTCTATTGGCTGCACTGGGCGCCCAAGATGGAAGCCGAACAAGCCCGCATCCTGGCTGAAGAGGCCTTCATCCGGCCCTGGCCCGAGCGCGCCGAAGAAGCCGTTCGCACCACCTTCGAGGGCGAATCCGGCCACGCGCTGGCTGCTTCCCTCCAGGCGGTCATCTCGCCCGACGCCACCGACGCCAAGCTGCTCGGCATTGACATCACCCAGACCGAGAAGAACCTGGTCACGGTGTTCTCCGTCGGCTGGGCCGAGCCGGTCCCCGAGGGCGAACCAGCTGCGGAAGGCGATGAGCCGGCCCAGCCCACCATCACGACCGCGAAGTTCCAGTGGAAGAGCGCGAACAAGAAACACATCAGCGCCGAATACGTGGTACCCGAGGGCGGCACCGCCCTACCCGAAGACCAGAACAAGGGCATCCAGAAGGTCTTCACCACCAGCGTCCACCCGGTCGTTCGCCGCAACATCGCCGAGAAGTAGTCACCACGGGAGCCGGTAGCGGGTCGCGCCGCCGCATTCGGAGGTTTCATGAACGCCCGCCGTCAGCTGGCCTCGCTCTCGGCCCTCGGTCTCCTGGTCGTCCTCGCCTTCGGCTCCGAGGTGCCGAAGACACGGGCGCGCCCATACCCGACGCGCAGCCCGAGCCTGGCGCCTCCGCTACCCAGCCAGCCGCCAGCGCACCCAAGGTAGGCAAGGTGAACTGCTCCCCCTGGTCCGGCGACAGCAGCCCGGTAGCCAGCATCGAGGCGCTCTTCGACACCAAGACCTTGCAGTCCATGGGCCGAAAGATGGACTTCAACGTCGAGTGCTACGAACCCGAAGAGTACGATGGCAACGTGGAACTCGACTGCGACTTCTGGAACGACGAGTGGGCCTTCGACATCGAAGTGTACAAGTTCCGCTCCACCCAAGACGCCAAGTGGCAGGTGGAGGATCCCTGGGCGGGTCAGGCCTACAGCCGCGATGGCAAGTGGGTCCTCGAGATCAGCGCCGAGAACGGCGCCTGCGCCAAGGCCATCATGGACGCCATGGTACCCGCCGACGAGCGCCTGAAGAACTTCAACGAGAAGCGCATCGTCGCGGCCATCGAGAGCGCCGGCTGGTCCCTGGGTGAGTATGGCTGCTCCGTCGAAAAATACGACGGTGACATGTCTTTTTCGTGCCCCTTCGAGAACGGCAAGCAGATGGGTGGCGCCTTCTACCTCTCCTACGAGATCGAGGGTGGATCGAACATCGACGAAGAGCGCGAGCTGGACAGCGGCAGCTACTACCTGCGCCAAGCCTACGGCTACGCCTCCACCGAGATCGACGACACGGTCTCGGCCGAAGCCCTGATGAAAGCGCTGCTGCGCTAGACCGAGAAGCGAGCGGTCCCGCGCACGGGTCGCTCAGCCTTCGAACTCGCTCAGGTCGAAGTCCAGCAGCCCCCAGACCCCGTCCCCTTGGTGGGCCAGCACCCACAGCTCGTCGCCGTCGGCCACCAGGCGCATGACAAGATCGGTGCCGGCGTCGATGCAGGTCACCTCGGTGTCCAAGCCCCCCGCACACAGCCGCGCATCGGCTCCATCGGACGGCAACACCGGGAACACCGCCCGATCTCCCAACCAGACCGGCTGAACGTGGGGCATCGGATCGCCCTCGAGATCCAAGGTGAAGCTGCGCTCCCAGCTCGCGCCACCGTCGTCGCTCGACGACAGCACCGCCAGCACGGATCCGTCGAGGTAGCCCACGGCCGCTAGCTGGACGTTGCCGTCGGTCGTTCTTCGCAGGGCTGGATGTTCGAGCCTCCACCAGCGCGCGCCGGGGGCCAGCAGCTCACCCAGGCCCATGGGCTGCGGTGCGCTCCAATCTCCCAGGTTCACGCGGCGGGAAAAGGAGGCGGAGAAGACGTCCCGCGTGTGCCGGCCCAGCGGACCGGTACGCCCGGCAGCCACCGCCAGGACGACGCGGTCGTCGTCCAGCACGGCGCTGGCGTCCATGGGGAAGCTCTGGCCCTCCACGACGGCGCTGCGGTCCCAGGCACCACGACGATAACGAGCCGCCACCACTTCGGTGCCGGAGACGCCGCTGTCGGTGCCTCCAAACTGGAGTCCATAGGGGTTGCGGGCGTAGACCAGGATGAGCCCACCGTCTCCCGTGGACAGCATGTCGGGCCGCCAGAAAGGTCCGACCGTGTCGTCGGGTGCCCCGATGTCGGCCCAGGAGCCACCGGCGTCCTCGCTGAGGAGGCAGCGGGGCATCCAGTGGGTCTCGGCCTCGTCGGGTTCGAGCGTGAGCTGTCGAAAGCAGAGCCACCGCAGGTCGTCCTCGGCCGCCAG
>CAZVHW010000224.1:5876-11117 GCA_964626835.1 uncultured Enterobacterales bacterium
CGCCAGGACCGGCGCTTCCACCACCACGGCGTCCGGATCCGACAGCCGCTGGCCCTCGATCCACAGCTCGCTGCGATGGGAGCGATCCTCGGTGTAGCGGAGCTCGGCGAGCATGCCCCCCGCCATGGCCAGGTCCGCGAGGCCGGAACGAGACACCATTCCCGTGGGCTCCTCGAACAGCTCGTCGAGCACGAGTCCGCTGGCCCAGGGCAGCTCGACGTCCATCAAGGCCGCGAGGGTGGGGCCCACATCGTTGAGCAGGAAGGGACCGTCGATGTCCTGCCCCGAGGCCACACCGGGACCTAGCATCAGGAACGGCACCCGGCGGCAGCCGAGGCAGTCGCAGCCATGATGCCTCCAGGGAGGGTCGGTGTCCGCGGCATCGTGTCGGCCGTGGTCGCTGACGACGAGCATCCAGGTGTCGTCCGCGTAGGCCTGCTGGCTCTGCACCCACTTCCAGAAGTCGGCCAGCGGCTCGTCGATGGCCCGCACCGCGTTCGGGTAGTCGTCGTACTCACCGTAGTGGCCCGAGCGATCCGTCTTGTGGAGGTTGAGCATCGCGAAGCGAGGCTGAACGTTGGACATGCGCTCCTGCAACGCGTCGAGCACCATCCCATCCTTGTCCGCGGGATCGTCGGAGCCGTCCGCCAGGGTGACCATGGTGTAGGACGCGGCGAACTCGGCGCCGTAGGTCGGCCAGTCGCTGTGGGCCAACGGCTGGACCAGGCCGGTGTTGGTCACGATCAGGACCTCGGCGCGATCTCGATCGTCCTGTGCGCGGACCACCTCGAAGAGAGTGGGCAGGTCGGTGCGGTACAGACCAGGCTCGTCGTGGACGGGGTAGTTGGCGAAGGGCACCCGCCGCCCGGTGATCATGGCGGCGTGAGCCGGCGTGGTGCTCGTGGCGCCCAGGTTCCAGGTCTCGGTGTTGCGCGCGCCCGCTGGCAGCAAGCTCTCCCAGGTCTCGGGCATCATCTCGGAGGGGGGTTCGCCCGTAGCCGAAGAGGTCTCGTCGCCGAAGCTCTCTTCGGGCCGCACGCCGTCCATGATCACCAACACCACGGTACCGTCCATGGTGTCACGGGGCTGACAGGCAGCCAAGCTGGTGAGGGCGGTGATGGCGAGTGCGGGTCGCATGGTCGGGACCTGGGTGTGACAGGCGGAGCATAGCAGCCGGGGCCCGCGCTGTGGACCGAAAGCGCCTGCGAGGCTTGCCCCCACGCTGACCCCTCCATCCGCGAAGAAGACGTTATTGCACAGACGACCTGAAACGTACATTTTTCCCCGAGGTCCACATGTCCCAGTTGCAAATCCCCTCCTCCTACGTGGCCCGAAGGAACTTCTTCAACTTCCTCGGGATCACCTGTCGCATCCTCGACAAGGCCGGCGGCCTGCTGTTCTTCATCAAGATGAAGGCCTTCAAGCTCCGGGAAGACATCACCATCTTCCGCGACGCAGCCCGCACCCAGCCCCTCATCAACATCAAGGCCCGTCAGATCCTGGACATCTCGGCCACCTACGACGTGACCGACGCGAGCACCGGCGAGGTCGTCGGGGCCTGTCGCCGCAAGGGCTTGAAGTCCATCCTCAAGGACGAGTGGGAGCTGTTGGACAAGGACGAAGCCCTCGTCGGCCACGCCAAGGAAGACTCCATGCTCCTGGCGCTCATCCGGCGCTTCCTGTCCAACCTGGTCCCCCAGACCTTCATCATCGATGCCCTGGGCGACCAGGTCGGCAAGCTCGAGGGCACTTGGAACCCCTTCATGGTCAAGTACAACGTGGACTTTTCCAAGAACAACGGCCAGATCGACCCCCGCCTGGGCCTGGCCATCACCGTGCTGCTGCTCACCATCGAAGGGAAGCAGAGATAGGGGTGGTGCTTCCTCGAGGGATCGTGCAGACCAGCGGCCGGCCGCTCGGGAACGCGGATCTCGGAAACGCGGGGCGCGGGAACGTGGGAACGCGGGGCGCGGCCGCTCGGGAACGCGGATCTTCGTGCTGGCTCCTGCCACCCGGGCCATGCGCTGGATGCGGCGGGATTCGTGGTCGAAGCGCGCTACCCGAGAGCGAGAAGGACCCCACCCTCGCCGTCCCACCCGGCTCCGACCAAGGTCAGCCACGACCCGCCTGGAGACCTGGCTTGTAGCGGGATCGTGAGAATTCCGTCAACTGGATTCCAACCGGAACCACGCCTCCCTCCCCGCTGACAGCACTCCTGGCGGCTGGAGCGTCCGCCACAACCCGAGCTGGCGGGAAGAACCATGAGCGCAACACGCACGCCCGTACAGGGCAAGGTCATCCGAATCGGTGTGGTCCAGGACGGCCGGATCGTGCAAGAGAGGCGCCTCGGGCACAGGGAGTCCCTGACCGTGGGAGCGAGCCCTCGCGCTACCGTGAGCTGTCCGCTGCCTGCGCTGCCCCGGCGCTTCCCCCTCATCGAGCACCACGCCGGGCGCTACCGTCTCCGCCTACCTCGCGACGTATCGGGCAAGCTGTGCAATCGTGGTCGCGTCTACACCCTGGACGAGCTGCGGAAGCAGGAGACACCGCATCGCGGCACCTGGGTGGTGGACCTGGACGACCAGGCTCGGGGCTCCATCCGTCTGGGTGAACGGACGCTGCTCTTCCAGCTGGTTCAGGCCCCCCCCGTCGGCATGCGAGAGCTCGAGCGCCCGAGCTTCCGCCCGAAGCTGATGAACCAGGACGATCCCGTCTTCATGGGCTTCCTCGGTTTGTTCACGGTCATGGCCGGCATGTTCGCCGCCTACGTGAGCGCCGTCCAGACGCCCGAGCTGGTGACCGACTTCCAAGAGGTGGAGCGCTTCGCCGTGTTGCACCTCCCACCCCCGGAGCCCATCGAGATCAAGCCCGAGCCAGCGCCCCCCCCAGTGAATGACGGAGCGGGACAGCCCGTGCCACCGAAGCCGACGCCCAAGCCCGAGGTCGCCGATGCGGGCGAGCCCCAGCCAGGGGAGGTCCGTCGACCCCGCACGGCCGAGGAGGCCATGGCCTTCGAGGCCCGACGAAAAGCGGAACTCGAGCGGAGGGTGATGGAGGAATCCGCGCTGCTCAAGGCGCTGATCATCGCCACCACCGGAGAGTCGAAGAACGGCTTCCTGTCGCGCAGCTCGGTGTTCGACCGAGACGGCGAGCTGGACCTGGACGTCGCCAACAAGGATGGCCACCGCCTCGAGGCCGGTATTGGCTGGAAGAAAGGTGCTGGCACCGGCATCGGACGGGACGACATCGAGATCGACCCGTTGGTGATGATCGAGGGCGGCCAAGCTGGCATCACGGGCGCCGAGCAGGTCGAGCCGCCCACAGGGCGCGTCACCTTCGGTCCCGTCGCGGAACCGGAGGGCGGGCCGGATGCGACCCGCGTGCGGACCGCGGTCCGTGGCTACTACGGCAGGGTGAAGGTCTGCTACGAGCGCCGGCTCAAGGAGATCCCCTCCCTCGCAGGGCGGGTGGAGATCGCCTGGGTGGTGAACGGTGGCAAGGCCACGGAGATCTATGTCCTGGAGAACACGACGGACGACGCCCAGCTCGAGCGGTGCATCGTGACGTCCATGTCCCGCTGGGCGTTCCCCGCGGACATCGTGGACTTCGAGCTCTCGTATCCCTTCGTCCTCGCGCCAGGCTAGCGCTCAGCTCTCGCCCTCGATCTGCTCGAGCAGCTGCTCCAGCAGGGCCTTGGCTGCGTCGGGAATGACGGTACCCGGCCCGAAGATGGCCGCGGCTCCGGCGTCGTACAGAGCCTTGTGGTCGTTGGGAGGGATGACCCCACCGGCTACCACCAGGATGTCGGGCCGGCCCAGCTGGTCCAGCTGCCGGCGCAGCGCGGGGACCAGGGTGAGGTGACCCGCCGCCAACGAGCTGGCACCGACGACGTGCACGTCGTTCTCGACCGCCTGCCGCGCCGTCTCTTCGGGGGTCTGGAACAGAGGACCCACGTCCACGTCGAAGCCGAGATCGGCGAACGCCGTGGCTACGACCTTCTGGCCGCGATCGTGGCCGTCCTGACCCATCTTGGCCACCAACAGCCTGGGACGACGGCCCTCGATCTGCTCGAAGCGGTCGGCCAGGGATCTCACGAGTTGGATGTCACCGCGTTCCACGCCGGCCTCCGTGCTGTAGACATTGTGTACGAGCTTGGGCGCCGCCTGATGGCGCCCGTAGACCTGGACCAGGGCTTCCGAGATCTCTCCAACCGTGGCCTGCGCCCGGATAGCCTGCACGGACAGAGCCAGCAGGTTGCCCTCGCCACGGTCGGCGGCGTTGCGCAGGGCCTCGAGGCGCTGTCGCACACCCTCGTCGTCACGCTCGGCTCGCAGCCGCCGCAGGCGCTCGATCTGGGCCGTGCGCACGGCCGTGTTGTCCACCTGGCGGATGTCGATCTCCGGCTCCTCGTCGACTCCGTAGCGGTTCAGGCCCACGATGGTCTGCCTGCCCGCGTCGATGCGAGCCTGGGTGCGGGCCGAGGCTTCTTCGATGCGCAGCTTGGGGAGGCCGGTCTCGATGGCGCGAGTCATGCCGCCCAGGTCCTGCACCTCGACGATGTGCTCCCATGCCCTCGAGGCGAGATCGTGGGTGAGCCGCTCTACGAAGTAGCTACCACCCCACGGGTCCACGGTGCGGCAGCTGCCGGTCTCCTGCTGCAGGTACAGCTGGGTGTTGCGGGCGATGCGAGCGGCGAACTCCGAGGGCAGGGCCAGCGCTTCGTCCAGGCTGTTGGTGTGCAGAGACTGAGTGTGGCCGTGGGCCGCCGCCATGGCCTCGACGCAGGTACGGGCCACGTTGTTGAATGGATCCTGGGCCGTCAGCGACCAACCGGAGGTCTGGCAGTGGGTGCGGAGCATGGTGGACCCGGGGTTCTTCGGGTCGAAGCCCGACAGCAGCTTGTGCCACAACAGCCGAGCGGCGCGCAGCTTGGCCACCTCCATGAAGTAGTTCATGGAGATACCGAAGAAGAAGGAGAAACGGGGAGCGAAGGCATCGACCCCCAGGCCGGCGCGGATTCCGGTCTGGACGTAGTCGAGCCCATCGGCCAGGGTGTAGGCCAGCTCGATGTCGGCCGTGGCTCCCGCTTCCTGCATGTGGTAGCCCGAGATGCTGATGGAGTTGAAGCGGGGCATCTCCTGGCTGGCGTACTCGAAGATGTCGGCGATGATCCGCATCGACGGGCCAGGCGGGTAGATGTAGGTGTTGCGGACCATGAACTCCTTGAGGATGTCGTTCTGG
>CAZVHW010000225.1:0-11106 GCA_964626835.1 uncultured Enterobacterales bacterium
CGGGTAGGTGTCGGCATCGGCGTCGTCACAGTCGCCACCGTCGATGTTGTAGCCGTCGCTGTCGTTGTCACCCCCACCGTAGTCCACCACGCCGTCGCAGTCGTCGTCGATGCCGTTGTTCTCCTGCTCGGTGGCGCCTGGGGACACAGATGGGTCGGAGTCGTTGCAGTCGCCGTCGTCTTCGGAGTAGCCGTCGCCGTCGTCGTCGTAGCATTCGGTGCCGTTGTCGACGATGCCGTCGCAGTCTTCGTCCAGGCCGTCGCAGGTCTCGGTCTCGGCGGGGCTGGCGTAGGGGTTTCCGTCGTCGCAGTCGCCGCCGGATTCGGCGTAGCCGTCGCCGTCGTCGTCGTACCACTCGGTGCCTTCGTCCACGGTGCCGTCGCAGTCGTCGTCGGCGCCGTCGGCGGACTCGGGTGCCCCGACGTGGATGCTGCTGTCGTTGTCGTCACAGTCGGTGCCGCCCGCCACGACGGCGTCGAAGCCGTCGCCGTCCACGTCGGTCAGGTCCCGGCCGTCGCAGTCCTGGTCCACACCGTCGTAGGGGACCTCTGGGGCGAAGGGGTAGATGGTGGGGTCCGTGTCGTCGCAGTCGCTGCCGCCGCAGTCGGTGGAGTCTTCGTCGTAGCCGTCGCCGTCCATGTCGCAGCAGGCAGGGTCGCCGACGCAGTCTGCGTCGTTGCAGTCCACGTCGCCGTCGAAGTCGTCGTCGGCGCCGTTGTCGCAGTCCTCGGGGCAGCCGGTGCCGGCGCTGATGTCGAAGCTCAAGGTGTAGTGTCCGGTGCCCGAGCCGCAGTAGCCGCTGTATCCTGCGCCCACTGAGTGTCCGTAGGCTTCGATGACGATGTAGTAGGTGTAGGTGGCCGTGCAGGTGAAGGTGACCGAGTCGTTGCTGGACTCGGCTTCGGTGGAACCGGCTTCGCAACCGCTGTAGGGATCGCAGCTCGAGTTCAGGATGTAGATGTCCAGGTCACAGTCCATGCCGGTGACGTCCAGCGTGACCGAGCCGGTGCGCTGGCAGGTGAACTCGTAGATGTCTTCGCCAGCGTCCTGGGACAGCGGAGCGTAGGGCGTGCCGCATTGGTACGAGTTGAGTCCCGCACCCCCCAGCTGGCTGACGGAGCCGCCCGTGACCACACCCGAGATGGCATCCGAGCAGGTGAGCACGTCGTCGATGACCGTGGTCGCGTAGCAGCTGGCTCGAGCAACGTCGGGCACCAGCAGGCCGGCGAGCACCAAGGGAATGGCGAGCAGAGGCAGGATGAGACGGGGCATGGGGGCTTCGCGGGTGATCCTCGGACTACGAGCGGGATGGCGGTAGGGGCGCGAGTCCGCCAACGTCGAGCCGGGGAGTGCGGCCGCATTGTATCGTGGCAACGCCGCGGTTGCGGTGACTTCAGGAGTCGAGGCCAGGGTGCCGGGTCATGGGTGGGTTCGGCGGCGACTTCGACCAGGCCCTCGAGCGGGTCACCGCCGCCTTGAAGGTGGAGGGCTTCGGTGTCCTGACCGAGATCGACGTCGAGGCCACCCTGAAGAAGAAGCTGGGGGTGGATCACCCCCGATACCGCATCCTGGGGGCCTGCAACCCATCGCTTGCCCACCAGGCCCTGCAAGCCGAGCCTGACGTCGGGCTGCTGTTGCCCTGCAACGTGGTCGTGCGTCAGGACGGCGAGGACGTGGTGGTGGCCCTCGTGGATCCCGAGGCCATGTTCGCCGTGGTCGGCAAGCCCGGCATGGAACCGCTGGTGGCCGAGGCTCGGAGCAAGCTGCAGCGGGCGGCGCTGGCCTTGTCGGTCTGAGGGTCAGCGCTCGATCACCAGCCATGCGTTGACGATGGTGTGCGCCCACGAGCCGCTGGACTGGTAGTCCGAGCCGTTGCGCTCGACCCGGTAGGCGATGGTGTTTTCAGCGCCCAGGGTGAGCTGGTCGGTGATGTCGTGCATGTCGACGGGGACGTCCTTGCCCGGGCACCAGCCGCCTCGGCCGTACCACCAGGTGCCGTACTGGTTCGGGATGGTTCCCTCGGCGATCTGCTCCTGGCAGCCGTAGGTGCTGCCGGCGTCGGGGAAGTCGACGACCACGGCGTCGTCAGTGCCGTCGTTGACCGTGAAGATGTGGTCCAGGTCGCAGAACTCGGCGCAGTTGCCCGGATCGGCCATGCCGTGTCCGGTGATGACGGTGGCCAGGTTGACCTTGACGGCGTCCGTTGGGATCTCGACCACCACCGGTTCGGTGTAGCTGTCGTTGCAAACGCCCGTCAGGTCGCAGCCCGAGTACAGGTGCACCAGCTCTTCGGCGCGGGTCTCCTTGCCGCTGTTCGAGAAGCGCAGGCTCACGTCCATCTCGTAGGGGCCCGAGGTGTTGAAGCGGAGCTCCTGGCTGCCGCCTTCCTGCAACAGGGGCAGCAGGCCGCTGACGTCGTGAACCCAGCGACCCTCGCGGTGGTAGGTGGTGATCCAGCGGCCCAGCTCCGTGCTGCAGCCAGAGCAGTCCAGGTCGTCGTAGCCGTCGCCGCCCTCGTTGCAGGTGTAGGTGCCGCTCGTGGTGTCCCCCAGGGGATCGGTGCACGAGCCCTCGATGGTGTCGGCCGCGATGGCCTCGGCGTAGCCTTGACACTCGTAGGTGACCTCGCTGTCCTTGCCACAGTCTTCCGTCGCGGTGCACTCGGTGGCGGTGGCCGCGCCGTCCTCGTAGCAGAGGCCCATGATCTCGCCGACCGCGGGCTGACAGGCGGTGTCGGCGTAGGGGTTCTCGCCGTCGGCCGGCATGTCGCAGAGGTAGAGGTAGGCCATGTAGTCCCAGGCAGGGCAGTCGCCGTACTCGCCGTCGCCCTCGCAGCCCATGTAGCAGTCGATCTTCAGGGTGTCGTAGCTGGCGATGGTGTCGGCATCGGGCAGTTCGACGGTGGCGTAGACGCTGCCCGCGACCCGGTCGCCCTCGAAGATCGGAACCAACAGGGCGTCGTCGGCTTCGAGGGTGGCTTCGCGCTCGGCCTCGAAGTTGTAGTGGGTGGCCTCGTTGGCCGCCATGGAGAGGTTGGGCTCGAACCAGCCATCGGCGTCGTAGTAGCGGGTGGGGTCGGCGTAGGAGCCGACGTACCGGATGCGCTGCAAGCGGTCGATGCCCACCCCCCAGCCCGGATTGGACATGACGTCGCCCACCCAGCCGGAGATGATCTGGGCCCGCTGGGTGACGTAGTGGACCCGGCCCTCCCACCAGGCGCGGTCGTCTTCCGTCATGTCGGCCAGCACGTCGTTCACCTCGGCCTCGAGCCCGTCCAGGGAGCCGTTGATGGCGTCGGTGGAGGTGCCCGTGCTCATGAAGAGCAGCTGGGTGTTGCGGGGCAGATCGTCGAACAGGGCCCCTACGTCGCGGGCCCACAGGTCGGTGGGCCAGCCCTGGGCCTGGCTGGGGTTGTCCTGGATCAGCAGGTAGCTGTCGCAGCCGGTCCAGGCTTCGCTCAGGGTCCAGTCGCCGCCGCGGGTGGGCACGGTGAAGTCCGCCGCCGTGGCGTACAGGGCGTCGTTTTCTTCGGCGTCGATGAACTCACGCGTGTCCATGCCCAGCTCTCCGCAGGGATCCCCCTCCGGGGGCACGGAGTCCGTGGTATCCAGCGGCGGCTCGGTTTCCTCGGGCTCGTCCGTCTCGTTCTCGGGGTCGTTGGGGCAGGCCGCCAGTCCGACGGCGAGGAGAACGAGGGGAAGGGCAGAGGGGAGGCGCATGAGGGCTCCGCGGCTTGGATTTTTGTGATTTTAACAGCCCGACTGGCGACCGTCCGTCGTTGACGAGCCGAGACAGGACCTGACCCAAGCGGACGACCGATCCGTCGTAGCCTGGGTTGGCGGGTACAGGAGGTGTGAGCATGGGCACGAGTCATTCCGGCATCGTGGTGGGCCTGCTGGCCCTGGTCATGGGCTGTGATCAGGGGCGGTCGGACGCGCCTGGCCGAGCGCCTGCGATCGAGTCGGCCCCCGCGCCCTGCTCGAGGATCCCGACGGGGGCGGCCACGTGGTGGAGCTGGGCACCTACGTGGGCAACCGCTGGGGCAAGGTCACCCACATCGAGAGCGGCTCGCTGGTGGTCACCGAGGAGTACCTGAAGCGGGACTCCACCCTGGTCGTGCAGCCGATCCGCCTGCGGCTCGATCCGCTCGGGTGAGGGCTCGTTAGGCTGGGGTGTCCCTCGTTGAGAGCCCGCCATGGCCCGCGCTCGGTTCCTCCGCCGCTTCCTGCTCTTCGTCCTCCTGCTCGGGGCGCTGCTGGCCCTGTGGGTCGGCGTGGCGGTGCGGGGCGTGTTGGTCACCCTCGACAGCTTCGAGGTGCTTG
This sequence comes from uncultured Enterobacterales bacterium, assembly GCA_964626835.1. GTDB lineage: Bacteria > Myxococcota_A > UBA796 > UBA796 > JAFGLY01 > CALDOK01. Next base: position 4,323 of record CAZVHW010000225.1, read on the forward strand.
ACGACTACCCTCTGGTGACCATGGACTGGCAGGGGGGCTATGGCTGGTTGCCCACCGACTACGACCGCATGATGACCGCGTACGGTCTGATGGGTGGCGAGACGGACAGCCCGTCTTGCACCCTGTTCGTGGCCCACGAGGGGGGCGAGGCCGGGTTGTTCGGTCGCAACTTCGACTGGCACCACAGCCCCGCGCTGGTGCTGCGCACCGACGCGCCGGGTGCCTATGCCTCCATCAGCATCGTGGACCTGACCTACCTGGGCTTCGAGCCGGGAGACTTCGAACGACCCCTGAGTGCCGACCAGCGCTTCCGCCTGCTGGTCACCCCCCTGCTGCCATTCGACGGCATGAACGAGCACGGCCTGGCGGTGGGTATGGCCAAGGTCCCGCGCTCGGAGCCGCCCTTTGACGAGGGCAAGCCCACCGTGCACCAGCTGGCGGCCATCCGCCTGGCGCTCGACGGCGCCCGGACCGCAGGGGAGGCCGTCGCCATATGGCGAGAGCACAACGTCAAGTTCAGCCCCGGTCCCCACGTGCACTTCCTGGTGGCGGACGCCGAGGGGCGTTCGGCGGTCGTGGAGTGGGTGGACGGACAAATGGCCGTGCTCTGGAACGAGGGACCCTGGAACGCGGCGACCAACTTCTGCATGTCCAAGGACATGAAGCCCGACCAGGGTCGCGACCGGTACGAGACGGTCCGCGCCAACCTGGGGGGAGGCGGCGGTTCCCTGAGCGTCGAGGAAGCGATGGGCCTGCTCGAGCGCGTGCAGCTCTCCCACACCCAGTGGTCGGCGGTCTACGACCTGGGTGGGGGCCAGCTCACCCTGGCGCTGGGCAGGGAGTACGGGGAGCTCTTCGAGTTCGAGGTGCCGTAGGCTAGTCGGCGGTAGCTTCGGCGTCTTCGACGTTCTGGACGACGTCGCCGCGCAGGACGAAGGTCCGGACGCGCAGCTCCCCCCGTCGGCTGTAGTTCCAGCGGACTTTCTTCTGGGTGAGCATGAGCTCGAGGCCGTCCAGGACGTCGCGGCCACCTCGCAGCGCTACGCCGGCGATGTCGTGGTGATGGTCCAGGGGCTCGAAGTCCAGGTCGCGCATCAGGGCCACCAGGCCCTTGTCGATGGCGTAGACGCCGTCGTCGGCGGACATGGCCATCGCCGAGGGGTAGCGGCCGAAGGCGTAGGGGTTGGACAGGCGCCCCCAGACGGCTTCGCGGGACAGCTCGACGGCCTCGCCGTCCTTGTTGCGCTCGAGTACGAGCGTTGGCTCGGGGCCGGGCTGGATGGTGGCTTCGACCGAGAGGGCCGTTTCCCCACGCCGGATCTCCCAACGGCAGGTCTGGGCGTCCTGGATGCCTCGGCGGGCCAGGAAGTGGCGCTCGGCCGTTCCGAGGGCGAAGCCGTTGATGGTGATCACCAGGTCGTCCTTTTCGAAGCCAAGCTGGGCCAGGAGGTGCAGCTTGGAGATTGAGGTCAGGCGGTAGCCGTCCGGGACCGGGCCCTTGGGCCAGGGCTGGATGGCCGGATCGTGAGGATCGAAGCCGTAGAGGCAGTGAGGTAGGACCGACGAGGGGAAGGTGGCACGGCGCTCCGTCGCGAGTTGGACTGAGCTGTCCTCCTGCGCGTGCAGCGCGGTCGAGAGCGTCGCCAGCAAGGCCATGGAGATGAGAGGCGTCATGCTTCCACCAACCGAGAGTGGGTGGTGGGGGCGCCGAGGATCCGTAGTGGTACGTAGGGGCCGAAGAAGTAGCAGAGGGAGCGGTACCGAAGACCGGCGAGCGCGTAGTACCCGTCGGGATCTTCTCGTCTGCGGGCCTCGAGATCTTCCAGGGCGTCCGCGACGTCCTGGTGTTCGGTCAGGACCGAGAGCGCTCCGGCGGGTGAACTCCGCCAGGCCCGGATCTCGGTCCAGCCGTCGCCGAGCAGGGCCACCAGCACGATCCAGGTGACGGCGCCTCCAACGAGGAGGTGGGGGAAGAGGGCGTAGCCCCGATTTTCGAGGAACACGATGCCCAGGATGGCGGCCGTGGTCAGGGCCTGCATCGCCAGCCAGCGGCCGCGCTCGGGACCGGTCCACCACCGGCGCCGGCGCCAGTAGAAGAAGAGCGAGGAAAGCGGGACGGTGAGAAGCACGCCCAGACAGGCGAACAACAGCCAGCCCGAGGTGCCGGGGGTGAGGACCTCCACCAGCCCGTCCAGGGTTCCGCCTGCGAAGGGGGTGAAGGCGTAGATGGACCCCAGGATGGCCAGGGGGAGCTCGAGGGGCTGCAAGCCCGACGTGGGCAGGACCGCGGGCATGGACCCCGCGATGCCGGGGCGGCGTCCCAACGCCCAGTGCACGGCCGCCAACGTCACGGCCAGGAAGATGACGGCGAGGACCGCGTGGAAGGGGGCGACGCTCCCAACGAACACCTGCTGTCCGTGCTGGTAGAGGCCCTGCGCGGTGACCCTCAGGGCCTCGAGCAGCAGCAGGGCTGCCATTCCCGGTCCCAGCCCGCGCCGGTCCAGCCAACGGGCCACCACCGCCAGTGCGCCGGTGCCGATTGCCACCAGGGCCGCGTTGGAGAGCCTGAAGAACCACCCGGGTTCGGGACGATGTCCGTGCCCCAGGCCGACCAGCCGTGGTATCCGTTCATCATCTCGAGCGTGAGCGCCAGGGAGATGCCCTGCAGCCAGGCGATGCCGATGCCCAGGAGTGCGGCCAGCAGCCACAGCCGGGTCCTCAGCGAGGGATCGGTTCGCCTGCGCTGGCGCGTCCCGGGATAGGCCAGCGCCCCCAACTCGACCAGGATGAAGGCGGCTATCAGCGGTCGGAGCCCGAGGACCATGGGGCTTGCGACCACTCCCTGAGCGCCCAAGACATCCAGGGCTTCCGGATCGAGCAAGGGGTGGGGCAGGTAGCTGGCCATCCATACGAGCAGCAGCACCAGCGCGGTGGTGACCAGCCGCTGCACCAGGGGCTTGGGCCAGCCGAGGGACGGGCCGCGCGTCGGCCGGGGGGGCCCCCCCGCCGCCAGCTCGCTTCCGCAGTCGGCGCAGTTGTCCATCCCTGGTTGGTACTCGGCGGGCTTGCCGGTGCGCAGTCTGTGACGGCATTCCGGGTTCGGGCAGTGGGGCATGCAGCCTCCTGCACTTGCGCGTAACGTTACAGCGCGTCGATGCCCTCCTCCACCCACTCGCAGCGCGTTGGCTCCATCGATCTGCTGCGGGGCGTGGTGATGATCCTGATGGCGCTGGACCACTGTCGAGCTTTCCTGGGACGATTGGGCAACCCTACGGATCTGGCGACCACCACGTTCGCGCTGTTCACGACACGCTGGCTCACCCACTTCTGCGCCCCGGTGTTCGTTGCGTTGGCGGGACTGTCCGCCGCGCTGTGGGCGCGGAAGGTTGGTCCAGAGCGCGCCGGCCGGTTCCTGATCACCCGAGGGCTGTGGCTGATCGTGCTCGAGGTCACCGTGGTGAACTTCAGCTGGCAGCTGACCTACGACCGGCTCTCACTGCTGGTCATCTGGGCGCTCGGGGCCTCCATGGTGGGCTTGGGTCTGCTGGTGCGGCTGCACCGCTTCGCGCCTCTCGTGGTGGGGGTCGTGCTGACCCTCGGCCACGACCTGTTGGCGGGTGTACGCCCGGCCGATCTCGGCGCGCTGGCCATCCCGTGGGGGCTGGCCTTCTCACCCTACTCCTTCGAGATCGGTACCTTTCCCGTTGGGATCTCCTACTCGGCGCTACCCTGGCTGGGGTTGATGGCCCTGGGCTGGGCCTCTGCATCGTGGCTGGTGGGGCCTGACGGCGTGAGGGGTCGTCGAGCGCTCGTGCTCGGGGCGGGCTTCGTCCTTGCCTTCGTGTTGCTTCGCGCGCTGCACGGCTACGGTGAACCGAGCCCCTGGATCTCCAGCGATCGTGGACCCGTGTTCACCGTCCTGGCCCTGTTGAACTGCAGCAAGTACCCACCCTCGCTGCAGTACCTGCTCATGACGATCGGCCCGGCGCTGATGTTGTTCCCGGTGCTGGAGCGCTGGCGCGGGCGCCTGGCCGCCCCGGTTCTGATCTTCGGGCGGGTCCCCATGTTCTTCTACCTGCTGCACATCCCCATCATCCACGTGGCCTCCGGCATCTGGTTTCACCTGAACCCTGGAGCCGACGGTACACCCGAGCCGTCGCTGGTTCGGATCTACGCGGGCTGGCTCGTGTTGCTCGTGTTGCTCTACCCGCTGTGCCAGGCTTGGGGTCGGCTCAAGGCCGCGCGCCGGTGGTGGTGGCTGCGGTATCTGTAGCCCGGGCTAGATCAGGGCGTCCTGGACGCGCAGGGTGAAGGCCATGAGGGCCTCTACCGCTTCGGGGGGCAGCACCAGGAAGTGCACGGCGATCGGGTGGGTGGGTGGGGGCGAGCCGGGTTCGCGCTCGGCCACCTCGATGTCCTCGGCGGCGATTGGGAAGATGCGCACCACGGACGCGGTGGCGCGGTACCAACCGTCCTCCGGGGGGATGCGCAGCTCGAGCAGGAGCGTGTCACCCGCGTGGCAGGTCTCGCCGTCTTCGAACTTGAGCCCCGAACCCGAGAAGTCCATGAACGGATCGGGCTCGAGCCAGGTGCCGTCCGGCGCCAAGCCCTGTTCGATCCAGGCCTGGCCAGCGCCCTCACCCACCACTTGGTAGCGGAGTCGGATGCCTCCGTACATGCGTGGGAAGATGCGGTTGTCGCGTCGGACCACGGTGCGGGACTCCACGTGGAGCAGGTTCTCCTGGACCAGGCCCACCGTGCCCACCACGCGCAGCTCGGCTGCGTCGCCAGCGTCCACGATGACCTTCATGCCTTCGGCGAAGCCATGGTCGTCGTCGTCGAGCATGACGTCGCAGGTGGCTTCGTCGCGGCAGGTGACCCGTCCCGCGCGAATGATGGGAGGGTCGGAGGCCAACGAGAGGACTTCGACGGGGACATCGAGAAGCTTGTCTTTGTGGGTCATGGTGCGATCCTGCGGGCCTTTGCCGAGGGCGTGTCAGGAGGACCCTAACGGGTGACCGTTCCCAGAGCATCAGGAGGACGAGGTCCCCTGGTCGGTGTGTGGTGTTTTGCCCTGGGCGCTCGGGTGGCAGGCCTGCGTCGCTCGTTCAGGCCTCGAGACCATCCAACCAGCGCAGGATGGTGGCCACGTCACGGTAGCGGTCGCGGTCGCGGTTGGCTCCCAGCAGCGTGACGACCACGCGCCGACCCGAGCGGGTGCGCAGGGCGGTTGTGTAGCAGTACCGAGCCGTGTCGGTGTAGCCGGTCTTCACTGCCTCGATCTGGAGGTCCGTGCGACCCGCCAGGCGATTGGTGCTGAAGCGGCGACGCGAGGGCCGCCGGTCGTAGTTCAGGTCCCAGTGTGGGGAGGCCGAGACGGTGGAGAGCACGGGGTGGGTGGCCACCGCCAGGGTGGCCCGGGCGACGTCGCGCGCCGTGCTCAGGTTTTCGTCCTCGAGGCCCGAGGGATCCGTCCAGGAGGACATGTCCATGCCCAGCTCGATGCTGACCTCGTTCATGCGCCCGATGAAGGTGTCCAGATTGAGCTCCGTGGCACTGTGCAGCGCGAAGGCGCCTCGGTTGTCCGAGGAGACCAGGGCGGCCCCCAGGGCGTCCCATCCCTGGATGCAGTCACCGGTGGACAGCTTGCTCCAGGCGCCGTTGCGGGTGGGATAGTGCTCGGGCCCGATGCAGATCTGCCGGTCGAGGTCGTGCTCGGTGGAGACCAGGGCCAGGGCCGAGACCAGCTTGGTCAGGGAGGCCACGGGCTGGATGTAGTCCGCGTTCTTGTCCAGCAGGGTCAAGCCTCGCTCGATGTCGAAGACGTAGGCCGAAGATGAACGCAGCCGAGGAGCGTGGTCGGTGCTGGGTTCCTGCATCTGCTCGAGGGCCCACAGCTCCGTGGTTCCGGGGTGCCACGCAGGGGGTAGCCAAGCCGGAGGAGGCTGGGCGATGACTTCGACCTCCCGTTGGCTGGCCCCGTCGACGGGCGAGACCGCCAGCCAACCGGCCGCTCCGAAGAGGGAGACCGTGAGCGTGGTGGAGAAGATGCGGAGGAGGGGCTTGGCGTACATGGTTCGGTCAAGTTCCACCACCACCCCTTGGCGTGTCAACAGGCCTCCGCGCCAATCTCCGTGAGAGTGGGCGAACAAAGCGCCTCTGGTCGCCGTGGCGTATCCGCGTGAGGGGTGAGCCGCGGGTGCCGTCTCGGGGCGCGGGGAGCCTGTCTGGCGCTAGCTCTCCGACGATCGGCGGCGCCACACCAGGGCGAGTCCAGCGAGCAGCCAGATCAGGCCCGCGCTGCGGGTCGGGGTGGTGCTGCCGCAGTTGCAGCCGCCGCCACCCTTGAAGAAGCCGTCGTCATCCGAGAACGGGCCCGTGTCGTCGGGGCTCTCCGGCTCGCCGGTGTCGTCCTGCGGCTCGCCGGTGTCGTCCGGGGGATCGCCCGTGTCGTCCTCGACCGGGTTGCAGTCCTCGTCGTACTCACCGTTGCCAGGCCAGATGCTGGCATCGGTATCGTCGCAGTCGTCGTCCACGCCGAAGCCGTCGCCGTCCTGGTCGTAGTCGTCGGCCTCGTCGCAGTCGCTGTCCACGCCGTCGTACCAGGTCTCCTGCGCGTCTGGGTTGACCGCAGGGTCGGTGTCGTCGCAGTCGGTCCCGCCGTATTCGTCGGATCGGTGGCCGTCGGCATCCTGGTCGTAGTCGTCGGCGCCGTCGCAGTCGCTGTCCACGCCGTCGTACCAGGTCTCCGCGGCGCCTGGGTGAACGTCGGAGTTGGCGTCGT
>CAZVHW010000226.1:0-11085 GCA_964626835.1 uncultured Enterobacterales bacterium
CGAGTACCGCACCTGCCACGGGGGGTTTTCCGATCCGAACGAGCTGGACAACGTCCCAGGCATCGGAGCGGCCACGATGTCGCGCTTGCTCCCACTGGTCACGGTCGATGGTGCCGTGGCTTCCACCAACGCCGACTACGACCCATCCGCGGACGCCTACGCCGCCACCGGCTCGGACGACCTGGGTCTGACCATCGAGCCGGCTCCCGACACGCCCGATCCCGTAGCCCCGGCCACGCAAACACAGCCGGTCGCCCCCGCAGCCAACCTCATCGACATCAACACCGCCACCTCCGCGATGCTCGACGCCTTACCTGGTATCGGCGTGAGCAAGGCCGCCGCCATCGTGGCGGACCGAGACCAGAACGGGCCGTTCTCGAGCTGCGCCGATCTGCAGCGGGTCACCGGAATCGGCCCGGGCACCGCCGCCAAGATCGAGCCCCTGTGCACGGCTGGTGGGTCGACGGCAACACCTACCTCGTCCGGCACTACCGCCTCCCAGCAGGCAGCCGCACCAGCGGCCAATCGCATCGAGATCAACACCGCCTCGATACAGATGCTCGATTCCATGCCCGGTATTGGGCCTTCCAAGGCCGCGGCCATCATGGCCGACCGGGATCGGAACGGTCGGTTCGCCAGCTGCCATGACCTCACCCGCGTCACCGGCATCGGCACCGGCACGGTCGCCAAGCTCGAGAACGTCTGCACGGCACGGTAGCGGCTAGCCCTGGAACCGCCTGAGCGCGTCTTCGACCAGGCGCGCCGCGCCGCCGGGCTGCACGCTGGCGGCAGAGGGGGCGGGCCCCGTGGGACCCACGACGCCTTCGGACCGAGGGCCAAGCCCGGCCTTCGAGCGTTTGTCGAGCAGGACCCCCACATCGGAGCCCGGAATGGGCCGAGCGCCACCCAGTTGGCGCGCTACCAGCGCGATCTTGCAGAGATGCTCGACCAGCTCTAGGCGTAGGTAGGCGGTCTCGAGGTTGGGCCCAGCCGCCAACACGCCGTGGTTTGCGAGCAACATGGCGTCACCGTGGCGCAAGGCCGCCTGTACGCCGCGCTGTTCGTCGTCCGAACCCGGGAAGGCGTAGGGCACCGTGGGAACACGCGCACCCAGGGAGACGACGGGCTCGGGCATGAAGGGTTCGCCAAGCTCGAGGCCTGCCACCGCGAAGCCCGTGGCGGTGGGGGGGTGGGCGTGGATAACTGCGGTGACCTTGGGGCGGGCCCGGTAGGCCGCGAGGTGGAGCTTCATCTCCGAGAAGGGCTTGCGGGTGCCCAGCACACGGCGACCCTGGCCGTCAACCACGATGAGCGACTCAGCAGTGACGTCGGCCTTGGACACGGCGGTGGGGGTGCAGAGATAACGGTCGTCACCCAGCCTCACGCTGAGGTTGCCGTCGTGGTTCGCCACCCAGCCTGCGGCGTGAACCGCGCGAGCGTAGCGGACCAGGTCGCGCCGGAGCTGCTCTTCCATGGCTATCGTCCAGGCCCGGTCAGGGTGGTCTCGCCCCCGATCTCGACCTCGTCCACGATGGCGAGGATGACGGAATGGTGGGGCTCCTCGGCCATGGACGGCTTGGCCAGGATCTGACGAGCGGTGTTGCCCTCGCGAGCGCAGAGGACCAGGTCGCCGACGCCAGCCTGGACAGAGTCCACCGACAGGAAGCTGCGGCCCATGGCCTTGCCGTGCACGTCGACTGGTTGGACGACCATGACGGCATAGCCGTCGAACTGGGGGTGCTTGACGGTGCTGATGGAGTTGCCGATGACGCGACAGAGGATCATTCGAGGTACCTCTCGTCGGCCCAGTAGTGATCGACGATGGACACGATCCCCACATCGACCGGGGCGAACTTGTTTGGTAGGCCCATGCCCGCTTCCTTGCCGGTGACCCACTGGACGGTGTCACCCGGACCGGCCTGCAGCGGATCGGCGGCCACCACCGGAGGGCCGTCAGGCTGACCGCTGTGATCGTGGGGCTGGATGACCAACAGGCGAATCCCAACGAGCGTCTCGTACTTGCGTGAGCAAACCACGGTACCGATGACCTTGGCGAGCTGCATCACATGCCTCCTGGATTGAAGGGGGGCGGGCGCAGCAGCCACGCCAAGAACTCGGCGTGGGGGCGGGCGATGCGCTCGATGGCGAAGAGCGTACCGCGCTTGGAGAGCACCCGCTCACCGGCTGCGAGGGCCGCTTCGACATCGTGCTGGACACCACGGACCACGTAGTAGGCCTTGCCGCCCAGTGCACCCGCTACCCGGATGCCGCAGAGCTTCACGTCAGCGTCCTTGAGAGAGCGGTCGCAGGCCTCGAGCACCCCCGCCACGAAGCGGCCCTCGACCACACCCACGCAGTCGGGGTCTTCGAGGTCGGTGATGCCCATCAGGCCCCGGGTGAGCCCGGGGTGGACCACCGGCAGCAACATGCGCTCGACCAAGCGGTCAGAGGCAACATCGCACGCCGCGCGGTAGCTCTCCTGGACGTTGGCAACGTCGCCCGAAAACAGGATGAGGAACTTGCCGGGTTCGACGAGGTTGGCCTCGTGGATGGTGACCGGGGCCCGCTTGACCAGCGCATCGACCGCGCGCAGCCCACGGGCCACGCTGTCCAACTCGATGAGGGCCAGGGCCTCGATCACGGAACCTCTCTGGTTCTAGACGATACGGAAGTGCCCCGACAGGGTGCAGCGTCGCACGCGGGTGAAGTGCCCTGCGTGAGTGACGCCTTCGCCGGTGGGGCTTGCGATGGTGAATGACGTATAGCCCTCGCCGCCGAAGCCCAGGCCTGCGTAGTGGGGGGCGTTCTTGACGAAGATGGAGCAGTCGCAAGCGCGGGCCATGCGGTGCAGCATGTCGATGTTCTTGGAGTACATGCCGGCGGTGTGGCGGTTGCCCTGCTCGGCTTCGATGGCCAGGTCGATGGCTTCGTGCACGTCGCGGCAGCGCACGATGCCGATGACCGGCATGAGCAGCTCACCTTGCACGAAGCTGTGGTCGAAGGGCACCTCGGCGAAGACCAGGCGGGGATCGCCGGTGAAGGGCACGTCGATGTGGCGTAGGATCTTGGCGGCGTCCTGGCCGACCCATTCGCCCACGGGGTGCCGCTTGTCGGCCTGGACCACCAGCTTCTCGCAGCGGGTGATCTGGTAGTTGCGCAGCTGGACCGCGCCGCAGTGCTGCATGGTCTCCATGAGCTGATCGGCGACCGCATCGACCACGAACACTTCTTTTTCGTCGATGCAGATGAGGTTGTTGTCCATGGACGCACCGGCGATGATGCCGCGGGCGGCCTGGCCGATGTCGGCGGTTTCGTCCACCACGACCGGCGGGTTGCCCGGACCCGCCGCGACGACCTTCTTGCCGGAGTTCATTGCCACGCGGACCACGCCAGGACCGCCCGTGACGACCAGCAGGTTGACCCCGGGGTGCTTCATGAGCTCTTGGGCCGAGGCGATGGTGGGGGTCTCGACACAGCACATGAGGTTGTCGGGGCCTCCGACCTCCATGCTGGCGCGGTTCATGATGTCGACCGTGTAGGCCGAGATGTTCTTGGCGCGCGGGTGGCAGTTGAAGACACCCGTGTTGCCCCCGGCCACGAAGCCGATGCCGTTGCAGATGAGGGTCTCGGTGGCGTTGGTGGTGGGGGTGATGCTGCCGATGACGCCGAAGGGAGCCCGCTCGACAAGGGTGAGCCCGTCGTCGCCCGTATACGCCACGGTCTCGAGGATCTCGGGGCCTGGCGTGCGGTTGATGGCCAGCACGTTCTTCTTGATCTTGTCTTCGACCCGCCCCATGCGGGTCTCTTCGACCGCACGCCGGGACAGATCCACGACGTTCTCGGTCAGACGCCGGCGCATGTTGGCGATGATCTCGCGGCGCTTCTCCATGGGGAGGGCCACCAGCACCTGCTGTGCCTGGCGGGCAGCGGAGCAGCACTGGGTGACGTCCGGCAGGACACCCCTGGGCTGGGCCGGGGGAGCCGAAGAAGCGGGTGGAGCCTTGCCCGTGCGGACCTGGGCCAACACGCGCTCGACGATCTCGGAAACCTGGTCGCGCGGCAACATGGCGAGCCCCTAGTTGGAGGGCGCGCCGGGATTGGGGTTCAGCCCTGACCCGGCGCCGGGTTCTTTAGGTACAGGGTCTCGCCCCCGATCTCGAGGATGTCCACGATGGCCATGACCACGGCGTCACAGGGACGCTTGTCGGTCATCTTGGTCATGCGGGCGCTGGAGCCGGTGGCGTACAGGACCACCTCGCCCACACCGGCGCCCATGGCGTCGGCGGCGACGATGAAGGAGTCCTTTTCCTGCATGTCGAGGGTGAGGTCGCGGACCAGGTAGAACTTGAGGCCTTCGACCTTCTCGTCCTTTTGGGTCGACACGACCGTGCCGACGATCTTGCCCAGCTTCATGGCACCTCCGGGATCGGTGCGGGGACCGGGAGGGAGCGCCCCCGAGGGAGCGCGAGGGAAACGAGCCCCAGACCCCTACTTCTTGGGCTTGGGCTTGCGACCCAGGGGCAACACTTCGTCGATGTTCTCGTGAGGGCGCGGGATGACGTGCACGCTGACGAGCTCGCCGACGCGCTGCGCCTGGCGGGCGCCGGCTTCGGTGGCCGCCTTGACGGCCGCGACATCGCCGCGAACGATGGCGGTGACGTAGCCACCGCCGATCTTCTCGTAGGAAACGAGCTCGACACGGGCGGCCTTGACCATGGCATCGCAGGCCTCGACCATCGCGACAAAGCCCTTGGTTTCAATCATGCCCAGAGCATCGGCCATGAGGTACTCCTATCTGCTTCCGTACGGGGAAAGCTGCTGCAGGGTGGCGGGGCTGAAAAGCCGCCCCAACCGGTAGACGAATCGTTGGTTACGTACCGCGCGGGACACCGGAGGGCAATTCCCAGCGGTGATCAGCGCTCGACGACCTCGCGAGCTTCCACGTCGTAGACCAGGCCCACGGAGTCACTGTCGGCCAGCAGGTGCAACCGCAGGCCAACCAGGCCGGCAGCGTGCAGGCTACCGTCTCCCTCGTCATAGAGCGAAGGCTGCGGGGACAAGGAGCGCCAGGCGACCTGCGAGCTGTCGAGGACGAGGGACGCGGCCTCGGGCTGGACGCTCACCCAGTCGTTGTCGAGGAAGAGCACCTGTGCCGCATCCTCGTCGGGCCGGTCGAGCATGGAGCCATAGGCCACCATGAATCCAGAGGCACCGATCTGGTCGTGCAGGCCCCGGAACAGAGCCTCGGTCACGACCGCCCGGACCTGGGTCTCGTGGGCGTCCAGGATGCCCATGGCGTCGTGCAGCAGAGGTGGTTCCTGCCCTTGGTGCAGGCCATAGGGTTCCGGGCTGCGCTCCACGACCCAGGCAAAGCGCTCTTCCTGGATGGTGAGGTCACCATAGGCGTACCACTCACCATCGTTGCTCGTGGAGCTACCGTCCCAGGACACCGCCTCGGCCGACTCTGGGGCCGAGCTTTCGTCAGCTCGTCCAGCCTCGAGATCGAAGACCCAGCCATCGGTGAGCCTGTCCAGGCGCAGGTCGGTGTACACCAAAGGCCGACCGCAGACGCGCTGCAGCGTGCCATCCGTGCTGGGCTGGAGGAAGCTGACCGCGCCCACGCCGACCACCTCGGCCCTGGCTTCCCGTATCACCAGGCCCGTCTCCTGCTCGATGCCGACCCCCAGCAGCGTGCCGAGGTCGTTGTCCTCGACAGCCCGCGCCATGGCCCCAGCCAGCCGGCCCAGCCGACCACGCTGGGTGAAGTGCGTGTCCACCAGCACACCGGGGACGAAGCCCAGGAAGTCGTCGTGGATTCCCGAGCCACCATCGCTGTCGTCGTCGAGCCAGGACGTGCAGGCGTCCTCGAGCACGTCCAGAGAGATGAGGTCCAACCCACCGGCCAGCGCGTAGGCCGACAGGGACATGGCCCCGGCGGACGTACCTCCAACGGCGCCCCCTCTCTCGTCCACCACCGCGCGGACGACGCTCTCGAAGTGGGAGTCGTTCCACAGATCGTAGTAGGCACCCTGGTCCCCACCCTTGAAGAAGACGGCGTCCACGTGGGCGAAGGTGTCGTCGAGGGCCTCGTCAGACGCGGCGAGGGGGCTGCCAATCTCGACGTTGAACGCTTCGTCGGCTCCGAGCCACTCGAAGTACTCCGGCAACCACGACGACTCCTCGTGAGCCGACACCACGGCCACGCGAACCAAGTCGTCTCCGGTGACGTCGCCCACCGAGAGCAGTTCACCGTACAGGCGGGCGCTCCACGCATCTTCGTCGCCCTCGTCGCCCTCGCTGCCGCCACCCGCGAGGACGATCACGCCTGGGCCCGAAGGCCCGGTGTCGGGCTCGCCCGTGTCGCCACTGTCCTCGACTGGGCTGTCACCACTTTCGACCAGCGAGTCCGGCCCGTGTGAGTCTCGACCGCTGTCCACGGGCTCTCGACAGGCCACCAGCAGCGCGAGCAGGCAGATCGTTCCAGCGGTCACCAGCAGCTCATCCTCCAGCCTGGGCCGGAACAAGATAACGGCCTAGCCATCCCTCCCTCGGAGCTCTCCATGTGGTTCCTGATCCTGCTCGCAGCCTGTGGCTCCGATCCCCAGGAAGCCACGCTGCCCGAGCCGGTCCAACGAGCCATGGCACAGGCCCTGCCCCCGGAGCTCCGTGAAGGCCGGCTGGCCTTCCGCGAACACTGCCAAGACTGCCACGGCATGGACGCTCGAGGTGACGGTCCCGCGGCGGAAGCCCTCTCCCCCCCAGACCTCGCCGTCTCGACCCACGACCGGGCGCGGCTCGCGCGCATCATCCGCAACGGGGCACCCAACACGGCCATGCAACCTTGGAGTGGGAAGCTGGAAGACGAAGAGATCGAAGCCATGGCCCGCTGGATCGCCAGCCTCGAGGCCGAATGAGTCGAGAGCGCCTGGGCTGGGCGCTGGTGGGCCTGCTGGCCCTGCTCTGGGGTGTGGGTCTGGCGCTTCCGGCCCTGCTGCAGGGGCAGCTTATCGGCCACCCGTACACCGATCTGTACCCCTCGGTGTGGGGCCTGCAGTGGTTCGTCTCGCATCAACCGAGCATCCCGACGGTGGCGAGCGAGCTGGCCTGGCCCGACGGCATGGGGTTCTACTACTCGAGTCCCCTGCACGGCTGGGTAGCCTGGCCCCTGTTGGCGCTGGGCACGCCCCTACCCTGGGCCTACAACCTGACCTTGCTGGCGGCCCGCGTCGCCGGTCCGCTGCTGGCCTTCGCCTGGCTCCGAGCCGAGAACGCGAAACCCGCAGGAGCGGTGGCCGGAGCGGTCCTGTTCGGCTGCGCACCGATGTTCCACGGCTACGCCGTCGAGGGCATCGTCGAAGGGACCGACGCGTGGACCCTCGCGCTCTGGGGTCTGCTGGTAGCCAGGCGCCGCTTCGTCCCATCGCTGCTGGCCTTCGCGCTGGTCGTGGCGTCCTCGTGGTACCTGGGGCTGGCGGGCCTGCTGGTGGCCTTGGTGCGCGCCAGGGAGCACCGCGTCGTCTCGATCTCGGCGCTGGGTGGGCTGCTCCTGGCCGCGCCCCTCTGGTACCTGTTCAGCACTGCGTTCCCGGAGGCAGCCCCCCTCCCGCTGGACGTTCGAGCAGCCATGGGAACCTCGATGCAGGTCCCCTCCCCTGGCGTGCAGCCGGGTCTTCAACCCTTCGCGGCCACGGGATACCTGGGATGGATCGCGCTGGTGCTCTTCCTCATGGGTGCTCGATGGAAGCCCTGGCTAGCGGGCGGCGCCGCGGGCTGCTGGCTGCTGGCCCTGGGTGTAGGGCCCTGGTACGAGCTGCCGGGCCTCGAGATGGTCCGCTTTCCATACCGGCTGGTGGCGGCCAGCCTGTTCTTGGGAGCGCCGGTCGTGGCCTTGGTGGTCGGCCGCCACCGCTGGGGGTGGGCCGCTGCCCCGCTCATCCTGGTCGAGTTCCTGCTGCTCTCGCCGGTAGAGCCCCTGCTTCCATCGGCGCCCGTGGAGCTGCCCGGGGCCTACGCCGAGGTGGAATCCAAGGTACTGCTGGAGGTGCCCGGTCCGGTGGCCATGCCGCCCGGAGAGATCAACCGGTCGCGCCCGCGGGCGCGCTACCTGCTCTACCACCAGGCCTTCCATGGCGCTGCGTCGCCATGGGCGCCGGACTTCAACGGGGTGGCCAACGGCGAGCAGGCGCCGTGGCTCGCGTCCTGGCGGGCCCTCGATCCTCTGGAGAATCCTGCGGAGCCCGCGGCCCCCGACGTCTCCGCCCTCGAGTCCCAGGACATCTCGCAGGTCATGCTCCACCCCAAGGAACTGGGGACGCGCGTCGATCTGGCCAGGGCCGCCCTCGAGGCCGCAGGATGGAACAAGACCGCAGGAGGTCACGACGAGGAGCTGTGGAGCAGCGCGCCCTAGGCAGCATCGACAGTGCCGTCGCCCCGGCTGGTCGATCTGACGTGGTTACTCCGGCCCGGTATCCGAGGGATATTCACTGTTCGAGATCCACCAGCCGGAGCAGAGAGACCATGAGCACTCGAGGCCCACGACCAGCGGCGAGGTATCCAGACCCTCGTGTCTCGGCCGTTCCAAGCTACCCCGGAGTTCACGTGACCCACCGTGCAGTCATCCTCTTGCTCGGCGTGCTGTCGTGCGGGCCAGTTACCGACCGCGAAGCCGGGTCGGAGTACACGCTCGCGGCCCCCCTCCAGGTCCGCAAGGCGGTAGCCAGGCTGGCCAGCAACAGCCGAGCCCGGCCACTTCGAGCAGACCTCTCCCGGACACTTCGAGACACGCCTCTCGCAGGGCTTCGCGGCGGAGCTTTCCGCCGAGGGCCTACGAGCCCGCCGCGGCGATGACGAGCTGGTCCTGCGCACCGTCTCGATCGGCGATCGGGCTCGCGGCGACGTGACGCCCGTCCCGGGAGATTGCGCATCGAGCCGAGATCCCCGACATCTGTGTAGGAGCCGGGTGGAGGTCCCAGTCGGTGACGGCACCGCGTGGTGGAACAGCGGACCCGAGGGCCTCGAGCAAGGGTGGACGATCCGAGAGGGCGACGCCCAGGTCGTCGTGGGGCTGGCGCTCGAGCTGGGGCGCGTCCTGTCCATCGACATGGACGGTGGCGGTGCCATCCTGGAGGGCAGCGCTGGGGGCCTGTGGCGCTATGGAGGCTTGAAGGCCTGGGATGCAGCGGGGAGGGACCTGGACACCTGGATGGAGCAGAGCGGAGCCGGACTTCGTGTGCTCGCGAGCACCGCCGGGGTGATCTGGCCCGTGACCGTCGATCCACCCCTCACGCCGGTCGAGTGGGTGGAGGAGAAGATCACGGCGTCGGACGGCGAGGCGAGTGATGGGTTCGGAAAGTCCCTGTCGATCGCGGGAGACCTCGATGGGGACGGCTACGACGATCTGGTCGTGGGGTCAGGGACAGGCGACGACGGCGCGGACAGTGGCTCTGTCTACGTCTACTACGGGGCTGCGGATGGCATCGACATCTCGAGCGAGCAGAAGCTGACTGCCAGCGACGCCGAGACCAACAACCACTTCGGCTCGAGCGTTTCAGGTGCCGGAGACCTGGACGGGGACGGCTACGACGACCTCGTCGTGGGGGCCTACCATGGCGAAGGTGCCAGCGGGATGACCGGGTGTGCGTACGTCTACTACGGGTCCGCGGTCGGCGTCGTCGCCAGCAGCGAGCAGAAGCTGACCGCCTCGGACGGCGCGTACGGCGACATGTACGGCGTGGCGGTGTCCAGCGCCGGAGACCTGGATGGAGACGTCTACGACGACGTGGTCGTCGGGGCCTACCACGACGGCGACGATGGTGAGGACAGCGGCTCGGCATATGTCTACCACGGCTCCTCGGACGGCATCGACAGCGACAGCGAGCAGAAGCTGAACGCCAGCGACGGCGCGGAATCGGACGAGTTCGGCTACGCGATCGCAGGCGCCGGAGACCTCGACGGAGACGGCTACGACGATCTGGTCGTGGGGGCCTACTACGATGACGACATGGGCTCGCAGAGCGGCTCCGTGTACGTCTACTACGGGTCCTCGGGTGGTCTCGATGGTCGCAGCGAGCAGAAGCTGGGCGCCTCCGACGGGGCGGCCGGTGACCTGTTTGGCTACGCCGTGTCCGGCTCGGGAGACCTGGACGGGGATGGCCACGACGATCTGCTCGTCGGTGCCCACAAGGACGACGACCTGGGCTCGTCCAGCGGCTCGGCGTACGTCTACCGGGGCTCGTCCAGCGGCATCGATGCCAGCACCGAGCAGAAGCTGACGGCCTCCGACGGTACGACCTACGGAGCGTTCGGCAACGCCGTGTCCGGAGCGGGGGACCTGGACATGGACGGCTACGCCGACCTCCTGGTCGGGGCCGGCAGCGCGGCGTACGTCCACTACGGCTCCTCGGTGGACATCGACACCGACAGCGAGCAGAAGCTGACCCCATCCGACGGTGCGGACTCCGCGTCGTTCGGCCTGACGCTGTCTGGCTCCGGAGACCTGGATGGCGACGGCTACGATGATCTGGTCGTCGGTGCCTACAACGACGATGACCTGGGCATGGACAGCGGTTCCGTGTACGTCTTCTACGGCAGTTGCAGGGACGAAGACGGCGATGGGTATTGCACGTCCACCGACTGCGACGACGCGGACATCCGCGTCGGAGAAGGCCCGCTCTGGTACGCGGATGCCGATGGCGACGGCTACGGCGACGCCTCCAGCGCCATCAACGCATGCAGCGAGCCGAGCGGCTACGTGGACAACACCGACGACTGCGACGACAGCGAGGCCCTGGCTTGGACCGGCGCCACCGAGGTCTGCGATGGTGCCGACAACGACTGCGATGGCACCGTGGACAACGACGACGCAGTGGATGCCTCGACTTGGTACGTCGATACCGACGGCGACGGCTACGGAGTCTCCGCGGGCACCACCGTCGCCTGCGACGAGCCGTCTGGCTACGCCGACAACACCGAGGACTGCGACGACGACGAGCCCCTGGCCTGGACCGGTGCCACCGAGGTCTGCGACTCGGTGGACAATGACTGCGATGGCACCGTCGACAACGACGACGCGGCCGATGCCAGCAC
>CAZVHW010000227.1:0-1032 GCA_964626835.1 uncultured Enterobacterales bacterium
CTTCGGGGATGGGGGCGACCTCGAAGGGGGTGAGCCGCGTGCCCGAGGCTTCGCAGAGTTCGCAGCGGGAGTGGGCGCGCCTGGAGAGAGGACGGCCCAGGGAGGCGAGGGCGGCTTGGCGCTGCTTGAACAGGTCGTGTCCGCGGGCCATCGTACTCTCCTCCTGCGTGCTGGCCGGTCCCTAACCCGATCCGCCCCGGGTTAGTCCGGTGTGATGGACAGGCCTCCCCCAGTGGTGCTGGTGATCGCGGGCTCGGATCCCAGCGGGGGAGCCGGCCTACAGGTGGACCTCAAGGTCCTGTCGGATCATCGTGTCTACGGCGCGGCTGTCGTCTCGGCTCTGACGGTGCAGAACACGCGAGGTGTCCTGTCCGTGCATCCCGTCGATGCCCGTCTCGTGCACGACCAGATCGCAGCGGTGATCGAGGATCTGCCCATTGCCGCGGTCAAGGTTGGCATGCTCGGGGAATCGGGCGTGGTGGGCGCCGTGACTCAGGCACTCGGGGCTCTCGACGCAGGGGTGCCCGTGGTGGTCGATCCGGTCTCGAGGTCCACCAGCGGTCGCAACCTGCTCCACCCCGGCGCGGCCTCGGCGCTGCTCGATGGGTTGTTGCCCCTCGCCTGCTTGCTCACGCCGAATCTGGAGGAGTTCAAGGCCCTCGACGCGTCGGCCGGCGGCCTGCGCGGCCTCTGCCAAGACCGCGGTGTGGCCCTTCTGGTCAAGGGGGGCCACCGTGATGGCGAGGTGTTGGTAGACGACCTGTGGCTCCCCGACGGTTCCCGCCACCGGTTCCACCACCCTCGCGTGGCCACGGGCAACACCCACGGCACCGGCTGCGTGCTCTCCACGGCCATTGCGGCTCGCCTGGCCATGGGCATGGCCGTGGTCCCCGCAGCTCGGGCTGCCGTGAACTACCTGCAGCGACTGCTCCTCGAGGGTGCGAAATGGCGCCTGGGGAGCGGCCCTGGCCCACTTCCCGCCGGCCTTGGCGTGGATGGGCCGAACGGGGATGGGGCAGGGTGAATCTGTGC
>CAZVHW010000227.1:1042-9647 GCA_964626835.1 uncultured Enterobacterales bacterium
TCGACCTGCGGGAAAACCCACGGTGTGGTCGCGGTGGTTGCGGCAGCGCTAGCGCGCGAGCTAAGTTCGAGCGTTCATTCGGCCTTTCCGCTGCGGAGCGTGTCTCTTGTTCAGCCCGTCCGTCCGGCTAACGATCGTCCTGGCCACGGCCGGAATGGTCTCGCTCCACGCCGAGCCGGCCGGGGCGGAGTGCGGCAGCCCGGTCACCACGGCGCAGCTGGTGGGTGCGCTCGAGCGTTCGGAGTGGGCATATGGCGAGGCTGACCTGAACGGCTTCTCCGACGCCACCCAGCAGCTCCGCTACGAGCTCCCCTGCTTGAGCGAAGAGCTTCCCCGCAACGTCGCTGCCCGCGTGCACCGAGCCTTCGGGCTGCGGGGCTTCGTCGACCGCGATCCCGACGTATCCACACGCTCTTTTGCGGCGGCGCGGTCCATCGAGCCTGCCTACGGCTTTCCAACCAGCATGGTGCCCGAGGGCAACCCCGTACTGGCGGACTACAACGCCATCCCCGTCGAATCCGGCGAGTACCGCGACGTCCTCACGCCTGCCGATGGCTACTTGGTCTTCGACGGCCGACCGGGGTTGGCCCGCCCTGTCAGCTGGCCTTCGCTCGTCCAGTTCGTCAGCTCCGAGGGTGAGGTCACCGACACCATCTACCTCTGGCCCGACCAAGCCCTACCCGTCTACGAGATCGCGGCCCAGCAGCCGGACAGCGATCCGACCGGCGGGGGTTCCACCGCCGGTGGCGACGCCAAGCTGGTCAGCGTTCCTCTGCTCGCCGTAGCCGGCGGCTTGGCGGCGGCCTCCGGGGCGCTCTTCTTGGCCTCCCGCTCTGTTCACGGCACCTACTACGATCCCGACACGGCCGTCGACCGACTCGACGGGTTGCGGGCGAGTCACAACGCCCTGGTCTGGGGTGCGCGAGGCGCTTCGGCGGGGGCGGTCGTGGTCGGTGCTGGCGCCTTCGTGGTGGTGCGATGGTGAACCAGGCCGCGGCCTCGGGCCGCAAGTACCGCGTCATCGAGGTCGTCGGTCGGGGTGGCTTCGGCACCGTCTATCGGGCCGAGATGATCGGCACGGGAGGCTTCACCAAGCAGGTGGCCATCAAGGTCCTCCACAACGACAACGACGCCCCGGCAGAGATGCTCGAGCGGCTGCGCGACGAAGCCCGTATCCTGGGCCTGCTCCGACACCGCGCCATCGTGGGGGTCGACAGCCTCGCAATGTTCGACCAGGGCTGGGCCGTGGTCATGGAGTTCGTCCCGGGCGTCGACCTGGCCAGCGTCGTCCAGAACGGGCCCATACCACCCAAGGTGGCCCTCGAGATCATCGAAGAGGTCGCCTCGGCGCTGCACGCCGCCTACTCGGTCCACCCCGAAGGCCACGACGAGCCCTTGCGGCTCGTCCACCGCGACATCAAGCCCTCGAACATCCGCGTCACCGTGCACGGTGAGGTCAAGGTCTTGGACTTCGGAGTCGCGCGGGCCAACTTCTCGGCGCGGGAAGCCCACACCAGCACCTACCTCTTCGGCTCCTTGAAGTACATGGCCATCGAACGCCTCGAGGGCGTGGAGAGCCCGGCGGCGGACATCTACAGCCTGGGCCTGGTGCTCGCCGAGCTTCTCCTCGGCCGCGATCTGCCCGAGCCACCCCGGCAAGCCGAGCGCTACACGCGCTATGTCGAAAAGCTCCTCGAAGACGTGATCGCCGCGGTCCACAGCGATCCGTTCCAGTCGAGCGAGGGCCCCACGGCTGGACTCCTCGAGCTGATCCGCACCATGCTGTCGGACGACTACGAGTGCCGCCCCACCGCGGCCAAGGTGGAACACTCCTGCCGCTCCCTGCGCCATGTGTGCGAAGGCCCATGGCTGCGCGACTGGGCCGCGGCCGAGCTGCCCCGCATCGCCACCGAGCTCACGGTGGTCGAGCGTCACGCCAACAGCGGCTCCGTGCTGGTGGAGAGCTTGAGCTCCCTGGCAGACTCGACCTCCCTGGGCGTGCTCACGGCCCGCGACGGCGAAGAGATCCACAGGCCGGCCGAGCTGGTCCCCCGCGCGCTGCTCTGGGGTGTGCTCGCCGGGGTCGCGGTCGGCATCGCGGCCTTGGCGGTGTTCTTCCCGTGGCAGCTCGGGGACCCCGAGCCGCAGCCATCCACTCAGCCCACCGTCGGGCACCAGGAGCTGGTGGACTTCGGCGACGTCCACGTGGAACCGCGACCCGATGGCTCGGTCGACGCCGACGATCCCGGCCCGTCCGCGGAACAAGGCGAGCTTGGCGGCGCCGACGGTCCCGCTCCGGACGCCATCTCGCCTCCAACAGAACCCAGCCCGCCGGTCGCGGAGTCCGAACCGTCACCGGCTGGGCCAGAACCCGCGACCGTCGCACCACCCGCTGCGCCCCAGTCCTTCGTGGAGGTCCAGGGCGATGCGCGCTCCGTGTGGCTGGTGTCCAGCACCGGTCGCTACCCCGCAGGCAGCGTTCCCCCTGGCGAGTACAAGATCTCCGCGTGGTTCGACAGCCCCGATCCTGCGGCCGCGGGCACCATCACGCTCAACGACGGAGAGCGAGTCACCCTCAGCTGCGTTTCGGCCTTCGCCAAGTGCTCCCGCTCCGATTGAGGTCCCCCATGTCACGCGTCACCAGCCTGCTGTTCCTGCTGGCCACCGGTTGCCTCATCACCCAGGACGACCACGCAGCCTGGCTCGACCAGGACGGTGACAACGTGCGGCGTGACGAGGACTGCGACGATCACGACACCGGAGTCCGCGGGGGCGCCGACTGGTTCCCCGACGCCGACGGCGACGGATGGGGCGACGAGAGCGCGGACGCCCTGGTGGCCTGCGAGCGGCCCTCCGGTCACACCGACCAGCTGGGCGACTGCGACGACGGCAGCGCGGCCGTTCACCCCGGCGCGGAAGAGACCTGGTATGACGGCGTGGACGCGAACTGCGACGGCGCCTCGGACTACGACCAAGACGGGGATGGCTACGACATCGAGGACACGGGCCTCGACTGCGACGACACGGATCCCGACATCAACCCCACGGCCTTCGAGTACGTCGATGGCGTGGACAACGACTGCGACCACGACGAGGACTTCATCGACCTGGTCGAGTCCGGCGTGGTGATGATCGGGGAAGAAGACGCCGACAACACGGGCGTGTCCGTCTCGGGTGTGGGAGATGTCAACGGCGACGGTCGGGACGACATGCTCGTCGGCACCAACCACCCAGCCACCAGCGACATCTACGGCAAGGCCTTTCTGGTGCTGGGTTCCATCAGCGGAGAGCTCGACCTCGGCAGCAGCGCCATCCTCATCGAGGGCGACCGCTACCGCGACAAGGTGGGCAACAAGGTCTCGCGGGCTGGCGACGTCAACGCGGATGGCTACGACGACTTCCTGGTCTCCGGACACAAGGGGGGCGACGACAAGGGTTTCTCGCCTGGCGAGGCCTATCTTTTCCACGGCGCGGGGTCGCTGACCGCCATGACGGTGGACGAGGCTGCCTTCACGATCCAGGGCGTCAACAGCGAGGACATGTTGGGCTACGACTTGGCGGGTGGCGGCGATCTGGATGGCGACGGGCTGTCCGACTTGGCCATCACGGCGATCGCCTACGCCAGCGAGCGGGGCAAGGTCTACGTGGTGTTGGGGGCCAACGCGCCCACGGGATTGGTGAGCGCGGACGACGTGGACTTCGGCATCACCGGCGAAAACGCCGACGATCGCGCGGGTCGGGGTGTCGCCATGGGTGATCTGACCGGCGATGGGTTCGACGAACTGCTCATCGGGTCCAAGGAAAACGACCGCGGCGCCACCAACTCGGGGACCGTCTACATCTTCGACTACGCCGGTTCCCCAGTAGACCAGAGCCTCGACGATGCCTCCGCCATCATCGCCGGGTCGGGCACCGACGACTACGCCGGCGGATCCATGAGCGTCGGCGACCTGGACGGCGATGGCTACGGCGATCTGCTCGTGGGTGCGGAAAAGGCCGACGGCGACGCCGGCGCGGTCTACATGGTGTCAGGGGTCAGCGCCCTGACCACGACCACGCTGGACAAGGTGGCTGCTCGCGTCGATGGCGACGAGGACTGCAACCTCGGCCGCTCGGTCGCCATCCTGGGGGACATCAACGCCGACGACGTGACGGACGTGGCCCTCGGCGGCCCAGCCTGCGACCTCAACGGCGACGGGTCCGGTGGGATCTTCGTCATGTTGGACGGTCTCGATGGCGTGATGAGCCTGGACGATGCCTCCTTCGCCCTGGCGGGCGAGGGCAGCGACCACCGTGCAGGCTGGTCGGTGTCCGCGGCGGGAGACGTAAACGCCGACGGCTTTCACGACATCCTGGTGGGCGCCTACGACGCAGGCAGCGGCCCCGGAATGGCCTACGTGTTCTTCGGCGGCGACTACTAGGGCGGGAGGGGGTCAACCCCTCCCCTACAGGTCTTCGTGCTGCACTTCCGGGCGGTTGTCGTCGTCCAGTGCCGCCTCGACCTCGTCGTAGCTTGCCCGACCGTGCACGACGCTCGAGTCTGTCTGGACCGCTGCGACCGTCCCCGCGAAGGTGTAGGTGAAGTCCGAGAGCTGGGTGCCGGGGGAGTAGTTGCTGGCGTGACCCGAGGCCCAGCCCTCATCGGTGTCCAGGCCCACCGACAGGGTGCGAAGGTAGGCCCCTCGCAGCGTCTCGTCCTGTTCGTGGAAGCGGAAGTCCAAGGCGGACCAGCCTACGATGGCCGGGTCGATGTCGAGGGTGAGCGGCCGGTCCTCGAGGTCGGGATCGGGCTGCTCTTCCGGATCGAACTGATTGCCCGAGAACTCGTAGCTCATCGCCTGATCCAGGTCTTGGGTGTCCGAGCCGTCTCGAGCCACCAGTCCCAGGATCCGCACGTCGATGGCCACCTGTTCTTCGCCGATCACCTCGTCCTGGCAGGAACGGTATTCCTCGAAGGACAATCCGGCCTCGAAAGCGGCGGTCAGCGTGAGCAGCACGCTCCGGCCGTCGCTGGACAGCGTGGGGTCGGCGAGATCGAGGGCGATGCGGCGGGGGTGCCAGCCCAGAGAGGGGATGTAGCAGGCGTCTCCCCCCGTCAGGGCGTAGTCGGTGTCCAGCGCGAAGGACTGCAGCAGCGCCACGGCTTGGCCTTTCCCCTTGGAGGAGAGAGGAATCTCGACCGTGGTCTCGCCGCCCTCGGGTGTGGCGATGACCGTGGCGGTGGCGCTGCCGGCGGGCAGGTTGCTGGTCGTGGTGCCCCAGGCGAGGTCCACCGTGGTGCTGTCCTCGAAGGGGAGCTCGCTGCAGGTCTCTTCGTCGCAACCCGTCGGCAGGTCGGGCACGTAGCTGGTGGACGAGGCCCCGCCGATGACGGCGAAGTCCAGCCCGCCTTCGTCCACGTCGAAGTGCATGTAGGACACGCGATGGTTGAAGCCGGTCCAGCCAAAGCCGAAGCCCTCCAGCCAGTACAGGGTGGTCTCTTCGTCGAGGCAGCCGGATGCCAAGAGAGGGAGCAACAGAACACAAACGCGCATGGGACCTCGGGGGGCGCGGGCTCGTGGCAATCTACCCCCCTGTCCCCGGGGTCCGCACCTCCCAGCTCTGGGGGGTTGCGGTAGACACGCTGAAAGTGGAGGATGGCGCCATGCCGTCGCTCGTCCTGCTTTTGCTCGCCCTCGCCGCTCCTCTGACCGTGGTCCTCGTGCTCGCCTGGCGGGCGCGCGGGCCCGCGTGGAGCCCTCCTCCTTGTTCCGCCACACCGCTCCCGGTGGACGTGGAGCGCGTGGCCCAGGGGCTGGCGGGCTATCTGCGCATCGACACCTCCATCCCTCCAGGGCTCGACGGTTGGCCCAGGCATGGAGAGCAGTCCGCATGGGCGGCCTATCTACTGGAGCGATGGGTCCAGCCGCAGGGTCTCGAGCATCGCCTGCTTCCGGGGGGAAGCCTGGCCATCTTCGTGCCGTCGGATGACCCGCGCCCACCGGTACTCTTCCTGGATCACGTCGACGTGGTGCCGGTGGGTGAAGGCGAGATCGGGCGCTGGACCTACCCTCCCTTCTCGGGCACGGTGGCGGACGGGCACGTGTGGGGGCGAGGGGCGCTGGACAACAAGGGCTGTGTCGTCATGGCTCTCGAGGCGCTACGGTCCATGGGCGAAGCCGGGCGGGCGCCGTCCCGCAGTCTGGTTCTGCTGGTGACCGTGGACGAGGAAGTAAACGGGTTGGAGGGCGCAGGGCGCGTGGTCCGGGACCACCTCGCGGATCTCGGCAATCCGGCCGTGTTGCTGGACGAGGGTTCGTTCGTTCTCCCCGACTTCCAGCCTGGGCTCACGGTGGGCGCCATCGCGCTGGCCGAGAAGACCTACCTCCGAGTGGACCTGAGGGTCTCTGGGGACGCCGGCCACGCCTCCATGCCCGGGCCGGACACCCCGGGAGCCGTGCTGGCTCGGGCGCTGCAGCGGGTGGTGGACTGGCAGCCCCCCGGCCACCTGCACCCCATTCTGCTCGAGACGCTGTGGCGGTTTGGCGGCGCCAAGGGGCCACCTCTGGCTTGGGTGATGCGCAACCCGGGCCTCTTCCGTTCCCTCCTCTTGGGTATCTTCGCTCGCACCAAGGCCGGGAATGCCGTGGTTCGGGATACGGTGGCCCTGACCATGGTCCGGGCAGGCGTGAAGGACAACATGCTCCCTGGCGAGGTGAGCGCCGTGCTCAACGCGCGCCTGCTGCCAGGCCACGAACCCGATGGTTTCGTCGAGCAACTTCGTGATCGCATCGCGGACCCAAGGGTAGAGGTGGAGACCCGCTGCTGGCCTGGCCGAGACCAGGCGGGGACTTGGACCACACCGACCTTCGCGGCCATGGAAGCGGCCTTGGCGGCCGGCATCGGTCCTGTCGACGACCCGCTGGTGGTGGTTCCCGTCATCAGCCCCGGTACCACCGACAGCCGCTGGTTCAGCGAGGCTGGCCTCGAGGCCTATCGGTTCCACCCCTTGGTGCTCGATGCGGGCGAGCGTGCGCGTATCCATGGCATCGACGAGCGGGTGTCGCTGGCGAACCTCGAGCGTGGAACGCGCTTCTACCAGCTGTTGTTCGAGACGCTGTAGGGAGCGCCGTCGCTACATCGAATCGACGGTGCCGGCTTCCCAGTCAACGCGGCAGAACGGCGTGTAGTTGTCTTCGCCCGTGATGGCCTTGGTGTTGGACCAGACCTGGCTGCCGTTCAGGTAGACGTTGACGGTGACGTCGTTGCCTTCGCGCGTGTCGGCGCCTGCCTCGCCCCAGTTGCTGCCGCTGTAGTCGTGTACGTAGACGGTGAACTCGCCGGACTCGGGCTGCAGGATGTTGATGTTCTCGGGGCCCGTGCCTGGGATGTCGTCCAGGTCGAGGCTCGGATCGTCGTCCTTGTCGCTGCGGACACCCCAATCGGGCCCACCACCGACGCAGTTCATGTAGTAGCAGTCGTCGTTGCTTTCGATCTGGCCGCCAGGGCGGACCAGGTGGAGGTCCATGTCGTCAGCGGGAACGGCCCAGTACATCTCGATCCAGAGGTCTTCGGCCGGGATGGACTCGAGGGTGACCTGGCAGGGCTCGGAGACATCGCCGATCTCGTTGGCGACGATGAGCTGGCCGACGTACTCGCCCGCGAGGTCGGGGACAAAGCCGTCGCGGATGGCACCGTCGCCTGGCGGCAGGCGCACGGCGGAGCCTTCGGGCTGGGAAGCGAGGGTCCATTCCCACTCGACGATGTCGTACCCGTTGGGATCGTAGCTGTCGGTCCCGTTCCAGGTGGCTTCCTCGAAGGGGGGCGTGATCGGATTGGGTGAGACGTCGCAGACGGCGACCGGCACGTCGGGGGGCGCTTCAACCGGGGGCGCGGTGTCTTCTTCCGCCGGAGTGGGGATGTCCTGCTCCATGTGGAAGCCCTGATCGGAGACACATCCTGCTAGCAAGGGTGCGAGGAAGAGCGTGGAGATCCAGGGAAACTGCATCTAGTGTCTCCTGTTGAACGAGGGGTGGTCGCGACGCAAATAAGCCATGAAATGGGACGATCCGCAAGCGAAAAATGAGAAATCGGCGCAAAAATGTTGTCGAGACGTGGCCTCGCGATCGAGGCCGTGTATCGTACTGACCACAGGGTGCAAGAGTCGAGATGGGAGTGGCGTATGATGGCGGCGGAGGTCTTCGCATGACGAATGACGGTGAGAGGTCCACGAGCCCGGCTACAACGTCCCTTGCACAGCTCGCGCCGCTGCCGTCAGGCCGGCTGAAGCAGGCGCTCACGGGGTTCGGCTACCCGTTCAGGGGCCTCCGGTTCCTGCGCCGGGAGCCCATGCTTCTTCCCCTGGCCATCATGCCCGCGGTGCTCAACCTGGGGTTGGCCCTCGTGGGAGTGCTGGTTGCGGTGCTCAACGCGCCGGGATTGCTGGGTTGGCTCTGGCAGCGGCCTCAGGCGGTCGACTTCTGGTCCGGTGCCCTCGTGGTGGTCTGGGTTCTCGCGATGATCCTGCTGGCGCTGGTGCTGGGCACGGTCTGGTTGGCGCTGGTCTACGCGGTCGCGGGCCTGATCGCGACACCGTTCACCGACTACCTCTCCGAGCAGGTGGAGC
>CAZVHW010000227.1:9657-11084 GCA_964626835.1 uncultured Enterobacterales bacterium
CTTCGCCCGCTTCGTGCGGGACGTCTCCTGGTCCGTGGCTCACTCGGCGCTCAACGTGCTGGCCTGGTTGTGCGTGATGGGCCCCTTGCTCCTGCTGAACCTGCTCCCCGGCGTGGGGACCCTGCTGTACGGTGCCATCGCGGGCACGGCCACGGCCTACTTCCTGGCCCGGGAGATGCACGACGGTTGCATGACCCGCCGTCGGCTCAGCTGGCTGGGCAAGCAACGCCTCGTCTTCGCAAACCTGTCCTTGATGCTCGGCTTCGGCGCCGGCACCATGGTGCTCTTCTGGATCCCGGGCCTGAACCTGGTCATGCTCCCCGTGGCCCACGTCGGCGGCGCCCTGCTCTACTGCCGCCTGGCCCACAACGGCCACGCCCCCTTGGAGCGGAAGGGTTGATCAGAAGTCCGGCAGACGGCCCGCCAGCAGCTCGGACACCGGGCGGGTGGTCTCGAAGCGGGCGAGGACGATCTTGAGGACCGCCGTGATGGGGGCAGCCAGGAGCATGCCCACTGGGCCCCAGACCAGGCCCCAGAAGATCAGGGAGAGCAGGATGGTGATGGGGTGCAGGTCCAGGCTGTCGCCCATGATCTTGGGCTCGATGCCGTTGCCGATGGTCATCTGCACGGCGCCGGGAAGCAGCAGCACCAGCCCCAGCTGCCAGCCGAAGCCGAACTGCATCAGCGCGATGGGCAGGGGCAGCAGCGCGGCGATGATGGAGCCGATGGATGGGATGAAGTTGAGCAGGAAGGCCATCATGCCGAAGACCAGCGCCAAGTCCACGCCCAGGGCCCATAGAATAAGCCCCGTCAACAGGCCGGTGGTGGCCGAGGTGAGCACCTTGGTGACGATGTAGCGTCGGACCTTGGCGTCGATCTCGCCCCACAAACCTTCCCGTTTTTCGGACGGCGTGTGGCCCAGGATGAGGTAGACGACGAAGATGAGCACCAGGAAGGTGGTGGACAGGAAGTTGAGCACGCCTCCAGCGGTGTTCTTGGCCCAGCCCAGGATCATCAGGGGCAGCTCGCCCAGCTGGGCAGCCAGCTCGTCGACCTGCGCTTCCAAGCCCAGGTCCACGCCGAATCGTTCCTGCAGGTCGCCGTAGGTGGTCTGCGCCCAGGCCACCATCTGGTTCCAGGTCTGCTCGTACTGGCCGGCGTTGTCCGCGAGACCTTCGATGGAGGTGACCAAGAGCAGCACCAACAGGGCCACCCCGCAGCAGATGACCACGAAGGCCGCGAGCAGCGCCAGGAAGCGCGGTACCCGCAGCCGGGTCTGAAGAAAGTCGACCATGGGGGTGACCATGTAGGTGACCAGCAGCGCGAGAACGAAGGGCAGCATGACCGCCCGGGCGTAGATCAGGGCCACGGTCAGGGCTACGGCGGCGAGGATCAGCAGGGAGCCGGTGACCAGCAGGCCTTGCTCG
>CAZVHW010000228.1:0-11044 GCA_964626835.1 uncultured Enterobacterales bacterium
GTCACCGTCGGGCGGCGAGGTGTCATCGAACTCCGTCTTGCCCTGATCGTACGGGTTGATCTCGCATCCCAGGAGGATGAGCATCAGGATGGGTGTGACGCGCATAGGGCCTCGGGGGCTCGTGGTTTCGCGGGGGCTTTGGGGGTGTCGGGCCGAGAGCGGTTAGGAGGACCTGCTGTCCGGCCTGTCGAACGACCCACTGGTCGGGGTTTGTAGCATCGGTCCCATCGGCTGGCAACAGAGCGTTGATCGGCGTGAACACACCGTTCCCGGCTGACTTCCTCTCCGCGGCCCCGTCGGACGCGCACTTCGTTCACTCGCCTTGGAGGAAACGTGGAAGTGGATGTGCTCTTTCGTGGTATTGCCGAGCTTCTTTGTGGAGCCGTGCCCGGTGTCTTGCGCGACGCCGCGGTGGCCTTCGATGGGTCTCGCGTGGTGTGGGTCGGGCCCAGCGACCAGGCGCCCCGCGCCCGCCAGGTGGTGGACTGCGAAGGGCTGGTAGGGCTACCCGGGCTGGTGGACTGCCACACCCACTCGGTCTTCGCTGGCAGTCGCGCGGCGGAGTTCGAGCGGCGGCTTGCGGGCGCCAGCTACACGGAGATCCTGGAGGAGGGAGGCGGGATTCTCTCCACGGTCGCCGCTACCCGCCAGGCGAGCCTGGAGCAGCTCACGGCCCTCCTCGAGCAGCGCCTCGAGCATGCGTTGGCAACGGGCATCACGACTGTCGAGGTCAAGAGCGGCTACGGTCTCGAGCCGGACACGGAGCTGCGCATGCTCCAAGCCATGGCGGCCTGTCGCAGCCCGGTCGAAGTGCTGCCAACCTTCCTGGGGGCCCACGCCGTTCCCCACGAGCTTCGTGGCCGACGCGAGGACTACGTCCGGCAGGTCATCGACGAACAGCTTCCTCTCTGCGCGCCCTTCGCCCGCTTCGTCGACGTGTACTGCGATCGGGGTGCCTTCACGCTGGACGAGGCCCGCGCCATTCTCCAGGCGGGCAAGGCCCACGGGCTGCTGGCTCGCGTTCACGCCGAGCAAGTGGCCCACACCGGTTCCGCCGCCATGGCCGCGGAGATCGGGGCGACCAGCGCAGACCACCTCGAACGCATCGATGCCGCCGGAGTGCAGGCCATGGGGCGCGCGGGCACGGTGGCGGTGTTGCTTCCGGGGGCGATGACCTACCTGAAGGACCCCGCCCCCCCCGTAGCCGCGCTGCGGAGTGCGGGGGTGCCCATGGCGGTCGCTACGGACTTCAACCCCGGCTCGAGTCCCGTGCGGGACCTCTGGTCCTGCGCCACCCTGGCCTGCATCGACATGGGGCTCACGGTGAGCGAGGCTCTGCTGGGCATCACCTGCAACGCCGGCAGGGCGCTGGGCCGCGACGACCTGGGCTGGATCGGGCCCGGATCCGCCGCCGATCTGGTGCTGGTGGCCCCGCCGCCCGGTGAACCCGCTTCCCTGGCCGTGCTGGTGCAGTACCTGGGTGGCCATCGCGCCCATCATCTGATCAAGGGCGGCAGCTGGGTCATCCGCAACGGTCAGCGAGTGTCCCCTGCCGTGGCGTTCGGTTCAGCGGGCGGCTAGAACGTTCGAGTCCCGAGGTACACGGCCATGTCGCCCGTTCTCCTGCCGCTCCTGCCCACGCTGGGTGTCCCCGAGCTGCTCATCATCCTGCTCATCGTGCTGGTGTTCTTCGGGGCGGGCAAGCTCCCCGCGGTAGGCCGCTCTCTCGGAAAGGGCCTCCGCCAGTTCAAGAAAGCCCAAAAAGAGGTCGATTCGGTGCTGAAACCAAATCTGGGCTCCGTCACCGAGGTCGAGGACGCGGTCGAGGTGGACCCCAAGGACTGACCGCGGCGGCTATTCCTCGCCGGCCTCCGTGGCGGCCATCGCCGATGGCATACGGTCTGCGTCCGGGATCTCGTCTGGCCGAGGAACGAGCCCCTCCGCATCGCGCTGGGGGTGGGTCCGGCGCTCGAGGGCCGCCCTGGCGGCATTGCGCAGCTCGAAGCTGACCGGGATGCCGCTGATGACCTGGCGCAGGTCCTGGAGCAGGAGTGTGGGCACCAACTGGGTGGCGATGGGGAGGGGCGTGTAGGGGTTGCACACGAGCGCCAAGCGAACCTGGTAGCGGGTGGCCCAGCGGCGGTGGCGGGCGATCAGGCGCAGGATCTTCGGCTTTGTGGGGCGCATGGCTGCGATGCGGACCACGTCCCGTTCCACCGCGCGGGGATTGTCGAGGAAGTGCCGGATCACCCTGTGATCGCGGTCGTGGAGGATGCGGTCCAACATCTGCCTGTCCTGCCCCCTGGCCGCTGCGCGTCGCTGCCCGGCTGACAGCGCGAGGTGCTCGTTGTCGTCCATGGCTTCGGCCTGGGTGATGTTGCCCCGGTGACGCTCGCCCATGAACATGCGCATGACGTCGGGCAGATCGAGAGTGTGGGCGACCTCGTACAGCTCCGTGATGCGGTCGTAGCCGAGCTCCTGCAGCAGGGCACCATCCAGCGCCAGCTCTTGGATGAGCTCTCGGTGGAGGTTGCGCCCGGCCAGGGCGCCCGACCAGCAGCGGTCGAGCAGTGCCACGACGGCCCCGTCGTCGGATTCGTCCAGGCAGGTGCGCAGGACGGCGCGGCGCATGCCGCGATCCTGGGTGGCCCGTAGGCGTCTTCCCAGGAGGGCCACCAGCTGGTCGATCTCACCCCCCGCGGGCTCGCCCAGGAGCTCTCGGACGCGTCGGAGTACCGGTTCTCGGGGTTCCATGGGGGAGAGGCGGTGTGGAGAGGATGGGGTGTGCACCTGGGGAGGCAGGGGCGGGATGGCGGTGGGGGAATGGGGTGTCCAGGCTGGCAGAAAGGTCCTGCACCGGAATATTACCCCGTCATGAAGCGCTCGGCCCTGACAGCGATCCCCATCCTTCTGGTGCTCGGAGGAGTAGGGCTGGCCCTGTGGCTGCGGAACGAGCCGCCGCCTCCGGAGCCCGAGCCTCCCCAGGCCGAAGACGGCGACACCGGCTTTTCGCGCCAGGCCACCGAAGAGCGCCTGCGCATCATCGGCTACGTTCAATAGGGCGGCCTTCGTGTCCAATCGTGCCTTCGCCTTGCTCTACCTGCTCTGCTTGGCGGTCTGTGTCGGGGCCGTGTACGGCGCCCGCGCGGCCCGCGCCGCGCGGCCAGATGCCAGCTCCCCCGAGCCCCTCGAGCGGGTGGCCGTGGCCATCCCCCCCAAGCCCGAGGGTGCGCTGGAGCAGGCCCTGGGAGATCCCGACGCGGAGGGGACCCGCTACGACGAGACCAGCTGCGATCGCTACGAAGGTGACTTCCGCGACGTGTGCTACCACGCCCTGGCGCGCCAGCGGGCACCGCGGGACCTCGGTGGGGGCCTGCTGGCTTGCGATCAGGTGAAACGGCGTCGGCTCAGGCAGGAGTGCCAGGCCGACGTGGCCGAGTTGCACGTGCCCACCGACCTCGAGGCCGCGCGGGGTGTCTGCCCGTCCATTCCCACCCGCAAGTGGCGAGATCAGTGTTTCTTCGGCATCGCCATGGCGCTGGTCCAGATCGACCCCCGCCAGGCCCTGGCCAGCTGCGACTCCGCCGGCATCTGGCTGGACTTCTGCCGCCACGACGTGCTGGGCGAGGTCTCCGTGTTCGACCTCGACATGGTCCTCGAGGTCTGTGCCCGCGAGGAAGGCGACCTGCTCACCCGCAAGACCTGTTGGCACGGCATCGGCAAGTACATCGGCCGCATCGACCTGCCTCGGGCCTTCTCCGCCTGCGAGCGGGTCCCACTCGGACCCCAGAATCTGTACCGCGAGAACTGCATGCACGGTACGGGGTGGGCTGCCGGCGAACGTTTTGGCGATGCGGGCCTGTCCCACTGCCGCGCGGCCGGGGCCTTCGAAGACTCGTGCCGCCTGGGGGTGGCCTTCCAGATCGAGCGCAGCCAGCCCGACATGGCGGTCGATATCTGTCGTTCGGTCCGGCGCACCGACCTGCGGGACCACTGCTTGGCCTGGGTTTCCAGGTAGCGCTACAGCCCCGATCGGCTCTGGGCGACCAGGGTGAGACGTTCCACGCCCGCCTCGCGGGCAGAGAAGAGCACCTTGCGCACGAGGAGGTAGGGGATCTCACCGTCCACGCGCACGTTTACGGCCCGGCCCGCTTGTCCCTGCAGGCGCGCGTAGAGCTCCTCGATCAGCAGATCCTCGCGCTCGAGGTAGTAGCTCGATGCTGCGGTGCGCAGGCCGGAGACGTAGATGGCCTCCTGGGTGACATCGATGTCGATGGCGGGACCTACGGGACTCTCGGAGGCGGACAGAGGCAGGCGGAAGTCGGGATCCTCCGGCCGCACGGGAGCGTCCACGCTGTAGGACTTGAGCAGCACCACGAGCAGAATGGTGATGATGTCCACCAGCGGTGCCAGGACGCCGGCTGCCGTGGGGCGAGGGCGGGTTGTTCGCAGACGCCTCATGGCGTGACCTCTGGAGCTGGTTCCGGGCTCGCCATGGCGTGACTCGACAGCTCAGCGCCACCCAGGACCACCTCGGGGAACAGGAGCTCACCACCGTGGCTGCGGACCGCGTCCACCAAGGCCACGACGCGGGTGGTGGGTACATCGTCGGTGGGCACGACCAGCACACGCTCGCGGTCCGGATCCAGGGCGTGCAAGCGCAGCAAGGCCTGCTGCAGGCCATCCAGGTCCATCTCGCCATTCCGAGGTGGAAGGTGCTGTTCGTTCCAGGTGACATCGCCCTGGCTGGCGGTGACGTCGCGGGTGCGCCGTGCGGACCGGAGCGTCAGCTCGCCGTTGTCGAGTTGGATCTCGATGGCTTCTATCGGGCCCGGTGGCAGGGGGGCGAGTTCGCCGGCGGAGCCCGCCAACCCGAGGTCCAGCCCGGTGAGCTTCTGGATGGAGGTGGTCAGCAGGAGGAAGGGCAGAAGCAGGAAGAGCAGGGCCACCACCGAGTACAGGCCCGGTCGCAGGTCGGGCACCACGCGGGGGCGGCGCGGCCGAAGGCGGCGCATGGGTGGGCTGCTCACTCAGCCCTGCCGCGCATGGTGGCGACCAAGCGCCCAGCGGTAGCTTCGATGGTCGCCATGGTGGCGCGGGCGCGGGCGTCGAGCCATGCGTGGGCGGCGAGCGCCGGGATGCCCACCAGCAAGCCATAGGCCGTGGTCGCCATGGCGGTGGAGATGCCCTCCGACAGGCGCACGGCCCGCTCTCCTGCCGAGGTGTCTCCCAGGGCACCGAAGGCCAGGATGAGTCCGTAGACGGTTCCGAGCAGGCCCAGCATGGTAGCGACGTTTCCGATGGTCGCCAGATAGGAGACGCGACCCTGGAGCGCCTCTTCGGCCTCGACCGCGGCGGCACCCATGGCGTCCCAGGCGGCGTCCGGGCTCGATGCGTCCATCCCAGCTCGCATGACCCCGGCGAGGTGGGATCGTCTGGCCGCGGCGACGGCGGCTTGGTTGTCGTCGCGCTCCAGCGCGGTCCGTACGGCCCGTGCGTCGTGGGCATCGCGAACAAAGAGCACCCAGCACCGCTCGAGCAGGACGGCCAGGCCGAAGGCCAGCACGGCCGTGATGGTCCACATGAAGGCCGCTCCGGGACCGGTGAAGGCATCCAGCAGGTAGGGGATCATGGCTGCTCCAGCGCGGAGGGGGCCCGCACTGCCCTAGTTGCATCCCGGCTGGGCGCGTGCAAGGTTCCGGGACTGGAGGTTCGTTTTTGTCCCCGATTCTCTTCCTCACTCTCCTCGCTTGTGCCGGCCGGGGTGTACCCACCGATCTCGAGGATTGCGACGTGATGTCGGACACGGCCGAGCGGGACGAGTGCTACGCCGGTCTGCTGCCCGCCTTGTTCGCCGTAGATCCAGATCGCGCCGCGACGCTCACCGAGGAACGTGTCGTCGATCCCCTGGTGAGGGACTTCGTCTACCTCGAGGTCGCTCGTGAGATCGATCCCGGCGGGGGGCGGTGGTGCGAGCGGATCCAGGCCCAGGCCGTGGCGGATCGGTGCCGGGTATTGGCGCGCAGGCCGCACTTGCAGCGGGAGTTGCTCGGGGACAGGCTGCCTACGGGTACGCCGGGTGGGTCGCCGCCCCCGTCAGGACCCGGGGGCCCACCGCCTCCTGGAACGCTTCCCGGCAGCGGCCCGCAGCCGACCGTCGCCCCCGCGGGGCCCTGAAGCGAAGAAGCCAGCCGTGAGGCTGGCATTCTTTGGAAACCCCCCCGCGCGTAAACAACCCTCACCGCAAGAGATGGAGGAGACGCTGAGGCTTTGCCAGGTGGGGAACCGGCGGGGGGGGAATTCCAAAGATGCGACTTGTCGTCGCCACATACACCAGAAAGCATAGCGAGGCCCCGACGGGGCCGCAATAAAAACCAAACGCTCGTGGACGAGGGGAGCGGAACCCTCACATCGCACGAGCGTCATTCCCGTGTTCCCGAGCGCTCTTTGGTGGTCGCAGCCTGTTTGGTGTCACAAGGTGTCAAACTCAGGCGTCGAGGTGCTCCTCGAGGCGCTTGGCCAGGGCTCGCAGGGAGAACGGCTTGCGGAAGACCTCGAGCACGAGGGCGCCCACGGCGCTTCCCGAGACCACCTGGTCGGCGTGTCCCGTGATGGCGAAGATGCGGCACGCGGGTTGATGCTCGCGGATCTGGCTCATGACGTCGGGACCGTCGATACCCGGCAGGGTCCAGTCTACGAGGGCGGCGTCGAAGCGTGTCTCCGCCTGGGCGCTCAGATCCAGTGCTTGTCGGCCGGTCTCCACCGCGCTGACCTGGTACCCGATCTGCCGCAGGAACTCTCCGAGCATCTGCCGGATGTCGGGCTCGTCGTCGACGATCAGGATGTGCTTTGCGGGGCTGCTCGCTCCGCTCGAGACAGGGAACATCGAGGGCTCCTCCCAGCCACACAACATAGCGATCCACGCACTCCCGTCAAGGCAAGAGCTTGGACTCCAGGTCGTCATCCCAGCTGTCCATCCAGCGTCGCTGCATCAGCTCGAGCAGGCCAGCGGTGACGTAGCTGCGGGCGTGTACTCCCAGCTCCTGCTCCTCGGGCAGCATGGCCATGGAGGGGTCGCCGGGGGTGGTCTCGGCGTTGGCGGGGTTGTCCTCCCACTCCACCCCCTCACCGATGACGGCTTCGAGGTAGGCCGTGTCCGGGTTCACCCGTACCCAGGTCGCGCCGGCCTGCTGCAGGGCGTCGGCCAACCCAGTGACGTGGGCGTGATCCCCGATGCCCAGGTTGTGGTCGATCTCGGTCCCCAGGACCATGAATGGCAGCGCTGGCCAGCGCGCTACGGCCGAGGTCAGGGCGCGCGAGGCGTCCCGAAGCGACCAGAACTCCAGCGTTTCCTCTTGGGGAAGCAGCTCGGTGGGCGCCAGTCCGCGGTCCCGTAGCGCCTGGCTCATGGGCGGCGAGTAGATCACCTGCCGCTCCCCGTCCATCTCGGGGCGGATGCCCCAGACCGCGTCGTCGACCTCGTCATCGAAGGCGCCGTTGCCGTCGAGGTCGAAATAGGCGACGCCCCGATGACCATCGCTGCTGGTGGCCGTGTCGTCCCAGCCGAGCAGGTCGTAGTCCATGGGGCAGATCAGGCCCTCCACCGCGTCCCAGCTACAGGATCCATCCTGGTACACGGGGGAGGGGGCCGAGACGGAGCCCACCTCGAGGGTGACGAATTGGGCGGAGGAGGGGGTCTCGAAGGTGACCAAGCCTCCCATCGCCGGCAGGTCGAGCGAGTCGTCCGCCAGCAGGCCCAAGGCCAGGTTTCCTCCGTTGGATTGGCCGACCAGCCAGGGGGGCTGCCCAGAGATCGTGGCGGGGATGCGATCCTCGAGGGTGCAGCCGTCGGTGTCCTCCGTCTCGCCGACAGCCCATGCGAGGGCAACGGCTGCGGCGGTGCGGGCCCCGCTGCCCCGGTAGTCCCCAACCTTGCCGGACAGGAAGTCCCCCGCATCCGTTGGGAAGCTCGGGTACAACGCCACCATGCCCAGTCGTGTCTCCACCATTCGGTCGCTCTTCGCGACCGGTGAAGAGATGGCCTTGAAGCCGCCGGGCAGCACCACGACCACTGGGGCGCCATCCAGCATGGCTCCGGAGTCCTGGCATGGATTGAACTCGATGCCCACCGGACTGGGCAGCAGGTCCGAGGGCACGCTCACCACCAGTTGTTCGCCGTGGGCGTCGGTGCATGCCGACCGACAAGGATCGTTGGGACCGCTGTCGTCCGGGCCGGGCTCGCAGGCGCCGAGCAGCCCGCCTGCGAGCAGCGCGGGCAGGGTGCGGGCCGGTGGCATCAGCCGCCCGTTGCCACGAAGCGGTGCGTGGAGGGCCTCGGGCGGTGGGAGCGTCTCCAGGCCAGCTCGCAGGCCACCAGACTGCCCAGCAGGCAGAGCACGGGGAACCAGCTCCCCAGGCGCCAGTAGACCGTCTGGAAGGTCGCCAGGCGTAGGGTTTGGACCTCGGCAACGTCGGTGAAGATCTCGGTCTCGTAGGGGATGGCGCCGTGGGGTTCGACGATCATGCTGATGCCCGAGTAGGCGATGCGAAGCATGGGGCGTCCCATCTCGGTGCTGCGAGCCGCTGCGAGCATGGCGTGCTCCGCGGAGGCTGCGGAGTCGCCAAACCAGGCGTCGTTGGTGACGTTGACGAACAGGTCGGCGTGCTTGAGGCGGTGCACGATGGCGGGTTTTATCGCCTCGTAGCAGATGGGGGCGGAGATGGTGTAGCCGTCCGCGGGCAGGAGCTTGGCTTCCGTGCCAGCCCGGAAGTCGCCCGGACCCTTGATCCATTCCTTGAGGATCGGGAAGGTCTCGGCGAGTGGGATGTACTCGCCAAACGGGAGGGGCACGAGCTTGTCGTAGCGCCCGGTGATGGTGCCGTCGCGGTCCATCATGTAGACGCTGTTGTGAAAGGTCAGCGTGGGTTCGTTCGTGATCGGATCGATATTGTAGTCGTGGGTCCCACCCCCGATGAGCAGCTCGAAGCCACCGCTCTTGACCATGCGGGCCAGCGCCTTGTGCATGTTGCCTTCGTGGGGGTTGTACGGGCTCGAGCCTTCGGGCCAGACCACCAGATCCACCTGCTGGCCCTTGATCTTGCGGGTGACGGCGAACCAGCCGCGCACGACCTCTTCGGGGGGCTGTTCGTAGCGCTGACGCATGGTGATGTTCTGCTGGAGGATCGCTACCTTCAGCTCGCGGGCGTGTTCTTCGAGGGCGCGCTCGATGCGACCGTAGCGCCAGGCGCCGAAACCCAGGTTGACCACGAAGAGCAGGGCCACGGCTACACTGACTCGCCACGGCCATGGGCGCCGTCCGTCGCGCCAGCGGTAGAGCCACTCTGCCAGCGTGCAGTTGACCAAGAGCAGGAAGAAGGACAGGCCGTAGACGCCGGTGATGCTGACGATCTGGAATATCCAGGGCTCGCGGTACTGGGTGGCTCCCTGTTGATAGGGGAACTGCGCCGGGAACAACCACTCGGTGAACACCAAGACCGCGGGTACCACCAGCAGCCAGTGCAGGCCCAGGTGGCGGCGCAGGGGCTGGACCAGGCCGAACACCAGGGCGAAGGGCAGGGCGTGCGCTGCGGCGAAGATCACCAGGACGATGATCCCCAGCCAAGTGGGGAAGTTGCTGAAGCGCTGTACGGTGTCCACGAGCCACCAGTAGATGGCGAACTCCGACGCGAAGCCGAAGACGAAGCCCAGGAAGGTGTTGAAGCGGTTGGACTTCTCCCCGAGCTCCCACAACAGCGGCAGGACGCCGTACCACTTGCGGGGTTTGGCGGCACCGTGCGGCGGATCGGCCCGAAGCGCCCACAGCAGCGGCACGAAGCACACCCAGTGGAGCCAGGCTTGGTTGATGGGCGGGGCAACCAGCACGAGAGCCGCGCCGGAGACGATGGCGGCCAGGATTCGGGTCCAGGTCAGGAGCATCGCGGATCGTCCGGCTGGGAGGGGCGTCTGCCAGAGGTAGCGCGCGGGGGTTGGCCGCACAAGGCTCGGCTCGGGAGTACGGCCGCTCCGAGTCCGATGCGTTGGG
Source organism: uncultured Enterobacterales bacterium (assembly GCA_964626835.1). Taxonomy (GTDB): domain Bacteria; phylum Myxococcota_A; class UBA796; order UBA796; family JAFGLY01; genus CALDOK01. The sequence continues at coordinate 10,044 of CAZVHW010000228.1, forward strand.
CTCCGCTAGCCATTCCAGGCAGGCTCACGCCGCATCTGGCGGGCCATCAACCCCTCCATGGGTTCGCCCGACAGGAGGGCGTTGACGCCGGCTTCCGTCTCGAGGGTCAGGGCGTCGTCCAGGTCCAGATCCTGCACGGCGCGGAGGACGCGCAGTACGTCCCGGGTGCCGGTGGGTGCGCTCGCTCGGATGTCGCCAGCCAGGGTCAGTGCCCGCTCGAGGGCTCGCCCCGGCTCGCAGAGCGTCTCGATCAGCCCGTGATGCCATGCCTCTTCGCCGTCCCAAGAGTGGCAGGCCAGCGTGAGCAGGGCTGCTCGGCCCGTCCCCACCAATCGAGCCAGCCGCACGGTTCCACCGAGGTCGGGAACCAGCCCCAAGCGCAGCTCCGGCAGAGCCAGCCGGGCGTCTCGAGCGGCCACTCTCAGGTCGCAGGCCAGGGCCAGCTCGAGGCCGATGCCGATACAGGCGCCCTCGATGGCAGCGATGGTGGGTGCGGGGAAGCTCGCGAGCAGGTCGCAGACGAACTTGAGCTCCTGCACCAGGGCGCGTGCGCCATCGGCATCCTTGCCGTGTACGATCGGCAGAACGCGCGCTAGCAGCGGGTTGTCGGGCTTGATGTCCAGGCCAGCGCTGAAGTGACCCTCGGTGCCGGTGATCACCAGCACCCGTGGCGGCTTGTCGGCGGCTTCGATCAGCCGCTCGCGGAGCCGCTCCCAGAAGGCGGCGCTGACTGCGTTGCGGCGTTTCGGGCGGGACAGCGTGAGCGTGGTGATGCCGCGCTCGTGGTGGTGCAGGACCTCTCCGGCGCTCATGTTCACTCCCGTGGCGGTTGGGCTCCCCTCGTATCCTGAAGTACCGAGCCCCCGCGCCGCTCCCTGGGGAGGAGGCGCGGGGGCGCTGGTCGCCGGAGGTCCGAGTCGAGACCGGAAGGCGAGTCGGCCGAAGCTACATCATGCCGCCCATGCCGCCCATGCCGCCCATGCCGCCCATGCCGCCCATGC
>CAZVHW010000229.1:0-5254 GCA_964626835.1 uncultured Enterobacterales bacterium
CGGTGTCGGTGTCGGTGTCGGTGTCGGTGTCGGTGTCGGTGTCGGTGTCGCCCTCTGGTCCGGTGTCTTCCTTGGGGTCGCCGCAGGCGGTGACCAAGAGGGAGACGAGAAGGAGGGGAAGGAGAACTCGGGTTCGCATGATTGACCTCGTTGGCGTCTGGGATGGGGAAGTTATCGTCACGCGGGCGGTTCGTCAGGTGCCAAGTGGGGATGAACGCTCCGTGACGGGTGTAACCCGGATGCACCGGGCGGAAGCTTGATGCCTTGACCGCTCCATGCCTGGCGGTTCCGCCACGACGACGAAGGAGGGAGTATAGACACCTCTTGCAGAGGACCGCGGCACCTTTTTGCTTCGGACCCCACGGAGCCGTCCATGTTCCGCACCAAGCCCCCCGGGACCTTCGGCCTTCCGCTCTGGGCTCGCGCCCGCTCGGTGGCCTCGGCGTCGGATCTGCTTCCCCACCTCGAGGTGCTCTCCCGGGCTCACCCTTCGCCCGTGGTTGGCGCCATTGTCGGGCAGCTGCAGCCCGGGCAGTGGCAGGCTTCCAGATCGGCCATCAGCTCCCTGCGCCGCGAGGGGAGCAAGGCCCTCGTGGCCGTTCCCGCCGTGCTGGCCTGGCTGATGCTCAGCGATCCGCGCGTGAGGGATCAGGGACACCAGTACGCCCTGCGAGAGGCCATGAATGGGCTCGCGGATTGGCGTCGGATGGCGGGGCAGCTGGTGCCTGGCGCCGAGGGCGACGTCGTTGGGGCGCTGCGACGCCTCTCCGACATCATGGACGGCGAAGGCGAGGCCATCGCCATCAAGCTTCTGTCACCTCCCCACAGCCGGGCCGTGCGGGGTGCCTGTCACTTCCTGCGGGGCGCTACGGGCGATCACGAGGCTGCGGTGGCGGCGCTCTCCCGGTACCTCGAGGGCCCGGCCCCGCCTGGGGACGACGGGGACTTGGCCTATACCCGCGCCGAGGCCATCTCGGCGCTGCAGGAGCTGGGTGCTCGCCTGGTCGACGAGGCTCTCGCGTCCGCCGCTGGGCCCTCACAGGATGCGCCCCCGCTGGGCTCACCCTCGTCATCCTCGCCTGGGACGGCTGGGGCGGTTCCCAAGATCGAACCGGAGAATTTCGTCGAGGAACAGCTCCTCCCCTTGCTGCTGCGGAAGCTGGAACAGGGGCCGTTACCCGTGCGTCGGGCAGCCATGAGTGGACTGCTGCGGCTCGGGCGACTGGCGGGACCTGCCAAGCCGGCTCTGTGGAGGTTGTGCAACCTCCAGTCCGCCGGACGGGATGGCTGGGAGCAGCTCGAGCAGGAGGCCATGCGGCAGCTGGTGGAGTTGACCCTGCAGGAGCTGGCGCCTGATTCCGAGGTGGAGCGGCCCGAGCCCGCCGAGGGGCTGGCCAAGGTCCTGGCCATGGCCCGAGACGACCCGGATCCCCAAGTGCGCGCGGCGGCCGTGGGCGCTTTGGGCGAAGTGCCCGCAGGGACGTCGGGCGTGCTCGAGGTGGTGCTGCGGGCTCTCGACGACGACCAGCCGGCGGTGAGAGCGGTGGCGCTGCGGGTGTGGGGTGGGCTGCTTTAGGGCAAGAAGCAGGAGTGGTTCGCCTTGAAGGGGTTCTTCAGCCCCCCGAGGATGTCTCGAACCGCGGGTGACTTGAAGAAGCGGTGGGCCATCCAGCGACGGGCTTCCAGCCGCGGGTGGGAGTCGCCGCAGCGGAAGTCGTCGTACAGCGACAGGTCGGTGTTGTCGGAGAAGGGGGTGATGGCCGAGATGCCGTACCGGGTCGGATCCCGGTGCATGGGGCTGGCCCGGGGCAGGTTGAGCAGGGCGTTGTTCAGGTCGTGGATGCTCGCGCGCTCGGCGGTGACGAAGTCGAGGGTGGCCTCCCGGTCGGCGTCAACTTCGCCAGGTTGGCCGAACAGCAGGTAGACGTGGTTCTTGATGCCCGCGGCAGCGGTGGAGCGCAGCACGGCGCGGGCCTGCTCGGGCCCCACGCCCTTGTCCAGCCGTTCCAGCAGGGTGGGGGAGGCGGTCTCGAGGCCCCACTGCAGCAGGGTGGCGCCGCCCCGAGCCAGGCGATGGGCCACGTCGCGATCGGCGAAGGCGCGCTCGAGGCGCACGAAGCCGTGCCAGCGGATGGGCAGCCGGTCTCGCTCGATGACCTCCGCCAGGTGCAGCAGGTGATCAGGGGGCAGGGCGGAGTCGGTGAGGTGCAGCATGCAGCCGCGGGGGAAGCGCCGTGCCATCCGGTGCAGCCAGTCCGCCAGCGCGTCGTGAGAGCACGGGCGGTAGCGTGGGTGCAGGTGGTCGGGGCAGAACGTGCAGCGTCGCCAGTAGCAGCCCCGGCCGATGGCCACGGGTAGGATCGCCTGGGGCGTGAGGTAGGCATCCCATGGGCCTTCGTCCGGATCGACGGCGAGGGGCTCAGAGACCGGCTCGGCGGGTGCTCCGAGCTCGGCTGCGAAGGTGGCGAGATCGTCCTGGGTGGGCAGCGCGAGCACACGATTGAAGAGCCGGAAAGGTGGCGTTGTCAGTTCGTTTCCAGCGGCGGTCCAGCAGTCGACGAGCGGTCCTGCCAGCAATCGGCGGACGCCGGGCAAGCGGTCTCGAAGCAAGGTAGCCAGGCGGCAGGCGGCGAAACCTTGGTGGTAGAAGGTGAGGGACACCCCCACGTGGGTTGGGGCCATGGCCTCGATGCGCGGCAACAGCACCTCGAAAAAGTACGGATCGAAGGGCCCGGGCGCCTCCGCAAAGCGCGCCAGGTCCGTGGAGCTCGCGGGGTGGAGGCCGTCGATCTCGAGATCGGAGGCGCGCAGCTTGACCCCCGGCCAGGGCACCGAAGCGAGGCGCAGCGCTCCCAGCAGTTCGTTGACCGCGGAGGTGTATCGACCCCGGTGGCGGTAGGTCGCGCTCCGGCGAAGAGGATGGGTGGGAGCAGCGACGGCCCTGGTGGCGTGCTCGAAGGCTTCCAGCCTGCCTCGCCATCGCTCCTCCGAGCGAGCCCGCGCGAGGCAGCGTGCCAGGTTGTCCGGTGAGAGCGTGTGCGTGAACCAACCCACGCTGGCGTCGATCCAGCTCGCGTCCAGACCCAGCTGGCGCAGGCGGGCTGCTGCCGCCGCGCCGGAGAGGCCGGGCTCACAGGGCTTGGTGAGGGGCGGGCTGACGATGACCAGGCGGGTGGGAGCGCCGGTCATGGTTCGTCCGACCGTTATTCGACGATGGTGGCCGAGACGATGTAGTCGAGCTTCTCGAACTCCGCTCGGAAGTAGGTGTTGCCCTCTGTCTGGGCGCGACCCTGGCTGGGGCCCTGGCCTCGCGGGGCGCCTTCGCCGTAGCCTTTGTACAGCTTGTCGACGATGCCCATGTCCTGGACCTTGCCGAAGGGCGCGAAGCCCATGCCGTCCAGGTTGGAGTTGTCCTTGAAGCTGATGAAGAACTGTGTGGTGCGGCTGTTGGGGGCGCTGGACTTGGCGAAGGTGACCATGCCACGGGTGTTGGACTCGACGACCGGGTCATCCTGGATGCGGGCTGGCCGCCAGGCTTCGTTGACCCGTGGGTCGCCGTGGATGCCTACCTGGGCCATGAAGCCGCCGATGACGCGGAAGAAGGCCGTGTCGTCGTAGTAGCCGATGTTGACCAGGTTGTAGAAGCGGTCGGCGCCGTTGGGGGACCAGGCGCGGGTGACATCGATGAGCACGTCGCCCTGGGTGGTCTCGAGCTTGACCGTGAAGGTGTCGGGCGCCGTGGCACCGGCCATGGAAGGATCGAGCAGCTCGGCGGGAAGCTCGGGAAGGTCGGCCGGAGGCTCGGCGGGTGGCGCGGGCCGGGCGGCTTGGGCGGAGGAGACCGGGGTGGATGTGGGGGTCTCGGCGGGTTCGGCCGGCTGCTCGGTGACGCCGCAGGCCGAGAGCAGCAGGGGGAAGAGGAGGGGCAGGATGCGGGACATGTCGTTGGACTCCGGGGTCGGGCGCGGGAAGCCGGCAATGTAGCCGTTGCCTCGGCACAGTGCAGCCTGCTATCGGCTTCTCGGGGGGCTATGGGAGGACGACGCTTCGCAGCCCTCGAGCGAGGTCCCCCATGAGCGCCTCTCCCTACCGCACGACTGAGTACCCTGCGCCCTCGGGGCGGCCTGGGGGCGGTGACAGACCGTCGGGGGGGAGCCCAAAGGCGGGCGGCAATTGGGGCAAGGCCGTGCTCGGTGTGGGCTGCGGGTGTTCCTCCGTGGTGGCCTTGCTCGTCTTCCTGTTTCTCGCCTGGGTCACGATGTTGCCCACCAGCGGTGCGCGTCCGGGGGGCCAGCTGCGGGAAGTCACCGTCGACTTCCTGAACGACAACGGCCTGCTCGAGGCCGGCGAGAGCGTCGTCTACTACTACGACTACACCCTGAGCATGGACAACAGCGAGTCTTGCTTCTTCACCGATCTGAAGGTCACCTACCAGCTCGACGGAGTCGCCAACAGCATCGCTTGGACCGACGTAGACGACATCGACAGCTGGGAGGATTGGGGTGAAGTCATCGAAGTTCGGTCCCGAGATGGTCGTTATCTGCGGTGCGACGTGCCGGCCCTGAACGAAGGCCAGGCCTTCCACGACGCCATGGTCGAGACCTGGGAGCGGCACCGGACGGACGACTAGCGGCGCTTGCCGGAGCGCTTTCCCCCCGTCCGGCCAGTCTTGCGGCTGGAGGTGCTGCTCTCGGACGTGGAGCTGGGCTTCGTGGAGGTCGTGCTCGTGCTCGTGCTCGTGCTCGTGCTCGTGCTCGTGTTCTTGGCTTTCCAGGCCCATGACCAGGTGTAGCGGCCGTAGGCTTGGTCCAGTGTCACCTCGAGCTGGTGGATTCCGGTCTTGTCCGGGCAGAGGGCCGAGCTGTGCGCGTAGGAGCGGTCGGTCCTGGACAGCGCAGTGCCGCCGGAAGAATCCGTGACCACGAGACTCTCGATGAGCTGTCCGGAGGCGACCGCCAGCCCGTAGCAGAGGTCGGCACGAAGCTCGACGGCGGGGGCATCGGCGCTGCCTTGGAACACGCGCACGACCTGGGCTTCGCTCCCCGCCCTGTAGCCAGCCTTGATCAGCGCAGCCATCGCTGCCGAGTGCCGTTCGCCACCTACGTCTCCGATGAGGCCGTCGAACATGCCGCTCTGCCACAGGCCGATGGCTGGGGCGGTGATGGAGACGCCGAAGATGACGATGCCCATCAGGCAGCCGGGAATGGCCGCGAAGCGTCGGGCGCTGCGTTGGCGCTTTTCGCGCGTGGCGCGT
>CAZVHW010000229.1:5264-11020 GCA_964626835.1 uncultured Enterobacterales bacterium
CCTGGCGCCGCTGTTCTTTCGTTTTTTGTTTCTCGTGCTCACGCTCGCGGCGGTGGCGCTCGCTCTGCTCGCGTTTCTCGAGTTCTCGACGGTGAGTCTCTTCCCGCTCCATCGCCTTGCGGCGCTCCGCCAGGTCGGGCACGGGCATCTCGTTGGCGCAGTAGGGGCAGGTCATGGACAGGCCCTGCTCGGGCACGGGTACACCGGCACCGCAACTCGAGCAGGCGATGTTGGTGGGCCCTGTGACCATGCGGACCTTTAACGCGGTTCGGCCGCCTCGAGGTGGTGTAGGCTCCCTGGAGGAGGTTGTCATGTCCCGCACCTACACCTGCGCAGCTTGCAAGGCGGTCCTCAATCCCGCGCACGCCGTCATCCTGCGGGCCACGGACGAGGGCCGGCAGATGTTGCTCGGACTACACCCCGAGCCCGGCAACTACGAGCTGTACATCCCCGATGGCAGCGAGCTACCCCCCGGGTCGACGTGGCGTCTGAGCTGTCCGGTCTGCGACGCTGAGCTCAGGCTGGGGCCCAACGGTGACCTCTGTCTCGTCCACATGGAGGAAGAAGGTCGGGCCAAGGAGGTCTGGTTCTCTCCCAAGGCTGGTCAACGCCTGACCTTCGTGGTCAACATCGACGGTGAGGTGGAGCGCTTCGGCGACGGTGGGGTCCTGCCCGACGTCTTACCCTTCGACTACGAGATCTGATCGCGACCACCTCGGTGCCATCCACGAACACGCTGCACTCTGCGGGGCTGGCGCTCCCGGCCTCCGCTGGAGGGCCCATGACGACCCGTTGGCTGGTGACCTTTTCACTCGTCTGGCTCTGCGCTTGCGATGGGTCTCCCGAGCCGTCCGATCCGACGCCGTCCGCAACCACCGAGCGCTTCGTCATCTCGCGTCTGGGGCTCTCCATGGCCGTGGCACCACACTACGCCGTGTACCAGCCGCGCGAGGGGGAGGCCACGCCGTGGGTCGTAGACCTGAACCCCGGTGCCAGGGGATCTCACGGTCTCGTCCTCCAGCCGGCCGGCTCGGAAGCCCTCGAACGTCCGGTGAACAGAGGCCCGGGTTGCCCGTGGCAAGGGCCGCGGGAACACGATCTGCGCGACGGGAACCACCTCGCTTGCTTCACCGCCGTGGGCTGTGGTGGCTCCGGCGGCGTAGAGGCCTGGCTCGTGGGCCTGTGGTCCATCGAAGACCGCCGCTTCCACGTGAGCTGCAGCATCCAGGACGAACCCTCGTTCGGTGCGGAGCCCGATCCCGAGTTCTGCCTGGACATCCTCCGCTCCGCCCGTGTCGTGCCCGCCACCGAAGCACCGGTGCGCCTCGGCCCGACTGGCAGCAGCCAGTCGCCGCTGCTGAACCTGCTGGGCGCGCCCTGATCAGGCCCGCTGGTGCAGCAGGAGGGCTACCAGGGCCGAGGCAACGAGGGCGGCTGGCGTCGAGTACAGCAGCAGCTGCGTGGTGACGGCGCTCGGCAGAGCTGGCCCGAAGCCCAGTACCGCCAGGTTGAAGGCCAGGATTCCCGCGGCCCCGATGATCATGCATCGCCCGCCGAGCTTGTTCGCCGTGTACCACTCCTGGTCCGAAGACAGGGACTTTCGCGTGCGGAAGCCGTAGAGGCGGTTGCGGGACACCATGCCCCGGAGCATCGGGTAGGCCAGGGCCGCTACGAGGACCGCCATCCCGATGTTGACCAGGGCGATGGTGTCGTCGATGTCGTCGGGCAACGAGTCCATCACCGAAACTCGCGGGCGATGTCCGTGAGGGTGCGGCCCAGCAGGTCGATCTCGGCGGAGGTGTTGTAGGCGTGGAAGCTGGCCCGGATGGAGTCGGGCAGGCCCTGGTCGTTGTACCAGGAGTGGGCGCAGTGTTTGCCGGCGCGCACCATGATCCGGTGGGCGTGGTCCAGCACGTAGGCCATCTCGATGGCGTTCAGGCCGTCGAGGACGAAGTTGACGATGTTGCCCCTCGCTTCGGGCGTGGCGGGCCCCAGCAGGCGGGCCCCGGGGATGTCCTCGATCCACGCGCTGAGCTGGCGGTTCAGGGCTGCCTCGTGGGCCGCAAGCTGGTCCCAGCCCAGGTCTTCGAGCCAGTCCAGGGCGGCGGGGGCGCCCACGATGCCGGCGTAGTGCTGCAGGCCGGGCTCCAGACGGTCCGGGAGCGGTGCGGGGGTGAAGGAGCGGTAGGTGGTGTCCAGGATCCCCTCCCCGCCGATCAGGGGGGGCTCGAGGGTCTCGAGGAGCGCGCGGCGTCCGTACAGCACGGCAAGGCCCGTGGGCCCCAGGGCCTTGTAGAGCGAGAAGACGTAGAAGTCGGCCCCCAGCCTGCGCAGGTCGAGGGGCAGGTGGGGTGCGGCCTGGGCGCCGTCGAAGGCCACCAGGGCTCCTCGTCTGTGGGCTTGATCCACGATCCACTCGACCGGGTTGGTCACCCCGGTGACGTTCGAGCGGTGGAAGGTGCAGACCAGCTTCACCCGCGCCGAGTCCAGAGCGCTCACGAACACGTCTCTGTCGAGCTCACCGTTGGGGTCGAGGGGCACGATGAGGTGCTGGTAGCCCCGGCGCTTGGACTCCCGCTGCCAGGGCAGCAGGTTCGAGTTGTGCTCCATGCCCGTCGTGATCACGGTGTCGCCTGGTCCCAGGGGTACCTTCGTGGCCAGCAGGTTCAGGCCCTCGGTGACGTTCCGTTGGAAGATGATCTCGGCGGCCTCGGTGGCGTTGACGAACTTGCGGATTCGTTCCCGGGCCGCGTCCACTTCCTGGGTGGTGGTGCGACCGAAGCCGTGGAAGGTGCGCCCATGACATGCCGGGAAGCCTCGGTAGTAGCGGACACAGGCCTCGATGACCTGCCGCGGCTTGAGGGCCATGCACGCGCTGTCCAGGTAGACCGGCGGATTTGGACCGGCCAGGGGCGGGAAGTCGGCGCGCTTGTCGGTGATGTCAGGGGAGTGCATGATCCTCCAGGGCGCCGGCTAGCAGAGCGGCGGCGCTGTCCAGCAGGGGGCCCGGCCGTGCTCGGCCCAGCCTTCGGTACACGTATCCGGCGGCGGTCGGAGAGTGTGCCACGAGTCGCCCGCTCAGCACACGTCCCAGGCGCGACATCCCCACGGGCTCGAGATCCTGAAGGACGCAGGCGACCTCTTGTTCCTCCGCGTCCCGGAGCATGGTCGTGAAGTCCCGCCAGAGGCGGAGACGTCCGGACAGGGGCGCGCCGAGGGTCAAGGTGTGCTCGGTGACGACGAGCATGGTGCGGAGCCCGACCCGGGCCACCAACTCGCCCTTCCTGGGGGCGGTCGTCTTTCTGGTGGCGCAGCAGGCCATCAGAGCAGCGCCCAAGGGAGGAGGAGCACTCCGGCCAGCACCGAGACGACGGCGAGCCAGGTGAACACGGCGAGAGCGGGATAGAACCTGCGGAACAGCGCGCCAGCCAAGCGGGGGGCGAAGGGAAGCAGGTAGCCCGCGAGGACGCAGCGCCAGCGCAGCGGGCGCAGACGGTTCTCCATGATCCGGCGATTGCGGACCAGCAGACAGCCCAGGGAGTCCCGGGTCTCTCGAAGGCTCGGGACCAACCACGACGGACCCCAGAGCGCACCTTGCAAGGGCACCCCGACCAGGTGGAGGGGCACGCAGACCAGCGCCATGGACGCCCAGGAGGTCTGGGCCGGTCTCTTGATGGAGCAGCATGCCACGGTCTAGTCCTCGATCAGGCTGGCCAGGAGGCCGCCATCACGGACTCCGGGACCGCCCCATTCTGCCAGCAAGTGGCGGCAGTCCGCGACCTTGTCTCCGTAGAAGGCCTGCACCCGGACCGCATACTCGTCGTAGTCGTAGCGGTTCAGGAAGTACCAGCGGGCGTAGACGTTGAAGAGGACGAACTGGTAGCAGCGGGCTTGCATGTCGCGGTCCACTGCCGTGCCCTTCACGTCGGCGTTGGACAGCAGCCCGTGCTCCACGAGCAGCGCCCCCGTGGAGGTGTTGGCGCGTTCTGCGGTTTCCTCTCGGGCTGGGTTCAGGCCGAAGACGCGGCTGCCGAAGTTCATGCCCTGGGGGTCGTCGTACTCGAACACCGGGTTTTCGTAGGTGATGTCGTAGTCGGCGTAGAACGACTGGAGCATCCCCAGCACGTCACCCATCTGGGCCGGGAAGATGTACATGTTGCGGTTTGCGCCGTCGTAGACGTTCGTGACGCCGTTTTCGAGGCAGTAGACCAGGGCGCGGACGTGCATGGCGAGCTTGCAGATCCCGCAGGTGGTCAGGGTCATCAGCCCGTGGCGACGGACGTCCGCCAGCCAGGATCCGTACGAGAGGTAGCGGAACAGGCGGTCGAAGGGGACCAGTGCCGGCCGAACGAAGCGATCCGGCCCGAAGCTCTGCTGGAGCTTCGAGAAGTTGGTGTCGGATTTTTCGACGCCGAACATCCCGAAGCGCTGGAAGGTGAGCAGGTGCACACGCTCGTAGCGCTGGGCTGCCAACAAGGCGGTGGCGGTGGAGTCGGTGCCTCCGCTGAACAGGACGACCACCTCTCCGCGCGTGGTGCGGTCCGGCGCGCTCATGCGGGGCCTCCCTCTGCCAGAGCCCGCGCGATCCACACCCGACAGGCGGGCGCCTTGTCCTCGAAGAAACGGGTCACTTGATCCGGTGGAAACTCAGGGTGTAGCGAGAAGAACGTCGAGAGAAAGTAGATGCCGTTGCCGGGTACGCAGATGGGTTGGGTACCGGGGTTTCGGTCGCGGAAGCGGAAGCCCTGGCGGATGCCGTGGTCTTCCAACAGGCGCCGTGCTTCCTCGCGGTTCGAGATGCGGTGAACCGGCGTGGAGAAGTCCAGCCCATGCTCCGTGTAGAGGGAGTGGATCAGCTGCAGGCCCAGGGGCGACTGCTCGACGTAATAGCTGGTTTCGCGTGATGAGCCGTCCGACGCCGTGCCGACGCCGTGGGCCAGACAGTAGGCGATGGTGGCTGAGTGCATGGCCAGCTTGCAGCCGAAGCACCAGACGAAGCGCGAGCGGTAGCGCGCATAGGTGCCGGGAAGGTCGGCGGTGACCAACTCGCGGAAAAGTGGAGCCACCGATGTCAGGTGGTGAAACACCCGCCCTGGGAAGCGCCGCGCCAGGTCTCGTCCGGCGCCCTTCGCACGGCCCACCATCAGGTGGCCGTGGCCGTTGCCGAAGGTGAGCAGGTGGACCTCTCGGTGCGTCTGGGCCAGCAGGATCGCTGCCGCCGCGGAGTCGAGACCACCCGAGAACATCAGCGCGACGGGGTCCAGCTTGGGGGCCGCGTCATCCGTTCGTTCCCGGGCAGACTGCGGGCCCTCTGGTCGAAACACCCGAGATCCGGAGGTCGAGCCGCCGGCCGTCATCGTTCCTCCGGGACTCCCGAGCCCCCGTCCTCGTCGCTCGGTTGCTGCTCGTCCATGGCGTCCAGCTGGTAGAGCTGGGGCGGAACGAGCTGTGCTATCCAGCCCAGCAACTCACTGAAGAGGATGCGCGCGCGCCACGGCATCAGGAGGCCGGCGACGGAAACGAGCCATGCCAGGGTGGTCTGAATCGCGCGCATGGGCCTCTGAGTGGGATCTGGGGGAAGGCAGGATCATGATGTTTCATTTCGGCCGCTCCGTCCAGCGCTGCGCCTTACAGCCTTGGCTGCCCGTGTTCGGATCAGTCGCCCGTGTCTTCTCCCGCCAAGAGCTCGTCCCAGTCCACGGTGCTGATGATCAGTCGGTCGCTCTGGGCCCAGGCCATGGTGTCGCCGTCGAGGG
>CAZVHW010000230.1:0-8603 GCA_964626835.1 uncultured Enterobacterales bacterium
CCGTGCGGCTTTCGAGCACGCCATGCGCTACAGCCAGGAACGCACCACCTTCGGCAAGCCCATCGCCGCCCACCAGGCCGTCAGCTTCATGCTGGCGGACATGGCCACGAAGATCCACGCGGCGAGGCTCCTGGTGTGGCAATCCGCGGCCACCGCCGACGCCGGCCGTAGCAACACCATGGAAGCCAGCATGGCCAAGGCCTTCGCCGCCGATGTCGCCATGAGCGTCACCACCGACGCGGTCCAGATCTTCGGCGGCTACGGCTACAACTCCGAGTACCCCGTCGAGAAGCTGATGCGCGACGCCAAGATCTTCCAGATCTACGAGGGAACGTCGCAGATTCAGCGCCTCATCATCGCGCGCGAGCTCTTCCGCCGCTAGCGCGGCGAACACCATGCGGGTCCTGGTCACCGGAGGCACCGGCTTCGTGGGCGCACACGTGGTGCGGGCCCACCTCGGGCGCGGCTGGCAGGTGCGCTGCGCCGTGCGGGGCAGCTCCCCCGGTTTGACCCTCGAGGGGCTAGACGTCGACAGGGTCGAGCTGGATCTCTGCGACGCGGACGCCGTGGGCCGGGCCATCGCCGACTGTGACGCCGTGCAGCACGTGGCGGGCCTGTTCGATCCCGGACCCGGCGGCGTCGAGAAGATGACGCAGGTCCACGTCCACGCCACCCGCACCCTCTGTGAAGCCGCCCTCGCCCAGCGTCGGCCACCGCGGCTGGTGCTCTGCTCCTCGAGCATCACCATGGGTTGGGGCAGCCGCGACGCCCCAGCCAACGAAGACAGCCCGGTTCCCGATCCCGACCGTGTGTACGGCCGCGGCAACGCCCTGCGCAGCTACCATGACACCAAGGTCGAGTCCGAGCGCCTGGTCTGCGGCTTCGTGGACCACGGCCTGCACGCAGTCATCGTCAACCCGGACTTCGTCCTCGGTCCGTGGGACCGAACCCCCACCAGTGGAGCCCTCATCGTCACGATGGCCAAGCGCCACATCCCCGTCTATCCCCGCGGAGGCAAGTGCTTCGTAGACGCCGGTGTCTGCGGGCTGGGCCACGTGCTGGCGCTCGAAAAGGGCCAGCCCGGCCGCCGCTATCTGCTGGGGACCCACAACCTCAGCTACCGGGAGTTCATGAACACCGTGGCACGCGTGGTGGGCCGCCCCCCACCATCCATCCCCATGCCCCGCAGGGCCACCCGCGTCGCGGGTCTGCTTGGCTCGATCCTGGTGCGCGTCGGTCCGGAGCGCTTCGCGGGACTCGATCCACAGGTGCTCGACTCCATGCAGTCCGACCGCTACCGGGACGGCCGCCGGGCGCGCGAGGAGCTGGGCTTGCCTCTGGTGCCCGTCGAGCACAGCGTCGATCAGGCCTTTCGCTGGTTCCGCGAGCATGGCTACTGCTAGCCTGCTGGTCGCGCTCGGCCTGCTGGGCTGTCCGGCCGAGCGGTTGGGCGTCCCGCTGCCTCCCCGGGGTGAGCAAGCGATCAGCCAGGAGGACCTCCAGCGGGACGCTTGGCGCTTGACCTACCCCGAAAGGGTGGAGGGCATCGACTCGGCAGCCCAACACCTCGAGCTGAGACTGAGGCAGATGGGCCTCGAGCCCGGCTTCCCCAACGGATACGTCCGTCAACAGGAAGGCGGCGTGGACGTCTGTGGCCTCGCGCCAGGCCATGCTGACGAACGCTTGATCGTGCTGGCACCTGCCCAGGGACACGGCGTCGCCAGGGGTGCTGGCCCGCAGGCCGTGCTCATCTCGCTGGCGAAATCCATCCATGGGCTCGGAACGCCACTTCGGAGCATCCTGTTTTGTTACGGCGCCATCGACACAGGAGAAACCGAGGTCGTCCGCCTCGAGGCTCTTCCTCTCGACCAGGACAGCCTCGAGCGTGTGGACTACCAACGGCTCGCGCGAGAAACCCAGCGCCTACACCGCGCTCACCTAGCGCCCGAGCTGTCCATCACTCCCTAGAAATCGCGGGCTGGCCAGCCAGGGCTTCCATGGCGGCCAAGCGGCCTTCGATCTCCTCCATGCGGGTCTGCAGCTCTGCCAACTCCCGCTTCATGAACTCGACATCGGGAACGGGCCCATCCTGGACGAGCCGCTCCGGATCGCTGGCCGCCTGGATGGCGCCTGCATGCGCCGAGACCTGACTGGCCAACTCCGCGAGCTCGCCCGCCAGCGCCGCGCCCTCCGCCGAGGGCGAAGCCGGGGTGGCGGGAGGTGGGGTCTCCACGACGCAAGCCGTACAGATCAAGGCCAGAAACTGCAGCAGGTTTGCTCGTAGGCGGAGGGTCAAGGGCGGGGTGCTCCCAGCATCTTCGTCATGCTACCATGGGCGCCCATGCCCACAGGAATGCCAGCGGAGGTCGGTGGCACGCTCGTAGTGGGCGACGTCCACGGCTGCCACCTGGAGCTGACGGAGCTGCTCGACAGGACGCGCCCTCGGCGCCTGTTCCTAGCCGGCGACATCTTCTCCAAGGGGCCGGGCGCGCGCGCATGCTGGAACCTGATCGCGCTCCACGGCGCCCAAGCGGTGCTGGGCAACCACGACGCAAAGATGCTGCGGGTCTGGGACGAGGCCATGGCGGGTGACGGCTGCACGGAGGCCCATGAGGCTGTCAGGGCCCTGGACGGAGACAAGGCGGTTCGCCGCTGGCTCGAGGGCTTGCCCCTGATCCTCGAGCAGCCGGGGATCCTGCTCGTTCACGCCGGCCTCCATCCCACCCTGGGCAAGGCCGGCACCCAGCGCACGCACGCCCTCACGCTGCGGCGTTGGCCGGATGACCACAATGGAGGGAACCCGTTCTGGTGGCAGCTCTGGCCAAGGAACGACCGCACGCTCCCCCTGGTCGTCCACGGCCATGACGCCATGCGTGGGTTGCAGGACCACCGACCATCTACGCTGGGTCTGGACAGCGGCTGCGTGTATGGCGGAGCACTGACTGGCTATCTGGTCGAGCAGGACCGCCTTGTCGACGTGCCCGCCCGGCAGACGTGGCTAGCCCCGAGCGGGTAGTCGGCGCAGCGCCACCAAGATGCCCAGCACCAACATCAGCCCGCTGCCCAGCTGCACCGGCGCCTGAGCGCAAGTCCACGACAGCCCCCCTGGATTGGTCACGTCCTTGGTGTTGCAGCCCTCGTCGGCCTGGCCGCTGCAGTTGTTGTCCCGACTGTCTCCACAGGTCTCTTCCGCATCCGGGTGAATGCTGGCGTTGGCGTCAGCGCAGTCGTCTCCTCCAGCCTCCACGGCGGAATAGCCATCGCCGTCCACGTCCACCAGATCACCGTCCTGACAGTCCTCGTCGACGCCGTTGTAGGGCACCTCGGTGGCGTCGGGGTGCACGTCTCGGTCGTCGTCGTCGCAGTCTTCGGGTGGTTCCCAACCGTCGCCGTCCCCGTCCACTGGCAACAGAGGGGGCGGGGGCCAGGAGACGCCCGTGTCGAAGCCGTAGTCAGCCAAGGGATGTCTCCTACATGGTCTCGGAGTCGAGAGGAGCGGGTTTGTGAGCGACACCGATCAGCTGAAAGCCACCGGTGTAGAGCCCCTTCCCAACCCCTCCCCAGAGCTCCAAGCGCAAGCCGAAGCCATGGGTGAGCGGTAGAAAGAGGCCGGTCGAGAGGATCCCCAAGGCACGGAACTCGTGGTCTTGGAACTTGCCGAGGTACACCAAGCCGCCGTCCACCCCCAGCTCGAAACACGGCCTTGGCACGGGGGAGCCCACCCGTAGGCCGATCCGGAGTGGGATCTGGGCCCTCCAGAGCCAGCTGTCGTCGTAGCCGGCAGGCAGCGACTCACCGCGTGCGACGGGGTGGATCGTGGCGGCGACGGCGAACAGTTCGGCGAAGCTGATCCGGGTGTCGACGGCGAAGCCACCGCTCAGGCCTCCCAGGCCCTCCAGTGGGCCTCCACCAATAGAGGACCAAAGCAACGCAGGCCCCACGCCCAAGGTCCACGGAAGAGGCGGCGGTCTGGGAGGACGAACAGGCGGAGCGGGCTCCTCGCCGATCTCCTCGAAGCTGGTGGCGCGGGGTTCCAGATCGCCCCCCGGATACCGCAAGACCACGCCTCCCCGGCCCCGCCCCCAGATGTTCGGACCCTCGAGCGTCAGGCAAATCACGAGAGCATCGTCCGCGTCTTCGGCCATCAATCCGAGTAGATCGCCGATCAGGGGATCGGCCCCGGCCCCAGCCGCCAGGCGCTCTAGCCCGATGATCAGGTCTTCGTGCTCGGCCGCGACCTCGCCCGGAGTGACCCGCACGATGGTGCGTCTTCCGCGTTCGATCTCGACCATTCGAGCAGCCACCACGTCCTTTCCCCAGGTGGCCTGGACCAGGTGGGCACCGGGGGAAAGATGCCGGTAGCCTGTCGTGACGTGCTGCCCATCCAACCAGAGTCCCTTGGCGGTGCCCCCCAGGTAGACGGGGACGCTCTCACCGAGTGCGTAGCGCGCCTGGACATCGAGCAGCTGCTGCCGTAGCTCGGGCGCCAGCCATGACGGTGGCGGCAGATCGGGACCAAATCCGGCTGCGTTTTCGAGGGCGAGCCCTAGCTCGGCCTCGTGAAACAGCCGAATACCCAGATCCTGCACGGTGGCCGTGGCCATCGCGTGAGCCTCGGCCGTGACCAGCGAGAGCATGAAGAGGTCCTGTTGACGTGGGACCTGCCCTAGGCAGGCGACGTCGAGGGTGAGCCCCGCAAGCTCTCCCAGTGCCCTGTCCACCTGCAGCAGCTGCACGAGCTCCTGGGCGCGACCGAGCCGGTCTGACCAACCCTGGAGGTCGATGGTTCCTCCACAGGAATCCTCCGCCTGAAGGTCCATGATGGATTCGACCGTGATGTGAGCCTCGATGTCCGCCAGCTCGACCCAGGAGACCTGCCCGAAGCCCATGGCGCCTATGAGGGGCTCGAGCTTGTCCCGCTCGGCCGGCTCCCGCAGCCCATCCCCAACGGGGATGAGGAAGACGCTCCCCTCGGCCCTGACCAGGGCGGGCCAGGCCACCAACAGCGCAGCGATCAGCGCAGCTACTGCTCGACCCAGGTGCCCTTGTCGAAGTGCCATACCTTCCGGACCTCCTCCCCCTCCTCGAGGGACACGCGGAAGGTGTATCGCCGGCCGTCGTCGGCAACCAACGTGATCGTGTGCGAGCCGGATGGAACGGGGTGCTGCAACATGGGGGCCCACCCTACGAACTTGCCATCGACGATGACCTGGGAGCGGGGCAGCGAGCTGACCGTGAGGAGGCCGCCTGCCTCGGCCGCGGTCGCGGATCCGGAACTCTCCGGGGCCACGGTATCGGGCTCGTCATCGGGCTCGGTGGGCTGGGCCGAGGAGGCGCTCTCCTGGGCAGCTTGCTCCTGGCTGGACACCGGTTGTTCGGCTTCAACGGGTCTAGACGACGGCGTCGGCGGTGGCGTCGGCTGGACGCGGGCCTCCGGAACACTGGGGGCCGGAGCGGATACCGAAGTTTCCGCAGCGGTAGGAGACTCTTTGCTGGTGGGCTGGGTTGTTTCCGAGTCCCGTGGTGCCGGGGTAGGGTCTTCCTGTTGCTCCTGGTCGATGGAGCCCAGTAACGTCACGAGGTTGACCGGCGTGTTGTCCGTCGCTGCGTTGCCGGTGTGGACACGGCGCCCCTGGAGGACCCGGGAGCCAGCGAACACCAGGATGGCGAGCGCCAGTAACGTGGCCACCACCCCAGCGAACGCGGGGCCGCGACGCCTGGCTCGAGGCTCTTCGATCGGCTCCCCCAGGTCGATATCGGGGGGAGCCCTGCCGACGGCTATCTGCAGACCCTTGGCCTGGGAAGGGGTCGAGCCAACCGAGACCGCCCCCGGTGCGGACATGGATGCCGAAGCCTGGGACCCGGTTCCGAGGGACACGGCCGAAGCCTGGCTTGACGCCCTCGAGGCGTGGCCCCGCAGAGACTGGCTTCGGTACGCTCCGCCGGTGGGGTTTTCCCCCTGCAGCTCCATCAGCGTGGCCCAGAAGTGCACCAGCTGCTCCCGAGCCGTGACGGGGTTGGCCATCAGGCCGCCCAGCGCGCGCTGGAACGCCAGCGCCGAGGGGAAGCGCGCTTGTGGGTCTCGCTGCAACGCGCGCACGAGCACGGAGGCCAGGATTCCTGCCGGCCCAGCGAGGGCAGCGGCCCTCTTGGCACCCTCGTCCGCGGTCAGGGCTGCCCGCAGGTCCTTGGGCTCCTTCTCGGGGAAGAGCGGTCTCAAGGTGGCAAGCTCGTACAGCACCGACGCCAACCCGAAGACGTCCGCTTGGGGCCCCACGTCGATGCCCGTCGACTGTTCCGGGGACATGTACCCCCAGGTGCCCTTGACCGATCCCTGCCGCTCCCGGCTGAACAGAGCCTTGCTGATCCCGAAGTCCAGCACCTTCACCACGCCCTGGGCGTTGAGGATGAGGTTGGAGGGCTTGATGTCACGGTGGACCAGGTGCAGCGGATGGCCGTCCTCACCACAGGCCGTGTGGGCATAGTGCAGCCCGTCGCACACCTGTCGCCCTAGCTCCGCGATGACAGGGACCGGGATGAGCATTCCGTGCTTGCGGGAGAGCCCGATGGCCCGCCGCAACGTGACCCCGTCCACGAACTCCATGACGAGGTAGAAGTGCTCCCCCTGGCGATCGAAGTCCTGGATCTGCACCAGGTTCTGGTGCTGAAGCTGAGAGCCGATGCGCGCCTCGTTGACAAACAGGCGCTGAAAACCCTCGTCCGTCGCGAAGTCCGGCAGGATGACCTTGATCGCCACCCTGGGGCTGACCCCGGCGAGGCTCTCTCGACGGCCTTCGAAGACTCGCGCCATGCCCCCGGTGCTGATGGGCCGGACCAGGCGATACCGTCCCAGGCGCTCGGGCGGCGCCTCCTTGTTTTTGGGAGCTTGGGGGGCCGGAGGTGCCATGGGCTCCAGGTTCACCTCTTCCAGCACAGGCGGAACCTGCCACGAGTATATATGTGAGTGCCGCGTGAGCCAACACTCTGCCGGGTATCCGCCCTTGAAGACCGCCCAGCTCGAGACACCCGACGTCATCGCCCTGAGAGGCGACGATCCTTGGTTCTGGTTGGATCTGGGCCTCGACCTGCTGCTCTGGGAACGCGTGGGAGAAGCGGCCAGCTGTTTCGACCAGGCCCTCGACGCGGCTCCTCGTGATCTCGCTGCCCTGGAAGCGCGGGCCCAAACGCACCTCGCGATGGGCGAGATCGAACCCGCCATCGAACTGCTGGCCCAGGCCTGCGAGATCCAGGACGATGTCGCCCAGCTCTGGAACAACCGCGGAGTCGCACTGGTACGTGCGGGTCGCCACGAAGACGCACTGGACTCCTTCGCTCGCGCCCTCGAGCTCGACCCCAGCGACAGCTGCGCGCTCGGAAACCGCGCCATGGCCCATCTGGTCAACGACGCCACCGACTTGGCCCTCGGAGACCTCGCTGCCGCCGTGGTCCTCGACCCAACCCAGCCCCGAACCTGGGCCTGCAAGGCCGCAACACACCTCCACGCCGGTCAGCTGCGTCTCGCTCGACACGCTTTCCACCAGGCCGCTCGACAGACCTGGGCCAGGGATGGCTCGAAGCGCCACGCTCTGATGCTCATGTGCGCGGCCGCCGGGCTTGGCCTCGCGGTTCGATTCGATCACCGTGAGCGGCGCTAGACGTCCTACATCCGGTCCAAGGTGCGAACTCCCACGAGCTTCATGCCCGCTCCCAGCACGCGGGCCGTCGCCTCGACGAGCGCCAAGCGGGAACGCCGCTTGGCGACAGGCGCCCGCAGCACCGGCACCTTGTTCCAGAAGCGGTTGAAGATTCCCGCCAGGCCGAAGAGATAGTCACAGAGCATGTTGGGACGCCGCGCCGCCAGGGAGGTTCGCAGGGCCTCGGGGAACCGCAGCAGAGCCACGCAGAGCGCTCGCTCCTCTGCTTGTTCGAAGTCCAACGAATCCACCGTGGGACGCTCGAGGCCGGCCTTGCGCTGAACGCTGCGGCATCGGGCCAGAGAGTACATCAGGAATGGGGCGGTGTTTCCCTCGAGCGCCAACATGCGATCCCAATCGAACACGACGTTGGACTGCGGGTTCTGGGACAAGTCCGCGTAGCGTACCGCGCTGACGCCGACGGCCTCGGCGATGAGGGCGCGTTCGGCCTCGGGGATGTGCGGGGATTTTTCGTCGACCACGGCCCGCGCACGCCGCGCCGCTTCGTCCAACAGGTCCCCCAGCCTGATGACGTTGCCCCTGCGGGTAGCCATGGCACCCTCGGGAAGGCTGAGCATGCCGAACCAGACATGCTCGAGTTCAGCGTCCGACAGACCGGCCTTGCGGGCTGCGGCGAAGACCTGACGGAAGTGAAGCTGCTGGCGCATGTCGGTGACATAGACGATGACGTCGGGATTCCACTCCGACTCGCGATAGCGCAGGGCGGCCAGGTCGGTGGTGGCGTACAGCGCCGCGCCGTCGCTCTTGCGGACCAACATCGGGCTCGATTTCAGTCCCTTTCCATCAGCCTTGTCGAAGCGCACCACCACCGCACCGTCATCGACTTCCGCGAACCCCCGCCCCAGCAAGTCCTCCACCACTCCCGCCAGCATGGGCTGATAGAAGGAC
>CAZVHW010000230.1:8613-10985 GCA_964626835.1 uncultured Enterobacterales bacterium
GTCCATGCGTTCGTAGACGCTGTCGAACTCCACCATCGATGCCGAGACGAAGCGCTCCCACAGCGCCGAGTGCTGCGGATCGCCGGCCTGCAGCCGGGCCGTGGCCTGCCGGGCTTCGTCCAAGAGTGCGGGATCTGCCTCGGATTCTCGAGCGAAGCGGACGTAGATTCGCTGAAGTTCTCCGATGGCGTCATCCTCGAACGCGCGATCGTCGCGCCAACGCTCCCAGGCCACGACGAGCTTGCCAAACTGGGTACCCCAATCGCCAACATGATTGTCGCCCAGCACGTCGTAGCCGAGGGCACGCCACGAACGGACGAGGGAGTCGCCGATATTGGTGGACCTCAGATGGCCGACGTGCATGCGCTTGGCCACGTTGGGGGATCCGTAGTCCACCACCACGCGCCTGCCGTTGCCGTCGTTGGGCAAGCCCAGGTTGGCTTCGCTCACTCGTTCCTTCAAGGCCTGGGCCAGCCACGCATCTTCCAGCCTGAGGTTCAGGAAGCCTTTGCCGGCAACCTCGACCGCACGCAGGGCTGGATGCTCTGGGAGCGCGGCGGCGAGTGCAAGAGCGCAGTCTCGAGGAGGCTGACGCAGCGGCCGCGTCAAACGAAAGGCGAGGTTGCTCTGGTAGTCGCCGTGCTGGGGATCGGCCGTGGCCTGCACGACGGGGCCACGGACCTGGAGGTCGGGGACCAAGCTGGTTGCGGCCTCGCGCACGAGAGCGCCGAGGATCTCGGGCAGGGTTTGCATGACCGCCTCCGGGGGAGCCGCGTTCTAACCGCCAGACAGATCCCTACCAGTCTCCGGGGCGCATCACCTTGACTACGCGGTCACCCCGCGCCAGGTCGACGATGGAGGAGCTCTCGGGCTGGTTGCCGTCGGCTTCGCGAACCACGCGGCAGAGGGGTCGCGAAAAGCTCTTGCGGCTGCGAGCGCCCGAGACGGAGACCACGATACGGCCCGAGGCGAGACGGAGGATCGCACCGGGCGGGAACAGGCCCATTCGGTTGACGAAGACCTGGAAGAGGTCGGGGTCGTAGGCCGAGCCTGTGTGAGCCGCCATGCGTGCCATGGCGTCAGGCTGGGCAAGAATGGGGCCCTGCCCTGGCCGGTAGCGGGTGAGGATGTCGTAGTCGTCCGCGATATGGATCACCCTGGCGAACAGGGACGGCTTTCCCAAGGGTCCGTCGTAGTCGCGGTGGTGCTCCACGACCGCGAGCAGGCGTCGGACCTTGGCCTCGTGGAAGCCACGCTGACGCATGAGGCTGCGCAGACCCGCGGTGTTGTGCCGTGGGTAGGGTACGAAGTAGCCGTCTTCCTTCACCGACATTCCCACGTCGTGGAACATGGCGGCCATGCCGAGGTCCCCCAGCGTGGTGTCGGGAAACCCCGCGGCTCTGCCGATCATCAGGGACAGGTTGGTCACCATCAGGATGTGGCGCGCGAAGGGTGGGAGGCGCTCGTCGTGCTCCTTGGTGAGCTCACCCGTGCCGGTGGTGCGGGTGTTGTCGATCAGCTCGTTGACCAGCCGCCGCACCGGCAAGGGATTCGGGAGGCGGTTGGAGCTGAGGTTGCCGTAGGCTTCGGAGATGACGTTCGCGCTCTGTTTGTAGATCTCACGGAACTCGCGATCCGCCTTGCGGGTGCGTTCGCCCTTGAGGCGAAATCGGAAGGGCCCGTGCAGCTCGATGGAGCTCATGCCGTTGTCGTTGAGCTTGTGCTGCAAGGCGGTTCGGGCACCACGCAGGTCGGGCTTTTCGGCGAGCGCCGCGATGAGGAAACGAAGCTGCTCTTCACTCAACGCTTCGTTCAAGGAGATGCCGCCCACGTTGTGGCGGCGGAGATCGGAGCCGAGTGCCTCGATGTGGTCGTGAGCCATGTCGAAGCGGATGCGCACGTCGTTGACGTACACCTGGTCTTCCACGCAGATCAGGTGCACGGTACCCAGCATCTCCAGGAGCTTGTCCTGGACCTGGAGCCACGCTGTGACCGGCTCGTCGAAGGCCTTGTTGTCGAGTGCATGCAGTCGAGTGAGACGCAACAAGCCGTAGAGTATGCGTGCGAACTGCTCGCCTGTCTCGCGGACCTGGCGGTTGAGCTCTCGATCCTCGGCCGAGCGTGCTCGTTCCAGCTGGCGCCCCAAGCGCTCCTGCGCGAGCTTTACGTCTTCTTTCTCGGCATCAGCCATCATGATCCACCCTCACGCCCAGCCGCCGGTGGCGCACGAGACACTGCATGCAGTGCTTGTGAAGCTCCTCGCTCGCGCCCTTGGCGACAACGCGGATGCACTCCTCGGACCGATCGCCGGGGATGTAGGACAGGCCCGTCGACGCGGCCCGTCGCAAGGTGGCTTGTCATGACAGCACACG
>CAZVHW010000231.1:0-10958 GCA_964626835.1 uncultured Enterobacterales bacterium
ACTCCAACGGGGAAGCCGGGGAGGACGCGGGCAAGGCCTACCTTGTCTTTGGGGGTCTTTAGCCCTGGTCGTTGGTCAGCGGTTCTTGCGCTTGTCGAGCCACTGGCGGACCAGCCACCGGCCGTGGACCACGACCTCTTGACCTCCCAGCAGCACCGCGACCCCCAGCATGATCCACGAGAAGCCGTAGACCACCACGCCTCCGACCAGCCCCAGCCACTTCGCACCCAGCAGCCCGGCGACGATCCCGAGGAGGGCGGCGGTGGGCCAGCCAACCAGGAAGCTGTACAGGAAGAAGAGCAGGGCCAGCCGAAAACGAGGGGACGCGATGAGCCGGCGTCGGCGTGCGTCGGGGGTCAACAGATGCGGGTTCCGTGGACGGGGCGGGCAGACTTATCGCACCTCCCAGGAACGCGCTGAGTGAGTCCATCACCGGCCGAAGCTCGTCGTGGAACAGGATGGTGCCCGCGAGCTAGGGTGGTTCGACCCGTGCGGGGCCAGGAGGGTGTGGGGTCGGCGTGGGCGAGCTGCTGGAAGAGCGGACGGCAGCTCCTCGCCCCTGGGTGTTGCCCTAGCGGGTCACTCCGCCCCGAGCGCTGGGTCGTTCGTGGATGCCGCCGCCTCGAAGGTGATGACGAAGTTCACGTGGTGGTTCGAGGGCATCAGCAGCCCGTG
The DNA here is from genome assembly GCA_964626835.1 of uncultured Enterobacterales bacterium. Lineage (GTDB taxonomy): Bacteria > Myxococcota_A > UBA796 > UBA796 > JAFGLY01 > CALDOK01. The sequence continues at coordinate 676 of CAZVHW010000231.1, forward strand.
GACGGTGTCGGTGGCCATGCCCTCGTAGCGGGTGCCGTCCTCGCCCTGGGCGTAGATCGAGTAGACGTTGCCTCCCCACATGGCCAGCTCGAACCAGGTCACTCCGTTCTCGGTCTTCTGCTCCAGGGGCAGGACCACCCCGTTGTAGTCCATGGCGTAGACCTGCACCCCCTCGGGTGCGTAGGCGAAGACGTGGTGGTTGCCGCCCGACTCCTGTTCGCTCTGGTACTCCACCCGTGTGACGTGCAGGTAGGTCTCGCCAGCGGAGACATCGGCCGGCTCGAAGCTGGCCATGACCGGAGGATTCAGGTCGGGATCGGACAGGCGTGGGTCCCAGTATTCGGGTTCGCCGCCGGTCACGGGATCCGCCGCATCCTCCGGCTCGTCGGACCCGGTGTCTTCGTCACGTGGTCCTCGCAGGCCGGGTGGGCAGCGATCGCCGCCGCCGTGAGGTGGGAGACCCCGCAGCCTCGGATGAGGCCTCCTGCAGTCCGGTCGTACGCCGTCCTGAACGATCCATCCCAGGTCGTCCGTGATGTCGCAGTCCGGAAGGCACGTGCCGTCATCCTGGCCAGGTGCACCCGGATCGGCCAGCGCCGGTGGGGCGAGGAGCAGGCAGCAGAGCAGGACTGGCAGGTGGAGCGGTCGAGCCATGGTCTTCCTCGGTGGGCGGTTGGGCACGCAGGCTGCAAGAGCCGTGCCCATGCGATGGGACCGCGTCCCAGCGGAGCGGGCGCTCCCCGTTCGCGACTTCTTTGTCTGGTTCGTTGGTTTGTGCCCCTGGATTCCTCGATTGGCTGCGACTCGAACGACGCGGTTGTTCCAGGGGCCCGGCACCGTAGGCCTGGCGCGCTTCTTGCTTCGTGAGTGGGGCGCGCGTTCCCCCCCCCTTCCCCCAGGAGGTCGAGATGTGGTGGTCGAGCTGGCGAATGGTCCTGGCGATGCTCACGGTGCTCATGGCGGCAGCGCCAGCCTGGGCCGGAGATGGGGGCTCCCCCTACCTCATGGGTGTGCACGACCTGCCGGGCACGGACCACGACAACCCCGTCGACCAGCTGGACGAGCTGATGGGCGGCAACCCGGGCTGGGTGGTGGTGGCCCTGTCCGCCTCCGACATGGTGGATGGGAACGGAAACGTCACGGGCTGGGGAGAGCTGGTGCTGCAGCGCATCCGGGAGGCAGATGCAGCCGGCTACTCCGTGATCGTGCGCCTGGACTACGGTGACGGGACCATCCCCCACGACCGCACCGTCGAGGTCGACGGGGTGGAGGAGCACCTCTACGACGACTACGCCCAGCGCTTCGCGGCCTTCGCGGCCGCCGCCGGTCCCGCCGCCGACCACTGGATCGTGGGCAACGAGCCCAACCTGGCCTGGAGCTGGCCGGGAGGCGAGGGGGGCGAGCCCATCACGCCGGAGCAGTACGGGCGAGCCTACAACGCGGTGCGGGAAGCCGTGAGAGCCACCGCCGGGACCGACGAGCTGGTGCTCGTGGCCCCCTCGGGGCCGTGGAACACCCAGACCACCTACGCCGGCAACGAAAACGGCGACTGGGTGCAGTACTTCGACGACCAGATGGCCCACGTCACCGGCCTGGGCGGCTACGACGGCGTAGCGCTGCACGCCTACGGCACCCACGTCGAGCGCCGGGAGATCGCGGGCTAGGGCTACCACGAGGAGCTGTACGCCCTCGAGGACTACATGCGCGTGGCGTCCGCCTACGATCCCACGGGCTCCAAGGAGTACCACGTCACCGAGGCCAACCTCTGCGGCCTGGGCTGCGACGACTCCCAGGAGATGTGGGCCAATCCCGACTGGATCACCATGTTCTACGACTTCATCGACGCCTGGAACCGGGGGGAGATCCAGGGCGAGGGCACGTGGCCCCAGATCCGCTCCGCCTCGCTGTACCGCTACGACGACCTGGACCGCACCTTCGGGCTCTCCCGGGGGGCTGCCGACGACGCCCGCGCCCGCTTCGCCCAAGAGGCCGCCGCGGGCCGCAGGGGAGCCGACGGTGTGGTCGGCTCGGGTGCTACCCCGCCGGTGAGCGAGCCCTCCGTGAGCGAGCCCCCCGTGAGCGAGCCCGAGGAATCGGACTGCACGCCCACCCCCTGCGGGCAGGAGGACGCCGTGGTCGACGACCTGCGCGAGGTCATCGAGACCACCCGTCCCTACCGGATCCCACGCCCCGACCTGCTGGAGCCCTGGCGTGATTGGCTGGAGGCCACGGGCTGCCCGGGCGAGGAGACCCGCGCCAAGTGGGAGGAGTGGTATGCGGCGTACCGGGCCAACGGCGGTCATTGATGGGCACGATGCCCTTGCGCCGAGCGGCCACCCTCGCCCTGCTGGCGGCCTGCTCCACTCCCAGCGCCCCGCTCGACGACTCCGGGCCTCCTGACCAGCCAGCCGACGCGGACACGGACACCGACGCCGACGCCGACGCCGACGCCGACAGCGACGCCGATGCCGACAGCGACACGGTCCTGGGTCCCGACCTGCTGGTCAACGGCGACTTCGAGCAGGGCGAGGGTAGCTACGGCGGCGTAGGCCAGGGCTGGGAGACCAACGACGCTCAGCAGCATGGCGAGGACTACCTGGACACCACCAGGCCCTACGCTGGCACGGCCTCCCAGTGCATCGACACCGGTGGCAGCTGGGATGCCGGCGCCATCCGCCAGGTGAGCGCCTACGGCAGCGTGCAGGAGGGCCAGAGATACCGCCTGACAGCCATGGTTCGCACCGAGGGCGTGGAGAATCCCGCGGGTTGGTACGTGTTCGGGCTCTGGTGGTTCCAGACGGACGCCTGGGCCGGCGAGATCAAGATGGATGAGCCCGACGAGGACAACTACGACTGGACCGAGATCGTCATCGAAGGCGAGGCCCCGGCCGGCGCCGACCGCGCTGCTGCCTTCCTGACGGCCCACACGGACGGGACCGCCTGCTATGACGAGGTTCGTTTGCAGCTGGTGGAGCCGTAGGGGCTGGGCTCGGGGGCCGCACCGTCGCTGCCGCGATACGCGGCGGCATCCCCGGTCGATGTCTGGGAGGAAGGATGGCGTCACTGCGCGCGCTGGCGAGGCTGCTGCTCCTGGCCCTGCTGCTCTGCTCCCCGGCCCTGGCGCGGGACGCTCCCGGCCCGAGCGCCGTGGTGCTGATCGGCGAGCAGTCCCAGGAGGAGCTGACGGCCAGGCTGGCGCGGGCCATCGAGGTCCAGCTGCTCGACCTCGACGTACGCTTCCTCGTGCACCGCGTGGCCCAGCTGGAGTCCACCCTGCCCGCCCAGAGTGAGCTGGCCGCTCGCGTGGCCGAGCGGGAGCGGGCCCTCTTGGTGCTGTGGTGCGATCTTTCCACCTCGGACGACGTCTTTCTCTACCTGTCCGAGGCCAGCGGCGGCCGCGTGCTGGCCCGCAGGGTCACGGCCGCCGGGAGCGTGCCCGAGGGGCGCTTCGAGGCCATCGCCCTCATCGTGCGGACCGGCGCGGAGGCCATGTCACGGGGAAGCCGCATCGGCATCGGCGCGGACGCCGGGGTGTCCCCGGAGCCTGGGTCCGACGAACCCTGGATGCTGGAGCTGGGCTACGCGCTGCGGGGGTTCGCGGGGGAGGTGTCGCCCAACCACGCCGCCAGGCTCTCGCTCTTGGCGCCGCTGACCGGGCCCTGGTCGCTGGTCACCGGCTATTGCGTGCGGCCTGGCATCCACCTCGAGGACCCCGAGGCCAGCCTGTACCTCGCGTCCCACGACCTGCGTCTCGGCCTGGCTCGCGAGCACAGGTCCGGGCGCTACTCCCTGGGCGGGAGGGTCATGGCCGAGGGCAGCCTCCTGCGCTGGCAGGCCGAGGTCCACACGGCCGCGCTTCGGGCCACGCCCCAGCGGTCTGCCTTCACGCTCGGCGCGGTGCTGGAGAGCTCCATCGCTCTGTCGGTCCAGCCCTGGGTGCGCCTCGGCGTCCATCCCGGGGTGGTCGTCCTGCTGCTGAACCAAGCCTACGATCTCGAGCTTGCCGGGCAGCACCGCCTGCTGCTGTCGCCCTGGAGGCTCCAGCCCTACCTGGCTCTCGACCTGTCCGTCCACCTGCGCTGAACGAAGTTCGGGCTAGCCTTTTTTTTGCCTGCGGGCACTTGTAGGGATGAAGGTCGAGGCAGAGCGAAGGCTCGGTGAGGTTCGGCATCCTATCCGCACAGCACATATCCGTGGCAGGATCGTCCCAGAAGGCCGGTGTGAGCGACCGAGGGATCCTGGTACGTGACGCCCAGCTGATGCGGGCGGTGGTGCGGGGGGACCGGCGCGCCCAGCTCGACCTGGTCAAGCGGCTGTGGCCACGCGTGAAGCGCACCGCCCGGCACATGAGCCCCTCGGCGCAGGAAGCCGAGGACCTGGCTCAGGAGGCCATGCTGCAGATCGTGCGGTCCGCGCGCGGCTTCCAGGCCGAAGGCTGCCTGGAGGCCTGGGCCGACGCGATCACCGTCCGGACCATCCTGAAGCGGTTGAAGCGGTTTCGTCGGGTGCGCTCGATCTTCGTGTCGACCGAGGTGGAGGCCGAGGATCCCGAGAGCAGCGCAGAGGCGGACTACCTGCGCAGGAGCCGGGCAGAGTGTGTCTCGACCTTGCTGCACCGCCTGCCGCCCGATCAACGAATGGCCCTGGTGCTCAAGCTCGCCCACGGCCACTCCGTGGCAGAGGTGTCGGAGATCATGGGTAGGATCATCCCCTCGGTGCGCTATCTCCTGCGCGAGGGACGGGGGAAGATGGGCAAGCTCGCCACCAGGGACAAGCGCGTCCGGGAGCTGTTCTACGAGGGAGGGTCGTGATGGGACAGGGACAATGCCGTCGCTTCGAGGCGCTGCTGGATCGGGCTCTGCTGGACGGAGCGCCCCACAACGACGAGGAGGCCTCCTTCTTGGAGCAGCACGGCCGTGGCTGCCCCGACTGCTCCCTCTCGGCCGGGCTGCTCGAGGAGATGGAACGGCTCGGTGAGACCTCTCCAGTCGAGGAGCTGGGCGACGCGGCCCTGGAGATGAAGGCCAGGGAGATCCTGGCGCGGAACCGGCAGCCCGCGCGGGCTCCCATCCACCGGCGCCTCGTCCTGGCCACGAGCCTCGCGGTGGCCCTGGCCGCGCTCCTGCTGCTCGTCCTGCGCGCCGGCAGGCCGGAGGAGCCGCCAGCCGCCATGGCCGGTGCGACGCATCAGGAGGTCACCGTGGCGCAGGTGTCGGGCCAGGCCAGCTTCCTGGACCGGGGGGCCACGGCGGGAGACCGGCTGCGGGCCGGGGACAGCCTGCAGGTCGAGCGAGGCTCTCTGTTCGTGGAGATCGAGGGCGGTTCCACGGTTTTCGTCGAGCGGGAGTCGCAGATCGCCCTGGTGGCGGCCTCGGCAGACGCGGTTCGTTTCGGGATCGAGCGGGGCTTGGTGGCCTTCCACGTGGCGCCGCTGGGTGCCGAGCAGAGCTTCGCGGTCGACACCCCGGGGGGGCGCATCACGGTCCTGGGGACGGTCTTCTCCGTCTCGGTGGCCGGTGATGGGCAAGAGATCTCCGTGGCCGAGGGCCTGGTGAGGCTCGAGCCCGCGCACGGGCCGTCCCTGGAGATCCCCGCCGGTCGGGTGCTCCACACCGTCGAGGGGATGCGCGAGCTGGCCGCGACCGAGCGTCAGGCCATCGAGCGGATGGCACTGCTGGGCGAGCACCCTTCGGTCCCTGCCGTCGGCGACAGCGCGCAGGAAGAGCCAGCCGCCGATACGGCCTCACCCGCCCCTGAACCCCCACCGCCGGCGAGCAGAGCGTCCGCCGGCCCACCAGCCGAGCCGTCACCCGCTCCGCCCTCGATGGAGACGCTGCTCTCCTCGGCGCGGGAGGCCAGGGCGCTCGGAGACTACGCCGGGGCCGTCGACGCGTATCGGGAGCTGATGGAGGCCCACCCCGGCTCGCCGGAGGCGCGGACCTGCCTGGTGCTGGTGGGGAGGATCCAGCTGGAGAAGCTGGACCGACCCGACCTCGCCCTGGCGGCCTTCGAACGCTACCTCGAGGTGGCGGAGCTGGGCTCCCTGGCCGAGGAGGCTGAGTGGAGCATCGCCGTGTCGCTGGGCAGGCTGGGAAGGAACCAGGACGAACACCGAGCCCTGCTACGCTTCCAGGATCACCACCCCGACGGCCTGTACGCCCACCAAGCCGCCGCCCGCCTCGAGCAGCTGGAAAAATAGCAGGTCCATTCTCCCATCGAGGGGCACTTGTACGGGTGTCCCCCCAGGTGCCACGAGCCAGCGAGAGGAAGTCGGATGTCCCGTCTCACCCAGAACGACCGTCCCGCGCGGGTGTGGGCCCAGCCCCTCCTGCTCGCCGCCCTCGCCGTCGCCTGCACCCAGACGAACACGGTTGCGGATGGGTCTGGCGGTGTCGACTCGACGGCAGGCGACGACACGGGAGCCGGATCGGTCGAGTGTCCCATCGACGACTACCCGGAGCTCTCCCCCGACTGCCAGCGATTCCTGGACAACCCGACCGATGGCCTGCAGGTCGAGCTGAACCGAACCACGGCCTGCAGCGACCCGCCCCCCCTGGGCGCGCCGGCCGAGACCTGCTGGGACGACGGGACCACCGGCACCGAGCGCTACGTCGGCTTCTGCATCAACGTGGACGACCTCGGGATCTGCGTGCCCGGCCACCTGGGCATCGACCCGACCGGATCGTACGTGGTGTGGGACGACCAGATCGAGTGCATCGACGGAGAGGTCTCCGTCACCACGGACGGCGCCAGGACCTGCGTTCCGCTGTGCAGTGGGCAGAGCGACGGGGACGTCGGCTCTGCCTGCGCCGGGGGACGTGTCTGCACCAAGCTGAGGACCGACGTGGGCGAGGTCGTGGTCTGCGGAGGCCAGGGCTAGGCCCGTCGCGAGGGGCGCCCCCCGCGGCAACGAGGACATTCACCAAGGAGTTCACGAAGATGCGCTTTTCAACCCTGCTTCTGCTGCTGATCCCGGGCTGTATCGAGTACGACATGGAGGTCTTCGACACGGTGGACGTGTTCGCGCAGGACCCAGCCGCCGAGGTGGACGCCCTGCTGGTGGTGGACGACTCCTACTCCATGGCTCCTTTCCAGGAGCGGCTCTCGCAGAACTTCTCCGAGTTCGTGTCCTACTTCGTGGATCTGGGCGTCGACTACCATGTCGGGGTCGTCACCACCTCGGTGGTCGAGCCAGCCGTCAGCCCCACCCACGGCTGCACGGCCGAGGACGTGGCCCTGGTGCCCGATCCCGGGGCTCTGGTAGACGGAACGATCATCACCACCGCGACCGACAGCCCGGACCAGCTGTTCGCCGACCTGGTCAGCGTGGGTGTCTGCGGCAGCGGGATGGAGATGGGCATCGAGGCCGCCTACCTGGCGCTCACCGAGCGCATCAGCGACGGCAGCAACACCGGGTTTCTGCGGGAGGACGCCTTCCTCTCCCTGGTCTTCGTCTCCGACGAGGAGGACAGCTCGCCCCTGCCCATCGGCGACTATGTCGACGCCTTCCGCGAGATCAAGGGCCAGCGATCCCGCGACGTCTTCAACGCCTCGGCGCTGTTCGTCTCGGACCTGGCGAGCTGCACCGCCGAGCAGCAGTCCGAGGCCAGTGTCAGCCAGCGCTACCCCGACATCGCCGAGCAGACCGGCGGGCTGACGGGGGACATCTGCTCCGAGGACTTCTCGGCCATCATCACCGAGCTGTCGGCCAACGCCTCCCGGCTGCTCGACACGTTCTACCTGAGCGAGCCGCCCAACCCGGGCACCTTGCAGGTCAGCGTCGATGACGAGGTGCTGGCCTGCGAGGACGGAGCATGGACCTACACCCTGCTCGACGAGGCCGGCGAGGAGAGGCCTGCCATCGTCTTCGCCGAGGGGTCCGTCCCCCCGCCGTCAGCCCACATCGTGGCCCGCTACTACTGGGGAGGTGGCGATCCCGAGGGCTTCTGTGCGGGCGTGGGTGCAGACGACACCGGAGGTGAACGATGATCCCCCTGCTGCTGCTGCTCGCGTTGGGCTGCCTCGAAGAGGCGACACCGGTGGAGTGCATCGACCACGGCGAGTGCGAGGCGGCGCAGGCCTGCATCGCCCAGACCTGCCAGGAGGTTCAGTGTCTCGACTCCAGCTCCTGCAACCTGGACGAGTACTGCGACACCGAGACCTTCGCCTGCCGTATCGGCTGCCTGTCCGACGACGACTGCGGAGCCTCCCAGACCTGCAGCGCCGGGAGCTGCGAGGACCAGTCCTGCCGCAGCTCGGACCTGGACTGCCCGGTGGGCGAGTTCTGCGACGAGAGCTCCGGTGAGTGCGTCACGCAGGGGCAGTGGTGCGTCGATTGCTCCACCAACCCCAGCGTGTGTGGCGACCAGGGCACCTGCCTGATGTTCCAGGGCCAGGAACCGTCGGAAGCCGTCTGCTACAACTACTGCGACTCGAACGCCGACTGCCCCGCCGGCTTCTCCTGCACCACCTTCGACTACACCATCGGCGCGGAGCAGGTCACGGTGGATCTGTGCTACGCCAACTGCACTTGGTTGAGCGAGAACGGGTGGATGTAGGGGCCGCGCTGGGGTTTCGTTGCCAGGAGTCGTGCGGCCCGGCGTTGGGGGGTGGGGACAGGAAGGACTAACAGCGCGCGAGCCGTACAGGCGGGAACCCGCGTGTACATCGAGTCTGGTGGAGCGCCTCGATGCCCCTCGGGCGAGCTGCGGAGCGGTGCACCGCGGTCCTGGGGGCGGGCTCTGGAGGCAGCTCGAGGGCGCTGACGGGAGCGAGGGCGCTGGAGGACGCAGCGATGGCGGCCCGCCCGAGTCGCCGTGTCAGGGTCGTCCTTCGTGTCAGCCTGGCGTCGTCGTTCAGCACCCTCTGGCAGGCGAGGGGTGCAGGCGGACAACGACGAGACCAGTGCGAGAAGGATGGTGGCATGAAGGCCGGGAGTGGTCACGGCAGCGCCCTCGGGCTATCGCTCGGGCCGCGCCAGCGCTGCCAGGGCACGAGCGAGCTGCTGGCGGTGCCTTTCCGTTTCGCTGGCTCGCCCATCATCCAGTCCCGACACCCTCGCCAGGGCGTCGACAGGCATGTCGGAGAGTACCCAGGCCAGCGTTGCGGTGGAGAATCCACTGTCCTTGTACGCCGCGTCGCGGCACGCGCGCCCGAGATCGGCTCCGGCTGCCAGCAGCGCCATCACGTCGACGAGGTCGCGGAGAGCTGACCGGGACAGGAGGGCGCAGAGCTTGTTGACGAGGATCTCGTGGGGGGTGTCCACGAGGATGTGGTGGTTGCCCACTTCGACCTCGACTGCCGGCTCGATCACGGGCACCGGCTCCGCGACGAGGTCGATGAGGACTTCTTCGTCGTTGCCGCGTGCACGGAGTTGGAGGAAGCTTGGCGTGCGACGGACGACGTCGACGTCGATCCCCGCGGCTTCGAGCAGGGTTGAGATCGACGAGGTGTCCGGGAGGGTTCGGTGGCTGTGCCAGAAAAGGTCCAGGTCCCGCGTCCGCCGGTGTCCCAGGTGGACGCCAGAGAGCGCTCCGCCCCCGGTCAACGTCCAGCGAGGCTCGAACGCTGCGAGTGCACCGAGGATACGAAGCTGCAGTGGTGTCAGCGAGCTAGGCGGCATCGAGCGATGCCCAGGTGTCGAGCAGCCAGGTCCAGAACGCTCGGCTGCGGCCCAGGAAGGGTTGGACCTGGTCCCAGGAGGCACGGACCTCGGCTTCGGAAACGTAGAGGAAAACGTCCTCCGGACGTGCCTGGCGCATGATCACGCCCAAGGCCACCAGGCGGACCTGAGGGTCCGAGTCAGCAAGGTGGGCGCGGAACTGCTCGTCCGTCAGGTCCCGGTCCCAGAGGAAGTAGGGGCGGCCCTGTGCGTCGAGGATCGTTCGCGTTCGTCCAGGTGGGCACATGCCCAGAATGTAGCACGCGCTCGTGTGGTTCAGCCCAGCAAGCCCAACACCCGCTCGGGGTCGGCCTTGTATTGGCTAGTGCCTGACACCAATAGCTCGAGGTTCGCCTGCAGCTGGTGGAGCCGTAGGGGCTGGCCTGCCAGTCCACCAGCCGCGAGCTCGAGGGCTCGGTGGCCGCGCATCGCCCGGGGGAGCCTCCCAGCGGAGACGAGGCCGGGGAGTCCGGGCCCGTGCGGATGACCTTCTCGATGGAGCCGGTGGAGGCCGAGCAGGTCAGGACCGTGCTCGCCGCCATCCGGGCCTCGGCCGGCGTGTCGCGGGAAGTATCGCAGGGATGGTGGGGACCATGCCGAGGGGAACCTGCTGACGATCTGT
>CAZVHW010000232.1:0-10952 GCA_964626835.1 uncultured Enterobacterales bacterium
TCCCCTACGAGTTCTTCGATCTGCGGGTCGATCCCGACGAGCAGAACGATCTGATGGCCGGCGAGCCCCCACCGGAGGCGGCCGCCCTGCGCGTTCGGCTCGACGCCTTCGAGCGAGAGATCGTGGAGGACAGCCGCGCGGCAATGCAGGGACCTGGGGGCCGGCCCAATCCCGAGCTGCGGAACGCGCTGCAGGATCATGGCTACTGGCACCACGTGGACCCCGACGCCGAGGGGCTGCCTCCGGGGCCCCCTAAACGATGACCGCCAGCAGCCGGATCAGCGTGATCATGGTGAACAGCGCGACGATGGCCGTGGCGCCCAGCAGGCCGAGCTGACCCAGGGGACTGCGCTTGGACGAGCCGGTGGGCTCGACGCCCTCATCGACCTCTTCCTCCTCCTCTGATCCCCTCTTGGGGCGTGGCTGAACCAGCCGGAGCAGCTGCGCCCCGACGCCGCGTACGCTAGTCCACAGGCTGCGGTGGAGCGCGCGCCCGTAGCCGGCGATGGCCAGCCCCAGCAGCGCCCCTGGCACCAGCGCCCCCGAGCTACCCAGCTCTGCGAGGCTCCACGCCAGCAGGCTCGCGCCCACCAGGGCCACCCCGCGTCGAGGCCAGGGATTCCCACCCGGCCTGCCCCGTAGGGTGGCCAGGACCACGCAGCCTGCCAGCAGCAACACGGTCAGCAGCGCCACCGGGAACCGCACCCAGGAGCGCAGGTGCCAGCAGCTGACCTCGACCGGCGTGGCGGCTTCGAGCCAGTAGCGGGTGTAGGACTGCCGCTTGCCCTCGGTGGGAAGCTCGATGCGCACGGGCATGGCTCCCGTCCCCGCGGATTGCGTGACTTCCTGGGCGACCGCCATGGGGGGGCCGTTGCTCAGCTGCCCGCTGCCCGCCACCCCACCTTGGAACCAGCGCCCGGCCCCGGCGTAGGACTGGGGCTCCACGTCCCCCTGGAGCTGGGTGTATTCGTTGTTGGCGGGCAGGTAGACATCCCAGCGCACGGTGGACGCGGGCAGCCCCACCGCCGGCAGCTCGAAGCTGCGGTGACCCAGCAGGCCCAGGTCTCCCAGGTCGCTCTCCAGCACCACCTGCAGGGTGAAGGCTTGCAGGTCGTTGCCTCCCGCCGAGCGCTTGAGGGGGAAGTACAGGGTGCCGTCGTCGGCCACGCCGGGCTTGACCGGCTCGCTGTCGAGCAGGGCCGAGCGCACCGTCATGCCTTGGGGCAGGGTCAAGGCCAGGCTGTGGCGCAGGCGGTTGCGTAGGGTGATGCGCAGGTCGGTGAGCACCGCGCCCTCGCGGGAGACGGCGGTGGTGGCTTCCACCAGGTCTACCGATCCGGTGGCGGGCTCCTGCTCCGGCAGGCGGGCTGCCTCGAGGCGCACTCCCACGTCGGCGGTGTGGTAGCGGTAGGCCCGCAGGATGGGAGTCACCGCGCTCTGGACCATCTCCCAGGGCAGCTGGCGTACGTCCACGGCCAGCACCCCACGGCGCTCGGCTTCCTCGAGGCGCAGGTTGCCCACCACCTCGACTCCCAGCCAGCCGTATTCCCGCTCCACTCCCATGCAGCGGGGCAGCTCGAGGTCGAAGGTCTCGCTGTCGCGCTGCAGTTCTCTGCGGAGGCGCAGGGAGATCTCGTACTCGTTGCGGATGGGGAAGGCGGTCTCGCCGTGCAGCAGGGTGCCGCCCTCGGTGGGCTCGAGGGTGTATCGGAAGGCGCCCTGGCCGTCGGCGGACACCACGGTCATGCCCTCGGGGACCAGCACGTCGAAGCGCTTGGCGCCCGCGTAGAGGATGTTGAAGCGCACCACGGTGAACAGGTCGAGGCCGCCCTCGTCCACCGACAGCAGGTTCAGGCTCTCGGCGTAGATTCGGGCCTCGAGATCTTCGTCCTCGCCCACGGCCTTGAAGCCGACCAGGTGGATGCGGCTGGTGGGCTCGAGGGAGGCGGAGAGCTGGACACCGCTCGCCCTGGGCTTGACCTCGGAGCGCACGGCCGAGTGCAGGCGGGGCTCGAGGCCGGCGGTGGGGAAGGTGCACTCGAAGCGGGTGACCGGCGTCTTGGCCACCAGGAAGTCGTACTCGAGGGATCCGCGGCGACCCCTGGAGGGCACGAGCAGGTCCAGCACCACGGTGACCTCGCCCGCATCGGGGGTGAGCCAGACGTGGTAGCCGTTGAGTCTGGACAGGGGCACCTCGGCGCCGCTGCCCTTTTGGTGAGCATCGACCACCACCACCTCTTCACCTACCAGGGGCACCGTCTTCCACAGGCCCTCTGCGCCCAGGGTGACCCCCAGCTCGAGGCGCAGGGAGAGGGCGCCGTCCAGGGCTTCACCCGAGTACGAAGAGGCACCCAGCACCACCAGGGGGACCTCCGGCTGGTCGTCCTGCAGCTCGAGGGCCTGGACCAGGGAACGCACGGCCTCGTAGCGTGGCAAGGGCACCACCACCTCGGCCCCCGCGGGGGTCGAGCCGGAGGCGAGCCGTTCGGTGTACGGCGGGCTGGCTTGGGGTGCTTCTTGGCTCTGGGTGGCGGGCGCACTCCCCGAGCCGAGGCTGGTCTTGGCCGGCCTGCGCTGGGCACGGACCTTGCTCCAGTCGTTGTTTCCCATGACCGCTTCGAAGTTGTCGTCCGCCACGGCCTGGCGCTGACGGTGGTACTCGGCGTCGTCCTGGGCCTGGGAGACAGAGCCGGTCAGCAGCAGTACGGAGAGGGCGCAGAGGGCCACCACGTTGAGGAAGCGCATCATCGGGTCACCCCCCGCCAGGCGGCCAACATCACCAGCAGACAGCAGGAGAAGAACAGAGGCCAGGCGAGCAGGCTCAGCAGCAGCACCTCGAACAGCAACAGCTGTCCCATGTTGCGCCAGGTCAACAGCTCCAGCGGGCCCTCGGACAAGCCGGCACGGAGTCGAGCCAGCCAGCCCGGTCCATGGCTTCGGAGCAGGGACAAGGCCAGCGCCAGGTCGCAACCCCACACCATGCGGCGGTGGATGCCCAAGACGTGGTGGGCCAGCACGAAGAGCAGGACGAAGCCCACGGCGGCTCCGACGCGTCGAGCCCATCGCCCGCCCTGTTGTGGAGAACCACCCGCGCCCACCAGCAGCAGGCAGAGACCGAAGGCCGCGGCCAGGGCGGCCCAGCGCGTCAGGGGCAGCAGGCTGTCGGCGACGTAGGCCACGCTGATGTGGGGCACGTCGTCGCCGGCCAGGATGCGCTCGAAGCGGTACCGCTCCCCCACCAGGGGGAAGCTGCTGACGACGTCCTCTCCCCCCTGCCGGCGGTTGGATTCCTCCCGGTAGATCTCCTTGCGTTGGGACAGGATGTTTTCGTAGGAGCCCATCCCAGCCCAGGCATCACCGCCCAGCAGGGCGCGGTGCAGGAATCCCAGAGCCCGGTGGAAGGGGTCGTACTGGATGTTGTCGTATTGGGTGAGGTTGGCGCTGAAGCCCAGGGGTGTCACGTGGGTGGGCAGGTACAGCTGCCAGGTCACCGAGATGGTGTCCACGTCCAGGCTGGGTAGGCGTAGATCGCGGACACCCAGCAGCCCCGTGTCCGGCTGCCGGCGCTTGTAGGCCAGCTCCAGCACGAAGCTGCTCTCCTCCACGCCGTGGGGCAGGGGGATGCGCAGCCGTTGGCCGACCATGAGGTCCTCGGCGACGGCGATCTGGTCGCTGTTCTGGTAGAGGATCTCGGGCCAGCGGGTGGAGTCGGAGTAGTAGTGCAAGGCGATGCCACCCAAGGTCTCGCCGGCCGCGACCTGGTGCATCACTTGGCTGTCGTCGGACGTGCGCTCGCTCTGGCGCAGGGGAAGCAGCAAGGTGTCCGGCGCCAGGCCATCGTCGTCCTCCCCAGTGCCCAGCAGCACCGCCGGGCGCACGGGGTGGCCGTCCAGCAGGGCATGGGTCAGGGTGCTGTCGGCTGGTAGACGCACCGCCAGGTGCTGGCGCGTGTTGTTGCGCAGCCGCATGCGCAGCTTGGTGACCTCGGCGCCGTCTTCCATCAGCACGGTGCTGGCTTGGATGTCGTCCACCTGGGTGCTGGTGAGTTCGATCTCGCCCTGGCGCTCGAGGCTCAGGGCTACCTGCGGGGGCTGTTGGAACGAGAAGCCCAGCAGCAGCGGGTTGGGCGTCAGGGCCAGCAGATCGGTGGGCAGATCGCGTAGCGTGAGCTGCTCTGCCTGCTCGATGCTGGCGACCGCCACCTCGAGTCCGGCGGGGCCTTGCACACCGATGGCACCGGTCAGGGGGATGTCCCCATCGGGCAGTGGAAGGTGCAGGGGTACGGGTTGTTCGAGGTCCACGGGGAACTGGAAGTGGACCTGCAGGTTGGCGCGATCGTGCCCCTCGGCTCTCCGTCCGGCCTCCACCAGGTACCGGAGCAGCACCGCCAGCTTGGGGCCGTCGGCGCTGTCGTCCTCGGCTCGCAGATCGGTGTACCACTGCAGCACGGCATCGCCGGTGACGTCCACCACCTCGATGTCGGGGGGCAAGGCGAGCTCGAGGCGATCGGTCTCGCCCTCGAGCAGCGTGTAGTCCACGGTCGCGACGCCCTTGACCAGCGCCTCGTGCAGGGTGAACAGCGCGTTCATGCTCGCTTCCGCTCGCAGCTGGGATGCCTCGCGGTGGGTGGGCTGGCGGGTCCACGACAGGTCGAGCTGACCGCGGGAGTCCAGCTGGCCCTGGATGCGGGTGCCCCCGGCCTCCGACCGGGTGGCGGTGATGGCGCCCTTGGCCAGGCGGGCCTCGATGTCCTGCTCCGGGACCCAGACCGAGATGGCGGTAGGCCCTGCGGGGGGCAGGGCGAAGCGCAGCTCCCGGGAGAAGCGGTCGTCCTCGCGGCCTTGGAAGAAGCGCAGCTGCACCCGGTGTTCGCCGGCGCCCGAGACCCCCACCGTGTACATGTCGCCCTCTTGCAGCAGCGATGTCGGCTCTCCGTCCAGCAACACGTGATCGATGGAGGTCGCGCTGTCGAGCACCGGGACCCGGACGACCGTGGCCCCGCCCGCGCTGTCCGCGCCCTCGAGGAGCAGGAAGCGGGTGTCCAGGCTGCCGGTGAACACCCCTCGTCGGAAGGTCCCCTCGAGGCTTCGGCTCGCCCGCACCACCGTCTCGGGTGGGACGGGGACCTGCTCGCCCTCCTCGACGCGGTCCAGCATGAGCTGCCAGTGCGCCAGGGGCAGGGTGACGGTGCCGATGTCGTCGGGCTCGGCGGCGGCCAGGCTGGGAAGCAGGAGTGCGAGCAGGAGCGAGGAGAGGAGGACCAGGAGGAAGCGGAGCAAGCGCAGACGGGGCATGGACGTGTCCTTGGGTTCGGAACGGGGGTCGAAGCAAGAACCGTGCCCCGGAGAGCTTTGTTCCCCCGGTTACGAGATCGTTACGTTTCGTCGTTTCGTAGCGGGATAGCGACGATTGCTGTCAGGGCGCGAACCCGGTTTGTCTGGGTGTTTCCGTGTTACGGCCAGAGCATGGATCCGGAGGGCTCGTGCGCCCCACTTGTCTGCATATGCATCCACTTCTGCCGTTGGTCCCGCTTCTGCTCCTCGCGCCGGGTTGCGAGCCTTCGGTTGGCGACAGCGCGCCCTACCATCCAGACGCCGACGGCGACGGGTACTCCTCGAGCGAGGGCGACTGCGACGACGGGGACGCCGATCGTCACCCCGGCCTCGAGGAGATCCCCTACGACGGCGTAGACAACGACTGCGACGAGGCCACCCTCGACGACGATCTGGATGGCGACGGCTACGGCGTGGCCGAGGACTGCGACGACGAGGATCCGGACGTCAACCCGGAAGCGATGGAGCGGGCGGATGGGGTGGACAACAACTGCGACGGAGAGATCGACGAGGAGGTTTGTTTCGACGGTGTGGACAACGACGGCGATGGCCTGCTGGACTGCGAAGACGGGGACTGCTTCGAGGACTGCATCGAGGACGGCAACTGCGGTGACGGGATCGACAACGATGCCGACGGCCTGACCGACTGCGAGGACGACGAGTGCTGGATCATTTGCGGCGCCCCTGCCGTGTACTGGGTCACGGGAGGTCGCCTGCAGTTCGACATCAAGCAGGCCCGGGTCGACTGGGCCCAGACCAGCATCGCGATGGCCTTCGACGGCTACCAAGACACGACCTTCGCCACCATGCGCATCGACTCGGTGTGGGGCACCCTCCACTTTCTCACCGCCCAGGACAGCGCCGCCCAGGTCATTGGGAGCTGCCAATGGTCCGTGCCGGGCGGCACCTTCACCCGGTTCGTGCAGCGGTCGGAGTGGAGCTCGACCGTGCAGGAAGACTTCAGCCGACTCGGCCCCTACGTCGATGGCTCGTGCCCCCGCTCCTTCGACCAGCCGTGGTTCCCAGGCCAGCTCGTGCCGTTCCGCTGGGGCGCCCACGGCAGCGGCTTCTCACCCCATGGCCATGCCTGGTACTACCAGCCTACCTCTTGGTACGTGGGCCACGCCCTCGACGTCGAGAGCGCCGTCGACATCCGCTCTACCGACTGGGCGATCGACACCCACCACGGCCAGGGGCACGTCTGGAAGGACTGGAGCTGCCGCACCACCTGGGCCGACGTGTCGTTGGGGAGCGGTGGGTTCCGGGTGCAGACCTGGGAGTGGTAGGGGTGGAGACCTCGGTGTCGAGAGCGCGTCGGGGCGTCCCGACTTCCGATTGAGGCCTGCAACGGCACAGGCTACTCTCCGAGCATGGTGCTCGTACGCTCAATCATCGTCGTTGCCGCCCTACAAGCCTGCGACCGAGTGGAATACACGCCCGTCGACCTCCAGCTGGACATCCTGGGGACCTTTCCGGAAGACGCCGCCACGCTGCACGTCTGCGTGGATGGGGCTGGTGAGTACAGCCGGGGCGCGGGCAATGGGCAGGGCGTCTTCTTCGGGCTGCCGGTCGGGCCCATCGTCGTCCGCCTCGATGTCTTGGGTGAGGATGACGGGGTGCTGGCTACCGCGGGCCCGGTGAGCTTCGACCAGGGCGAAACCTACACCACCACTCCCCTCGAGGAAGGGGGGGAGGCATGCGAGGACGACGGCGACATCGTGTCGGACAGCGCCGCGAGCCAGGTGCTGGGTTTCCGAGTGGTGGAGCTATAGGCCGTGCCGCTGCTGCTGCTGCTGGCTGGTGTCGCGAGCGCCGATCCCATCGAGATCCTGGCGCCACACCTGCTTCGGGAGGCGCAGGCCGACTGCATGCTCTACCGTCGCCCCACGCGCCTCGAGCTGGCGCGTTGCCTCGCTCGAAGCAACGCCTCGGACGAAAGCCAGGCCCAGTGGGATCTGCTCCTCGAGGAGCTCGGGCCTGAGTACCTCCTGGTTTCCGAGGGGACGCGCTCGGTGACGGTGCGGCCCCGCGCCGCTCTGACCGGAGGTCCCTATGTCCCCATCTACGCCGACGGCGACGAGGAGCCCGGGATGGTCTCGGCCCGGGCGGACGTCGGTGTCTGGGGCGGTACCCAGCACTTCGAGGTGGAGGTCGACCCCCGCATCCACCTCGACGTCAGTCCCTTCACGGCGGGCGTGGACCTACCCGTCGCCCGAGCAGCGGTGTCCTGGAAGTCGCTGTCGCTCGAGCTTGGGCAGAAGGCCAGGTGGTACGGTCCCGATCACGCCTCCTCGCTGACCTGGACCGACAACGCCAAGCCGCTGCCCGGCGTCGTGGGTCGGGCCGAAGGGCGCCTCCCTGGCAAGGCCGACAAGCTCGGGCGCTTCGGCCTGGACGTGGGCATGGGGCTCATCCCCGGCGAGCGCACCGACGCCGACAATCCAGGCTGGTTGATCTACGACATCCGTTGGTTGGTGCGGCCTTGGCTGGAGCTGAGCGCGACGCGCACGTCGATCTTCGGCGGGTGGGAAGACGGCGAGCCCTTGCCCCTCGACTGGGGCGAGGTGGTTCTGCCGCTCACCCCTCACACCGAGGACGATCCGGACAAGACCACGGCCGATACGGACGAGCACGTCTTCCTCGATCTGCGGCTCACCTTTCCCCTGCGTCGGTGGCTCGACCTCCCCATCGACTACCTCGAGCTGTACTACCAATACGCGGGCGAGAACGTCTACATGACGGACAGCGAGGTCCTGTCGCTGCCCTTCATCCAGGGCGTGGCCAGCGTGGCCGGGGCCGAGGCCATGGTGAGGCCCGTCTTCTTCGGCTTCGAGCGCGCCATCGTCGAGGACGACTACCACCGCTGGTACACCGGGCATCGGGTCTACCACGACGGCTGGACGCGCGACGGCCGCAGCATGGGCTTCGCCTGGGGCGGAGACGCCTGGTATTGGACGGGTTGGGTCGGGTTGGCGGGCGCTGGGCCTTGGGTTGCACGCGCAAGCTACACTCACACCCGCAAGTGGCAGGTCCCCGACGTCATCAACGACCACGTCTTCGTGTTCCCGGGCGCCGAGCGCTTCGATCTGGGCGGCCTCGAGGTGGACCGTCGGATCGAGTCGGTGGGTTGGGTGTCCGTCGAGACCGCGGTGGGCACTCACCGGAACGCGGACTTCGTCGATGGCGACGACGCGGTGGAGTGGCGCGTCGCCGTCACCTGGCGCAGCGGACCCCTGCCGGTCCCGGGGTTGTGAGAGGCGTGCGCGTCGCCCTCGTCCACAAGCGCCAGGCCGCCGTCGGCGGGACCGAGCGCTACCTCGACCAGGTCGCGGCGGGGCTGGTGCGACGTGGGCACGAGGTGACCTTGGTCTGCCACTCCCACGAGCGGCTCCCCGAAGGCGTGCGTTGTGTCACGCTACCGATCCTGGCCGTGGGTGCGCGCTGGCGGGCCTCGGCCTTCGCCAGGGCGGTGGAGCGGCACGTCGGCAGAGCCGGCTACGACCTCGTCTACGGACTCGGCAAGACCTGGACCCACGACGTGGTGCGCTTGGGTGGTGGCAGCGTGCAGACCTGGTTCGAGCGCGTTCACCCGCCCGGGTACCCCCCGTCCGCGCGGGAACGACGCCTCCACGAGATCGCCCTCGACATCGAGCGCCGCGCGCTGGCACCGGGGGCGTGCCTCAGGGTGATCGCCAACTCCGAGATGGTTCGGCGCGACGTGATGGCCCGCAGAAACCTCCCCGCAGAGCGCGTGACCGTGGTCCGCAACGGGGTGGATCTGGCGCGCTTCGACCCCGACAAGACGGAAGGCCCCGGCCGCGAGCTGCGGGGCGCGCTCGGCGTCCCAGCCAGCGCCTTCGTGATCCTGTTCCTGGGCTCCGGCTTTCGTCGCAAGGGGCTCGACCTCCTGCTCGACGCGCTGCCGTCCGTGGCCGCCCACCGAGAGGTGCACTGCCTGGTCGTCGGTGCCGACGCCGACGGGTCGGGCTGCGAGCAGCGGATCCGCGGGTCTGCGATCGACCCGTTCGTCCACTTCCTCGGTGTCCGTCGCGACGTCGAGGTTTGCTGCGCCGCTGCCGACGTTCTCGCGCTGCCGACCCGCTACGATGCTTCCGCCAATGCCACCCTCGAGGCCCTTGCCAGTGGGCTCCCGGCCATCACCACCGCATCCGATGGCGCCTCCGAGGTGGTGGAAGAGGGCCAGACCGGCTCGGTCCTTCCCGCCGAGCCAGACGTGGGGTCGCTGCGTGCCGCCTTGCTGTGGTGGGCGGTGGAGGGCCGCGCCCGGGCCGCTGCGGCGACCTGCCGAGCGGTGGCCGAGCGGAACAGCCAAGAGCGAACGATCGAGTCGAGCATCGCCCTGCTCGAGGAGGTACACGTGGAAAAGAAAGCCCGGAGGGCACGGTGACCGCGGGCCCGGGGCCTGAACTGGCCGCCTTTTGCGACGGCTTGCCCACCCTGCTCGACGAGCTCCAGGGGCACCTGAGCGTGCGCGAGGCGCGGTTTCTCGCCTTGCTCGCGGCTTGCCCCACCGCGGCTGGCGCCGTCCTCGAGATCGGCTCCTACATGGGACGCTCGACCGTCGTCCTGGCCAAGGCTGCCTTGCTGGCCGGGAAACAGGGCGTGGTCGCGGTAGACCCGCTGGACTCACCATCCTCCACCGACCCGGACCTCGGTGGCAGGCCATCGTGTGAAGACGAGCTGCGGGCGAACCTGGAGAGACACGACCTTGCCTCGGTGGTCGAGTTCCACCGGATGCGCTCCGAAGAGCTGGCCCGGACCTGGGACAGGCCCCTCCGACTGCTCTGGATCGACGGCGATCACACCCTCGAGGGCGCTCGCGCCGACCTGCGCGCGTTCGCGCCCTTCCTGGTGGACGGGGCCATCGTGGCCATGCACGACATGCTCCACGAGTTCGAGGGCCCGCTCCGCGTGTTCGTCGAGGACGTCCTCGGATCCGGGCATGCCGGGGCGGCGGGGGTGTGCGGATCCATCGGCTGGGCACAGTGGTCGGTGAGCCCCCTGCCTCGAGATCCCGACGGCGACCTCCTGGTCCGTCGGCTGCTGAGGCTCCAGCCCTCGGTGTCGCCCCCGCGCGAGCTGTCCGTCTGGGGAAGGTGGTGGTACAAGCTCCTGCGTTCGAGGGTGCCCCATGGAGACGTGGATCCGCTGGCCTGGTGGACGCGGGTGGGGCTGGGTTCGACGGGGGAGACGAAGGGTAGGTGAGGGCCTGGGCGTGTGGGCGTGTGGGCGTGTGGGCGTGGACGTGGACGACAATCGCTCCACGCCCCTCGTCCACCGTGACCGTTCTCGTCCCCCGATAAACGGCTCGCGCCATCGGCAACGTCCACGGACCTCGTCTCCGCTCAGGGACCTTGTCTCCGCCCACGGATCTCGTCTCCGCTCAGGGACCTCGTCTCCGCCCACGGACCTCGCTGTCCGTCATCCTGGATCGTATGAACCGTGGGGCGTGCATTCGTGTGACGTTGCCGAAGGCGGGGCCCGTGGACCGTTGGACGAGTGGCCGTGGGGCGTAGCCGAAGGCGGGGCCCGTGGGCCGTTGGACGATGGCGATGGCGATGGCGATGGCGATGGCGATGGCGATGGCGATGGCGATGG
>CAZVHW010000233.1:0-3305 GCA_964626835.1 uncultured Enterobacterales bacterium
TTGGCCGCTGTGCATACGCTTGGCCACCAACGGCAGGGGAGGGCGGTCGGCCTCGCTGCCCATGAAGACGCCCACCCTGGGCCCACCCTCGAGCCCCGAAGCGGTCAGGGCCTCGCGGGCCGCGCGATGGGCCAAGGCGGCCTTGAGATCGGGACCGGCGTGAGGGACCGAGACCTCCGCGGCGAAGGTGACGGGGAAACCGGTGGGGTCGAAGCGCTGGATGGTGCGGATGCCGTTGCGCGCCTCGAGGATGGCGCACCAGGTGCTGGGGAGGTCGGGCCCCAGAGAGCTGACCGCCCCAGCGCCCGTGATCACGACGCGGCGGTCGGGATCCCGCGCGGCCCGTCTCGGTGGAGAGCTCATGTTTCTTCGCTCGGCATCCACGCAAGGGTCGGGCAATCGACCCAGAGCTGCCGAAGGTAGCCGAACTCGATGCGTTCGAGCTTCGCCAGCTCTTCGGGATCCTCGAGAGGTACCGCGTTGAACACGAAGATCTGTTCGGCCTGGGCCACGACGCGACCGGCCACTCTGGCGCGCACTCTTACGTCGGCCATCTCGTCACGCAATGCGACGAGCTTGGCCTCGAGCTGCACGGTCTCACCGGGCTTGACGAAGCGGCGGAACTTGACCCGGTTCATCATGGAGAGGATGGGGAAGGGCCAGTCACCGCGTTCCTGCCTCACGGTGTAGCCGATGAGCTTGCCCGCGAGCTGGGCGAGCGCCTCGAGCAGCAGGACACCCGGGACAACGGGAAAACCCGGGAAGTGGTCCTCGAAGAAGCGCTCTTCGGGAGCGAACGCCTTGGTCCCTCGCGCCCGTACCCCAGCCTCGAGGATCTCGATGCGATCGATCAGGAGCCACCGGGAGACCATCAGTTGAGCACGGCTTCCAACCCGTGGATCTCGATGAGCTCGCGCTCTCCTCCGCAGCTGCGGAAGCGATACATCTCGAACACGTGGTTGCCCGAGAAAGGAGCGAACCAGTCGGGCACATACCAGTGTCGGTAGCTGTTCTTGACCGGCCCGGCGGCCAGGTTCTTGCCGGCTGCTTCGGAGGGAGCGTCCCGGCGACCGGTGTAGGGCTTGTCGTCGAAATACAGGTCCATGGAGTACGAGCAGCTCTCGGCACCGTCCGCGCTGGCTTCGGTGAACACGCCCACGGGGATCGCTTCGCCCAGGCGGAAGTCCGGCTTGGGGTAGTCTTCGAACCGTGCCAGCTGGGACTCAGCGGTGGCGCGGTTCTTGGCGGCAGGACCGAGGAACAGGAACCCCGTGGGAACCTCGAAGGTGAACTCGACGTCTTCCGGGAAGGCAAGAAACTCCTCGAATCCCGACGTGCGCGGCTTTTCCTTCTCCTTGCCGGCTTCGTTCATGCTGATCTGGGCGATGACGACCCGCAGCGAGCAGCTGCGCTTGTACGGTTCGACGTACATGCGGTATTTGGTACGATAGCCGGTGCGGAACTGGTCCAGCATCTTGCCCTCGAGCCGCTGCTCGAAGAGATAGTCGGTGTCTCGCTTTCTGCCGGTCATCTCGATCTTGGAGAAGAAGCCTGGGACGAGGATGGCTTCGTAGCTGCCGGGTTCGCCCTTGATGCGCATGCGGTTGCGGTGGTCACCGCGGTTGCCCTGGACCTTGATCCAGTCTCCCTGGAGGGTCTCGATGCCGACATGGGGGCAGGGATCTTCGGGAGGGGGCGGAGGGGGCTCTTCTTTGCAGCTGACCGCGAGGAGGCCGGACAGGAAGGCGGTGACGGTGAGGAGGGCGGGCTTGGGCATCTGCTTCTTCCCAGGGCAGGGTTCCGGGCCGAGGACCGGTTTTGGGATATCCCACCGCCAGGTCGGTGGCAGAGAAAAACACCCATCAAGCGCGCGGTCCATGGCTCGCGCCCCGCTGCCCCCGCTGGAACGACGTGGTCATCATGCCTGGCATGTCCCTGGGAACACCGGAAGCCGAGCCAATCAGTGGGCGACAAGCCCTCCAGCGGGGATAATGGACCATCCCTCGAGTGTCCTCGTTTCGGAGCCCCGTTGTCTACCATCAATGCCACGGGTGTCAGCGTCCGCCACGCCATCAGCCGGGCCCTTGCCACCGCCAACATCACCCCCCGTGAGGCCACCTACCGTGTCCTCACCGCGAGGGTGCGCCCGGACGGGCGCGGCGGTGTGGTCCGGGGCGAGGTGTTGGTGCGCATCTCGAGGCCCTCTTCGCTGGCTGAGCTCCCTCCTCAGGAGTGGGTGGGCTGGGTCAACCCGGATGGCGCCCATCCCCTCATGGCGGTGGTGCCTTCCGGACGCGAGCGAGCTGGCGTGCCCGAGTTGATCTGGATGGACGTCTACCCGGTCACCTGGGACGCCTGGCTGCGGGTGGTGAACGATGGCCTGCCCGACCGCACCGACGCACTCTGCCCGGTGACGGGGATCTTGCCCGAGCAAGCCCGCGCCTACGCGCGCGACGCTGGAAAACAGCTCCCATCCCTCATGAATGTCTCGTCCGTCTGGGGTGAGGACCGCTACCCCTGGGGTCACCGACCGGACCTCAAGCTCGGCAGGGTTGGCAGGCCGCGCTTCGACCGGGTCCCGCCCGTCGGCTCCCATCCTCCGGGCTCGTACGGCCTCTTCGACCTCGGTGCTTGGCTTTGGCACTGGCTGGATGACGGCACGCTCGCAGGGGGCGCCGACGAGAGGCTCCCGGGCTTTGGCCTCCCGGTCATCGCCGAGCGGGGCCCCGTCGGCTTCCGCTGCGTCTGCCCCTTCGGGCACTGAGTTCTCGTCGAACGCCACCCGGCCTGGATCCCTGACCGGAACGGGTATACTGCACTCTCGATCCTCGGGAGCTCAATCATGAGAACCATCGCCCGGTCCGCACTCGTCGTACTGGCCACCGGTTGCTGGAAGACCGACGACCCAGCCGTCAGCTACGATGTCGTCCCCCTAGACAACCAACACGTCACCAACGAGAACCTGGTGGTACAGGCCCTCGAGCCCTCGCCCCCTCTGGAATGCCCAGACGGCGACCCGGCTGTCTTCTACGCCATCTACGACCAGACCATCACCACCCCCGTCCCGGTCACGATCCTGTTCCACTCCGGCGCCTTCGACTACGTCAAGAACCCGGCCCAGGACGACTTCCTCCAGGGTACGCACTATGCAGCCCAGGACCGGCTCGATCGTTCCTGGGCACAGGTCAGGGTCTTCTCGACTCTGGGCATGTGGGACGGCGACGTGGATCCCTCCGAGAGCCACACCGGTGCCCTGGTCACGGCGCTGGCACAGCAGGATGTCATGGTGCTCATGCCGGCCAACT
>CAZVHW010000233.1:3315-10925 GCA_964626835.1 uncultured Enterobacterales bacterium
GATATCTTCAGGAATGATTGTTGAAGGTTCCGGGGACGGCAGGAAAACGACTACGCCACCGAGCGATTCTACCGTGATGGGCTCGCTTTCGCGTCGTGGATGTACCGCATCGCCACCGACGAAGGCTTCGCCAGCGATCACGACGTAGGCTTGCCGCTCCAGGTGGACCCGGATCAGATCGCGTTGGCAGGCCTGGGCGACGGAGGCCGCGCGGTGGCCGAGCTGCTCTGGCTGCTCACCGACTCTTCGTACGCCACCCACGACTTGCTGTCGATCGTGGTGGACTCCACCCCGGACGACCTCTCCTACTACAACGAACAGCCCGCGCTGTTTGCCGACTACATCACAGGCCTCGAGCGGATCTTCGACGCCCGCATCGACAACCTGGCCGACTATTCCCTCGACTCGTACCTGGCCCACGACAACCACTACGAGCCGCGCACCATGCTGGTCTGGTCCGAGTACGACCCGGTGGTCCCGGCGGGCTCGGTCGAAGACCTGGCGGCGGCGGTCCAGGAACGCGCCGACGCCGACAGCAGCACCGCAGCGGTCGAGGAGATGGGTGCCTCGGCCCACGTCTTCAGCAACAAGGACATGCCCTTGGCCTACGACGTGGTCGAGTTCCTGTACGACTAGGCCGAAGCGCCGCTACTCCTCGGCGGTCTCCGGCGCCTTCGCCACGTCTACCGCGCGACCCTTCCACTTCACAGTGCCCCGGGTGCTGCTCCAGGCCGAGTCGAGCATCAGCAGCATCACCAGCGCGACGCCCAGGGGTTGTGTGGGCCCGTAGATCACGGGGTGGTTGAACACCAGGTCCAGGTAGAAACGCACCAGCTGCATCAAGACCACCAGGCCTACGGACCAGACCAGCCACTCGGTGCCCAGCAACCCAGCCGCGGCGAGCGCCAGCAGGAACCAAGGCAGCAAGGTGCTGACGAAGAGGTAGGCCAGGACACCCGCGACCACGCCCCAGGAGTAGTGCATGCCGGCAAAGAGGTTCTTCCGCCATCCGCGCCAGATCTCGCCGAGGCCCTGGTACATGCGGCACGAGAAGAGCGTCCTCATGAAGGTCATGTGGTAGGGCACCCCTGCAGCCTTGGCCGCGCGCGCCAGCCCCACGTCGTCCAAGACGTCGTTGTGGACCGCGCCGTGCTGGCCGATGCCATCGTAGGCCGTGCGCTCGAACAGGATGAACTGGCCGTTGGCCATCGCCTTGTCCTGGCGCTCGGGATCGTTGATCTCGTCCGGGTCGTTGCCGGCCACGATCAGGCCCCCGACGACCGGTTGGAGCGTCTTGTCCCAGAAGCCGTGGGTGATCAGCGTGCCGTATCCGGACAACATCCCGAGCTCGTTCCCGACGGCGTAGGCCAGCGCCCGGGACACCGCGTGAGGGTGAAGTCGCACGTCCGCGTCGATGAACAACAACCAGGGCATGGTGGCGTGACGCTGTGCTCTCTGCACCGCCCAGGGCTTTCCGAACCAGCCCGGAGGGGGGTCCCCCTCGCCCTGGACTACGCGGACTCGGGGATCGCTGCCATAGCTGGCCAGGATATCGCCGGTGCCGTCGGTGGACCCGTCGTCCAACACCACCACCTCGAGGTCGGGGTGGTCTTGGCCGAGCACTGCGTCGAGGCAGGCGGCGATGTCATCCACTTCGTCTCGGGCTGGGATGACCACCGAGACGCCCGGCGCGCGCGGCGGCAAGGGGTCGTCTGCAGCGTCGATGTGAAACCGGCGTTGTCGGCGCCCCCGCAAGGTGCGCAGGGCGAGTCCGACCCAGTTGAGCACCACGAGCACGAGGACGAGCCGCAACGGCCATGCCAACAGCGCCAAGACGAACCTCACATGTGGAGCGAACGGACCTTGATCCGTGCCGACAGGCAAGGTAGCCTCTTCAACGGCTACAAGGGGAGTGCATGGCCAGGAACAGGCACCTCTCGTCCTCCGCACTGTTGGTGTTGCTCATCTTCTTGATGGCAGCGGTGGGTGGCCTATACCTCTTCCAGAGCATGGTCCGCGGCGCCCGCGATTCCCACAAACACCTGGTCGCCGACCTCGTGGTGCGGCTCAACGACCGCACGCCGTTCCACCTCGTGGTGCGGTTGACTCCGGAGGAAGACGCGGACCCTTCGACGGGCCGCTTCGACCTGGCGGGGCAAGGGACGCTCCGCGCGGGGGCCTTCCCCTGGAAAGAGGCCCCCCTCGAGGCTCGGCTCGAGCTGTGCTTCGACACCGGTTCGTTCAACGAGGGGACGCCGCCCTTCACGCTGGCGACGACCAGCGGCCAGCTGGTGGCTCGCTACCACGAGCGGCTGCTCGGGCGGTCCGAGCACGAGGCGCGCCCGGTACCCTGTCTGGGTCAGGTCAAGGTCAGCAAGCTCGAGGTTGGCGGCGGCAGCGAGGTCTCGAGCTGGGACGGTGTGGAGCGACTCGAGGGGCTGCTCGAGCTGCAGTGCCACGGCTCGGGCCCCGACCTGGCTCCCTCTACCGACGACGACCTGCACTTCACCCTGCTGGGCACGTTGGACTACCGCTATCTCGAGCCGAACTGACCACGCGCAGCTTCTCGGAGCCGTTCCCAAGTGTCGGGGTGGATCGCCATCGAGGGGTGCTTGTACTGGCCCTCGGGCGTACCGTCGGAGACAGCTCGGCTGCGCAGCCTGGCATAGGTTCCAGGCGGCAGGGGTGTGACCACCAGGGCAGCCAGTCGCCCCGACCGGCGCTTGGAGGCGTACTCCACGTTGTGGAGGGCGAGTTGTCGTTCTAGCTCGCGCTCCAGCGCGGGAGCGTCGATTCCGCGAGACTCGATGAGCAGCTCGTAGAACGGCCGCTCGTCCAGCACCAGGCGGAGCGTGAAGGGCGCGCGCTCGAACCCCAGAGCCGCACTGCAGGCGGCCATGGCGGCCAACAGGTGGCTCTCGGTGAGCTTCTCGCCCGTGGCCGAGAGCTGGTTACCCGTTCGGCGCACGAAGACCAGGGTGGGGAGCTGTCGGTATCGACCGACGACGCGCACCACGTCCCCGAGGTCGTAGCGGAGCAACCCGTGGTGTCCGGAGATCACCAGCCTGTACTCGGCTCCCGGATCCAGTCGCCCCAACCCGTGCTCCGTGCCGTCCTCGGCCACGAACTCGAGCAGCTCTCCGAGCGGCCAGGCGACGCATCCCTGGTCGGACGCGGACAAGGGTAGGGCGACGAAGGTCTCCGAGGCGGAGATGCCAACCTCGCGGACCGGAAGCGGTGCCCCCATTGCAGCAGGCAGCCTCGGCAGGAACCAGCCTGCCAGGCCGCCCTTCCAGCAGTTGACCACCTGCAATCCCCACAGACGAGCGGGTCGCCAGTCGCTGGGCGGTGTCACCACTCGCAAGCTGGCCTCGAGCTGGCAGCGCAGGGTGCGGTCTGGCTCCGCCGCGGGTCCGTGTCGCAGTCCGCCACACTCCAGGTCGGCTGTCAGGGCGTCCGAGTGTTCGAGCAGCTTGCGCGCGATGAGCAGCACGGTGGTCGGATTGGCGGTGGTCACGGAGCGCACGTCGGCTTGCAGGGCGAAACGCAGCACCGCGTAGATGCGTTGTTCCGGATCCGGAAGGCAGTAGGCCTGGTAGGGCACGGGGTAGCGGCGCCGGACCCACCACGGCTGTGCCAGGTGCATGCGGCCCGTGTTGCTGCCGTATGGGATTCCCCCGGAGCTGTAGCCCTTGACCGCAGGGGAGACCAGCGTGAGCGCAGCCCCCTCGGCCAGCGCCGCGTGCTCCCTGAGAAGGCCCAGGACCCACAGGGTTTGGGCGTCGGAGACCGCCTTGGCCCAACTCCGGGTGACCGGGATCCACTTGGCCGCCCCCGTGGTTCCGCTCGTCTCGAGGAGGTGCTCCACGCGCTGTCGGGTGAGCACGCGTTTCTCGCCTGCAGCCAGGCGTTCCACATAGGGTGCGAAGCGCTGGAAGCCCGCCGCAGGCAGCCGGGAGCGAAGGCCCTGCAGGTCGCGCACGCCATCGAGCCCGTGGTCGCGGGAGAAGGCGGTTCCTCGGCTTTGCCTCAGGATGGAGCCCAGCACACGGCGCTGAGCTTCCTCGGGATCCCGCGCCGCCCGCTCGAAGCGCCGCACCAATCTGTCGTGGACCCCACGGAGTAGGCGGTAGGGCCCGTTGCCGTGGCGTGGAAGAAGGGAAGCACTCAGATGCACGGGGGTGGCTCTCGAACGGGTCACGGGCGCTACAACAGGCTATTCCGTTGACCAAGAGTGGGCCGGTTGACCGGGCTCACAGAACCACCGTGCCGGAACGTGCCATGAAGACAGGTGACACCTTCTGCGATCCCCAGGGGCGGAGCTACCAGGCAGGGCTGCTGCTAGGCCGAGGCCTGTGGGGCAAGACCTACCGCGTGTCGCGCGAAGACGACGCAGGCGACTACGTGCTCAAGTGCCCCCTCTCGGCCGCCGAATACGCGCCGACCACGGGGGATATCCCCAAGCTCGAGCAGAGCTTTCGAGAGATTCTCGACGAACAGGCCGAGCTGCTGACTCGAACCTCATACGACTTCCTCCCCACGCTCGTAGACCACTTCCTGACCGACGAGGACGTACCCGTCATGGTCTTGGAGCGTCTCCCAGGGAGCTTCCAACAGCGCATGGCCGCGGGCGCCACGTTCCTCGAGAGCCTCGATCTGCTCATCCAGACTGCCCGACTCTGCCAGCTCCTCCGTGACGGCCCCGGCTTCCACGGTGCTCTCAAGCCCGGAAACATCCTGGTGGACGAAAACGGTGCGGTGAAGCTGTCCGACGTGGCCACGCCCACGGCCAGGCGGCTGCTCCCCTTGCTCCGCCAGGCCTCGGCATCCAATCCGTGCTTTCTGCCCCCCGAAATCGTTCAGGCGACGCGCGAACCGCCGTTCTCCGTGGTCGCCGACACCTACGCCATCGGCCGATTGGTGTGGTGCTCGGTGCGGGGTGTCGAGGGTGGCCCCAGGTTCCCGGAGCAGGGTCCCGACAAGGCCTCGCTGGTGGCGTTGAAAGACCGGCTGCACGCCAGGGTCAAGCAGGAGGACAGCAACCCCCGCTTCCACGGGCGCCTTGCCGATCGTCTGTCGGCCACCATCTCTCGTGCGGTCAGCGCTCGCCCCAGCCCGTCGCCGCCCTACCGCTTCGACCGCTTGGACGAGTTGCTGCCAAGGCTGGTGGAGCTTCGTTCCTTGGTGCGGCCGGAAGTGGATACCGTGGGGCGCGTCCTTCTGGATCGCGCCGCCAACGTCACCCACTTCACCACCGAGGAAAAGATCCGCTTCAGCATCTCCGTCGGATGCAGCGCCGGCGTCGAGCGCCACGAAGAGATCGCCTGTGGCCTCGCCGTGTTCGACCGCGACGGTGGGCAGCGAGTTCGCGAGGTGCCAAGCACCTACGACGTGGCCCGCCATCCTTCCGGGCGCTTCCGCTTCCAGTTCGAGATCTCCGACCTCCGCCCCGGCAACTACAGGGTGCGGGCGGCCTTCGCCATTCGCGACTCGGGACACGAACCTTCGGCACAGGAAGTCGAGCTCGAGGTCCGCGCCGCTCACGGATACATCCCCCCTCCCGAGCAGCCCCCCCCCGGGCCCCTCACCATGCAGCCCCATGTCGAAGAACCGCGCACCGTGACCCAGCCCATGCAGGCGCCCTTCACGCCTCCGCCCGGGGCTCCACCATTCTCCCAGCCCGCCCAGCCCGGCCAGCCTCCACCACCCGCACCCTCGCCCCCCACGGCGGGATCGTTCCCCCGGACCGCGCCCCCGCCCTTAGCGGTTTCAAGGCCCGCACCCGTGTCCAAGCCGGCATCGAGGCCTTCACCCACACCTCCGCTGACCTCCCACGGCAAGCCGGCCATCAGCGTCCAGCGCACCGACGAGAGGCCCGCACCCCGCACTCGAGGCCTGCGAGGTGACACCGTACCGGCCAGCAGTGGTGACACAGCGATTCCGGTCGAAGAACCCCCGTCCACGGGGCTTGGCACCGCACCGCGTGTTCCGAGACCGACGCCCACCGCCTCCGTGACTGGCCAAGACCGTCTGGACGCCATCCACCGGCAGGCCCTCGTGCCGGCCAACGAGCCTCCAGGCCCAGAACCCACCATCCCGTCGGATTCGCCCAGCACGGCCACCCGAGCGGAACAAGAGATGCCCGCTCCCCCCGCCGCTGCCGCGTCCGGTTCGTGGGCCGACCTGCCCATGGAGGACGAACTGGGGGACGACATCACAGAGCTGGCCGATGACTACGACGACCTCGACGAGTTCCGCCCAAAATCGGCCTGGCGACAGCTCCTGGACATGGTCATGGGCGACACCTACGCGATGTTCATGGCGGGGGCTTCGATCTTCGCCATCATCCTGCTGATCATTCTCTTCCTGCTCAAGAGCTAGAGGGCCATCATGGACGTCCACGTCCTCACCCAGTCTGCCTACGACACGACGGCCGACCTGGTGGCCGTGGGCCTACGAGGCGGCAATCCACCGCAGCTTCCCCCCATTCTGGTGCAGCGCTTCGGTTCAGCCCTGAACGATCTGATGGGTGCCGAGGAGTTCGAGGCCAAGGCCGAGACCACCCTCGCTCTACCGACACTGGGCAAGCTCGGTTCTCCTCGGTTGCTGCTCCTGGGGCTGGGAGACGCAGGCATCGACGATCTGAGGGCGGCGGCCGGAGCCGCAGGGATAGCCGCGCGCGCCAGTGGTGCCGAGACGGTCATCCTCGATCTGTCCGCAGCGGGCCTCGATCGCCAGCACGCCCTGGCCGTCGTCGAGGGCTTCGCGGCAGGCAACTACAAGTTCGACCGCCTCAAGCGCGAGTCCAAGCGCAAGGCGGCGTGCTCGTCGCTCTCCCTGGTACCCGGCGGCATCATCACCAGCGACCTCTCCGAAGCCCTCGCGGTGGCGGAAGCCCAGACCACGGTGCGCAACCTGGTCAACGAGCCCTCGAACGTGCTCTACCCCGAGACCTTGGCTGCCTTCGCAGCCTCGCTTTCGTCCGACTCTCTCCAGGTCGAGATCTGGGACGAGCGGCGCATCGAGGCCGAGGGCATGGGCGGTCTGTTCGCCGTGGGCCGTGGCAGCGCCCGACCACCACGCTTCGTGCACATGCACTACCGGCCCGCCGGAAAACCCGTGGCCAGCGTGGCCTTGGTGGGCAAAGGCGTGACCTACGACTCAGGAGGCATGTCCCTCAAGACCAGCGAGTCCCAGCAGGTCATGCGCTGCGACATGGCCGGTGCCGGCACGGTGGTGGGCGTCATGCAGGCGGTGCACTCACTGGGCTTGCAGATCGAGCTCCACGGCATCTTCGGTGCCGCCGAGAACATGAACGCCGCCGACTCCTACAAGCTGGGCGACGTGCTAACGATGTTCGACGGGACCACGGTCGAGGTGCACAACACCGATGCCGAGGGCCGGCTGGTCCTGGCTGACTGCCTGGTGTACGCAAGCAGGCTGGACGTCGACTATTGCCTCGACCTGGCCACCCTGACAGGCGCATGTGTCGTGGCCTTGGGCAGCCGCTACTCCGGCCTGTTCACCGAAGACGACGATCTCGCGCAGCAGCTGCCCACCGCAGCCAAGAGCGCGGGCGACGGGCTCTGGCGTCTGCCGTTGGCTCCCCA
>CAZVHW010000234.1:0-10866 GCA_964626835.1 uncultured Enterobacterales bacterium
GAGGGCGTGCGGGTAGATGTTGAGCAGGCGGCGAACCGTGTCAGGCTCCCTGAAGGAGCGAACCAGCAGGGTGTGGTTTTCCAGCATGCCGCCCTCGTCGAGGTCCTCGGGCCTGTCTCGCCAGCACTCGTACAGTATGTTCGCGATGCGCAGGATGCGGGCGTGGCGGCGGGTTTCCTCGGGCGGCTGGGGATCGTGGTGGTGAATCACGATGTCGGCGAGTGCCGCGGGCAGCTTCCACTGTTGCACGATCAGCGCACCGACCCGCGGGTGCAACAGGTGGAAGATGTCAGCTGAGACCTCGTCGAAATCCATCGGCAATCCGGGATCCTCGGCGAGCACCTGATCGAGGCACCAGGCGATCACGGGCTTGCCGACGTCGTGCAGTAGTCCGATCATGAAGGCGCGATCGGGATCACGGCGCAGCAAGCTGGCCACCAGGCGGCAGCCCACGGCCGCACCGACGGCGGCTTGCCAGAGCTCTCTCATCAGGTCCGTCCGCTTGCCGTTGTACACGCTCTGTTCCATGGCCGCTGCCAGAACGACGTTGCGAAACTGGAGCAGCCCCATGCGGGCGGCGGCTTCGGGCAAGCGTGTGATGCGCCTGTCTTTGGGACGGTAGAACGCAGAGTTCACGGCTTCGAGCAGGCGGCCGGCCAGGAAGGGATCGCGATGGACCAGCACCGCCAGGTCTTCTGCCGAGGTCTTCGGATCTTCGGCCTTCGCCATGACCTCGAAGGCGATCTCGGGCAGGCGGGGTGGCTCGAACTCGCCCTGGTCGATCATCGCCGAGACGCGGATGCGAACCTCTCGCGGCAGCTCGCTGGGCGCTATCCGCGGGGGCGGTGAGTCCTGCCTGCGGCGTAGCTCGGCGTCCACCTCGGCCAGCTCCCTGGGGTCGAGCTCGTAGAGCCCCGTGTCTATCGCGGACCCGATCATGCCGGTTCTGGAGTCAGCCATGCTCTACACCTTGCCTTCGGTGATCCCATCGGATCGTGCGCGGCCGCCTCAATAGGCAGGGTGTCTATTCTGTTCGACTCCATTGTTTGCGAGGCAATACCAGTATGGTGGCGG
The DNA here is from genome assembly GCA_964626835.1 of uncultured Enterobacterales bacterium. Lineage (GTDB taxonomy): Bacteria > Myxococcota_A > UBA796 > UBA796 > JAFGLY01 > CALDOK01. The sequence continues at coordinate 1,075 of CAZVHW010000234.1, forward strand.
ATCTACCCTCGGGCGGGCTTCCTGGCCCAGACCGTCATCAGGTCTCGGCTGTTCAGGGGGAAGGAAAAATCCAGCAACCGGGCGCGTTTCAGCCTGCTGTAGAGCCGCTGCCTGCGTGAGGATCTGCCTTGGTGCAGGAGCTGGAAGGCCACCGCGTCGGCCGTCCGCCAGAAGGCGGGGTGTTCAACCAGGATCATCTCGAAGCCGATGCGTTCCAGCAGCGTGCGCATGCTCCGGACCGTGAAGTAGTGCAGGTGTGTGGGGACGTGGATGAGGCGCCAGTCGGCTCCGCGCAGGCGGGCGTTCGAGGACCCGATGTCGCCCGTGCTCAGGCCCAACACTCCCCCGGGGGCCAGGTCGAGGTAGGCCTTGTGGAGGAAGCGGTGGGGCTCCGGGAGGTGCTCGACCGTGTCCCAGCTACAGATGACGTCCCGAGCTTGCCCCAGGTCGTGAATCAGGTAGTCCAGGCAGCGCACGTCGAGCCCGAAGCGCTCTCGGGCGCGAGCCGTGGCGGCCTCTGCGATGTCGCAGCCCGCCACCTCGAAGTGGCGCGAGGCTTCGTCCAGGAAGTAGCCGTAGGCCGAGCCCACTTCCCAGAGCCGACCCCCGGCAGGCGCGAGATCCAGCAGGGTACGAAGGCAGCGGCGGAAGTTGCGACGCAGGGCTGGTTCTTCGCGCTCGTAGTCCAGGTATTCGTCGCCGTGGAAGTACTCGGGGCCGTACAGCGCTCGCGCTTGCTCCACCGACAGCTGCTCGTCCGCCCAGACGTGGGTGCAGCGTGGGCAGCGCAGCAGGATGTCCAGGTGCGGGACCGCGCGGGTTGCTTCGCAGCAGATGCAGGCAGGCTGCGTCACGAACCCGTCCGCGGTCGTTTCTTGCGAAGCAGGTACACGGGTCGGCTCTTCTGCTCGAAGAACATGCGGGCGAGGTATTCGCTGGCGATGCCCAAGGTGAGCAGCTGCACGCCGCTCAAGATGAGCACCACCAGCAGCGTGCTGGTCCAGCCCTTGACCAGGCTGACGCCGGTGGCCACGCACCAGAGCACCCAGCCGCCGTAGACCGCCGCGGCCATGGTGACGAGCACACCCGCCAGGAAAGCCAGGCGCAGGGGACGGTGCGAGAAGCTGGTGATGGCGGAGAGGGCAAAGCGGACCATGCGGAACGTGCCGTACTTGGTGCGCCCAGCCATGCGCCGGGGAGCGTCGTAGGGGAGCTCTTGGCGTTGGTATCCAGCCCAGTACACCAGGCCGCGCACGAAGCGCACCCGCTCGGGTAGGGCGTTCAGCGCATCCACCACCTGGCGGTCCATCAAGCGGAAGTCGGAGGCGCCTTCCGGCAGGTCCAGGTCGGCCAGCAGGTTGAGCAGCCGGTAGAAGAACCGGGAAGCCACGCGCTTGAACAGCGATGCGCCCTGGGTGCGGCGGCGGGTGGCCTGGACGATGTCGGCACCGTCGCGCCACCCCTGGACCAGGGCTGGCAGCAGCTCGGGTGGGTGCTGGCCGTCGGCGTCGAGGCAGATGACGGCGCCCGTGCCCCGCGCGAGCTCGAGCCCAGCCGTGAGCGCGGCCATGTGGCCGAAGTTGCGCGAGAAGTGGAAGACCCTGTGTCTGGAATCGGCGTCAGCCAGGGCGTCGAGGGCTTCGGCGGTCCCATCGCCGCTGCCGTCGTCGATCCAGACCAGCTCGAAGGGCTCGCCCAGGGAATCCCCCACGGCCACCAGGCGCTCGGCCATGGCCGCGACGTTGCCCACCTCGTCGAAGGCGGGCAGCACGAAGGAGAAGACGGGGGCTGGTGGGGAGTTGCTCATGGATCTGTCGGTTTCGGCTGTATCCCGTCAGCTGAGTGGCTCGTAGTTGCGGCCGCGCGCCGCCACCGTCCCACCACTCCCCAGACGAGCAGCAGCAGCGCCGCCACCCCGCTGCCCACCAAGCCGCCGGTCAGCCCGGCGGGCCGATACCTGAAGACCACGCTGCGAGCCCCTTCGGAGACTTGCACCGCCCGCTGGTAGCCGTTGGCCACGAGCAGGTCTGCCTCTTGACCATCCACCACGACGCTCCAGCCGGGATCCCAGGTGTCCGCCAGCACGACCAAACCTGCAGGTGCGCCGTCAGGGAGGGTGACCTCCACTTGCTGGGGGCTCGGGTCGGCGGTGGCCGAAGCGAGCATTTCGCCCCCCTCGACCACGGATGGGCCGATGCCTTCCACCACCGGCAGCGCAGGGGTCGCCGCTCCATCCCCCATCAACCACGCGCTCGCCTCGTCGAAGCTGTCGACCCCGTGCCACGTCTCGGCCAGGTAGGCTCGGGGCAGCACCGACGGGTTTTCGTAGTGGAAGAGCACGTGGCGGCCCCGGTGCACCAGATTGCCGCCCTCGACCTCGATGGGGGAGAGCAGCCAGCGCACGCCGCCCCGGTCGAGCTGGGCTTGGAAGCCCTGGCCGACAGTGGGGTTTTCTGCGCTCGGGCGCTCGGGGCGCTCGGCCTGGGGCAGGATGTCGCGGTTGTATTCCTGCCAGGCCGCGGCGCAGCGGTAGTGCACCATGCGGGCGTAGCCGGACGCGGAGTGCAGGTCGTGGAGCACGCCAGCGCTTCCCAGGGGAAGGGACCAGGCCGGGCGGTAGGGCTCGAGGCCCTCGAGGGTGCCCTTGGCGCGGTGGAAGGCGCGCTCCCAGATGTCGAACTCGTCGAGCACCAGGACGCGACCGTCCGGCCCCTGGCCCGTGGGAATGCCGGCGGGGCCTCCCACGTCGCGCCAGGCCTGGGCCTGGTCGATGGGCAGGCGCGGTAGCTGGTGGTGCTGCAGGTCCAGCAGGGCGAGCAGCAGCACGGCCAACCCCATTCCCAGCACCACCCGAGGGGGCCAGCGCCTGGCCGCGCGGCGCAGCAAGAGGTCCAGTCCGATGGCGCCCAGGACCGCCAGCGCCAAGCCCGATACCACCAGGAAGCGAGTGGGGAAGCGGAACATCTTCATGCCTGGGAGAAGCTCCCAGGCCACCCGGTACAGGGGCGTGTGAGGCCCGACCACCAGCATCGAGGCCAGCGTCAGCATGGCGCCCCAGAACAGGACGATGCGCCGGCGCCAACCCAGCGCCAGCGCCACGCCTGCCAGCACCAGCGCCACCAGCCCACCGTAGCCGTAGTTGCCCCAGGGGATGGTGCTCAGGCTGCCGTAGTCGTAGTCGTAGGTCTCCATGGCCCCGACCAGCGGTGGCCAGATCAGCGCCAGCAGGTCGCGGGGCGGGCAGGGGAATGCCGTGGCGTAGGTCCAGGTCGGTTCCACCTTACCCAGGGACTGCTGGGTGAAGGCCCAGGATGGCACCAGCTGAATGGCGGCGAGGGCGGCGCCCAGCCCCATCGCCGCCCCGAAGGCGAGCCCTTCGTGTAGGCGGGACCGCCACGCTTGGCGCCAGTCGGTGCGCAGCCAGTGAAACCCGAGCCTGGCCGCCAGCAGCAGGCCGGTGATGTAGACGAGCTGGGGGTGCCCCGCCAGCACCTGCAGTCCCAGCAGGATCGCGAGCGCGATGCCACCACGGCGGCCTTGGGTAGCGATCAGACGCTCGGCGGCCAGCACCATCCACGGCAGGATGGCCGCGGCTGCGTGCATGTTGAGGTGGCGCACGTGGGTGACCATGAAGCCGCTCCACGCGAAGGCCAGCCCGGCCAGGACGGCGGGGAGGGGCCCAGCACCGGCACGGCGGGCCACGAACCAGGCGCCCAGGGCCGCGGCCACCAGCTCCAAGCACAGGACCGGCCCCAGGGCGGCGTAGGGATCGAGCAGGCCGAAGAGCAGGGCGTGGGGCGGGAAGAGGGGGGCGGCCTCGATGGAAGCCAGGAAGGGCACGCCCGAGAAGATGTCCGGCATCCACAGGGGCCAGTGCCCTTCCGCCAGGGCCCGGCCCAGGTAGGCCTTGTAGGGAAGCTGGGAGTGCAGCAGGTCGGAGATGAACACGTCGTGCTGGACCACGAAGCCCAGCCCGACCAGAAGGGGAAGCACCGGGAGCAGCACCAGCAGGTTCAGCGCCCAGGCCCAGCGTTGGGCGGCCGGGGAGGGACCGTGCTCGCTCGCACCTTGGGTCATGGGGAACGTCTCGCGGGGCTATCGTGGATAGTTGGCCTCGAGGAAGGCCCAGGCCTCGGCCTGGTAGTCGCCGAGCGTGAAGTGATCGCCGCCGTGGATGGTGTACAGCTCCACGGGCCAGCCCACCGCGCTCAGCTCCTGGTAGCCGTACTCGGCCCACTCGTAGCCGACGATGTCGTCGGCGCTGCCGTGGGTGATGTGCACGGGGATGGCCCGGCCGGTCCCGTCCGGCCAGATGTCCCACGATTCGGCGTAGTAGATGGAGGCGGCGGTGGGAGCCAGCCCCCCGAAGTAGTCGCTGTTGTACAGGCCGATGGCCCAGGTCCAGTGGCCGCCTGCCGAGTGGCCCGAGAGGTAGCGCCGGCGGGTGTCGAGGTCGTAGAGCGTGTCGATGTGGTCTGCGATGTCGGAGAAACACTGCACGTCGCTGTCGGTGTTCCAGGAGACGCTGGTCTCGGAAGACTGCCCCACCACGACGAAGCACTCCTGCTCGGCCATGCCGATCCACTCCTGGACCTGGTACAGGCCCTGGCCCCCGGAGCCGTGCTGGCTGTAGACGACGGCGCTCGCCTCGCTCCCGACCGCGCAGCTGGGTGCGTGCCAGGCATATTCGCAGCCGCCCAGGGTGTCCTCGTTGGTCCCCGTGGGGCCCCCCGAGCCACCGGTGCCCCAGTCCTGGGTGTCCGAGTCGGCGTCCGAGTCGGCGTCCGCATCGCCGTCGGCGTCCGCATCGGTGTCGGTGTCGGTGTCGGTGTCGGTGTCGCCCTCTGGTAGATCACCCGTCTCGTTCTTGTCGTCGGGGCAGCCGAGGAGGGCGAGGACGGCGATGAGAGCGAGGGGGCTCCGGGTGCGCATGGGATCTCCGTGGCTCGTGGTATGGGAGTCTACCCTCCCCGTGGTCCGACGCCCTCCCGCTCATGCCCCCTCTCGCGCCCCTACCCATCGACAATGCCCTGCCGGCGCTCCTCGCGGCGCTGGGTGCCAGGGGGCAGGCCGTGGTGGTGGCGCCTCCGGGGTCGGGCAAGACCACCCGGGTGCCGTGTGCGATCCTCGACGCTGGCCTGGCCGGGGAGGGCCAGGTGGTGGTCCTCCAGCCGCGTCGCGTGGCTGCCCGCTTGGCTGCTCGCCGGGTGGCCTGGGAGCGCGGTGGCAGCGTGGGAGGGGAGGTCGGCTACCAACTCCGCTTCGAGCGCCGTCTGGGATCCAGGACGCGCGTCGTCTTCCTGACCGAAGGACTGCTGCTGCGGCGCCTGCAGGCCGATCCTTTTCTCGAGGGTGTTGGCTGCGTGGTTCTGGACGAGTTCCACGAGCGGAGCATGCAGGTGGACCTCGCCCTCGCCCTGTTGAGGGAGGTGCGCGCGGCGGGTCGGGACGACCTGCGCCTGGTGGTGATGTCGGCCACCCTCGATCCCGCGCCCGTGGTGGAGTTTCTCGGGGGGGAGGTCGCGTGTCCGTTGCTGCTGACTGAGGGGCGACGCTTCGAGGTGGAGCATCGTTACCTGGAGCAGCCCGACGATCTGCCCCTCGAGCGGTCCTGCGCCCGCGCCGTGAAGCGGGCGCTGGCCGAGAGCGGGGATGGTCACGTCCTCGTCTTCCTTCCTGGCGTGGGCGAGATCGAACGCGTGGCGCGAATGCTGGGACGACCCGATGGGGTGCGGGTGCTGCCCCTCCACGGTCGCCTGCGGGGCGAGGAGCAGGACCGAGCCCTGGCTCCGAGCGCGCAGCGCAAGGTCGTGCTCGCCACCAACATCGCCCAGACCTCCGTGACCCTGGAGGGCGTTCGGGCGGTGGTGGACAGCGGGTTGGTTCGCCTGCCGCGCCTGGACCCCGCACTGGGCCTCGAGCGCCTCGAGACCGCCCGCATTGCGAGGGACGCGGCGGCCCAGCGCGCGGGGCGTGCGGGACGAACGGGTCCAGGGGTCGCCTATCGGCTCTGGACGCGGGCAGAGCAGAACCTGTTGAGAGCCAGCACCGAGCCCGAGGTACGTCGAGCCGAGCTGGCTTCCACCGCGCTGTCGCTGCGCGCCTGGGGTTCTGTGCCGGCGGATTTCGGCTGGTTCGAGGCCCCACCCACCGCTGCCTTGGCGTCAGCCGAAGCTCTGCTGCGCGAGCTGGGAGCCTTGGACGAGAGGGGGCAGCTGACCCCCTTGGGCGAGCAGCTCGAGGCCCTGCCCGTGCACCCCCGCCTGGCGCGGGTGGTGGCGGCCGGGCATGCCGACGGACAGCTGGAGGAGGCTGCCGCCTTGGCTGCTCTGGCCAGCGAGCGAGATCCGCTGCGCGACGCGGCTTCGTCAGGAGGCGGCAGCGACCTCGACCTGCGGCTGGCGGTCCTCGTCGCTTGGCAGGCGGGCTCGCCCGTCCCCTCTGCGGATCGCGGCGCTCTGCGACAGCTGGTGCGGGTGAGTGACCAGCTGGCCCGGGTTGCCCGGCGCGCCCTGGGCCGAGAGCCGCCTCCTTCCGGGTCGAGCACCGATCGTCAGCGCGCGGGCTGGCTGCTCGCCGGTTTCCCGGACCGCGTCGCCCGGCAGCGCAGTGCTGGGGAGCGCCGATACCGCATGGTGGGCGGGCGAGGAGTCCGGCTGTCCGAGGGCAGTGCTGCCGAGGGCAGCGAGCTGATCCTCGCGGTCTCCTTGCGGGCGGCCAGGCGGGGCGTGCGCGCCGAGCACCTCGCCAGCGCCGCCGTGGCCCTCGAGGCAGGCTGGCTGGACCTGCGGACCGAAGAGGTCCTCGGCTTCGATGTCACCCGTGAGGCCGTCGTGGGGCGACGCGTGACGCGGTACCGCGATCTGGTGATCGAGGAAAAACCCGCACTTCGGCCACCGGATCCGGACGCCGTCGCGCACATCCTCGCCCAGAAGGCCGCCGCGCATCCAGAGCGCGCCTTGAAGCTGGACGCCGAGGCCGCTGCCTTGGTGGACCGCGTTCGGTTCCTGGCTCACCACCTACCGGAGCTCGGCTGGCCCGACCTGTCCGATCTGGGCAGCCTGCTGCCCGAACTCTGCCTCGGCCGTCGCAGCTTCGACGACCTACGCGGCCTGCCGTGGAAGAACGAGATCCTGGGTCGCCTGGGCCACCGGCAGTGCAAGGCACTCGAGCGCCACGCGCCCGAGCGTTTTCCCGTCCCCTCGGGCAGCACGGTGCGGCTGCGCTATCCCGACACGGGTGGGTTGTTGGGGAGGGGTTGGGCGGAAGGGGTCGAAGCGGAACCTCCGGTGCTCGCCGCTCGCATTCAGCAGCTCTTCGGTCTTCGGCAGACCCCCCGCATGGTGCGTGGCCGGGTCACTCTCCTCGTGCACCTGCTGGCCCCCAACCAGCGCCCCGCCCAGATCACACGGGACCTGGAGAGCTTCTGGCGGGAGACCTACGCCCAGGTGCGCAAGGACCTGCGAGGCCGGTACCCCAAGCACGCCTGGCCCGAGGACCCGCTATCGGCGACTCCGGTGGACCGCCCGCGGCGCAGGAAGCCCGGCGCTACCTGAACCCCCACGGTGGCCAGTGGGCGCTCACTGCAGCCGGCAGAGGGTCTGCTTGCTGTCGCAGTCGATGGTGATCGTTGCGTCTTCCGACAGCTCGACGTGCCCGGCCAGGACCCAGCCGCCATCGAAGTGGGCTTCGATGTCGTAGGTTCCTACCGGGAGCAAGCCCGGGGAGTGCCGCCTGCCGTCGCGCACCAGGAAGACCTGCCGTGCGTCGCCCACCGTGCGTACGCTGGCCGTGGCTGACGTGGAGGTCGCGACGGGTTCGGTGAGCTCGGTCGGCTCGGTGGGCTGGGCGATGCTGGATCGTGGTGGTGGAGCCGGTGCGGCCTGAGCCATGGTGGCGTCGGGTGACTCGTCTTGTTCGGACGCTTCCCGGACGGCCCACCACGCCAGGACTGCGAACAGGGCCATCACCGCCAGTACGCCCAATCGTAGACCGGCCATGAGGCGGGTGGGTTTCGAGGACAGGACGGCGGTGAGTTCGTCGTCGCTGGTCTCGGCCAGCAGCCTGCCCACCAAGGGGTCGTTGTGGATGGGCAGGCGCAGGGCCACGGCGCGGTGTACCTCTCGCTCGGACCAGTCCCGTAGCCAGGGTCCGGGGAGAGAGGGGATGAGCTGCTTGCAGGCCAGCGCCACCTCTCTCGGCGAGGGACGCTCTTCGGGTTCGTAGGCCAGCATGCGCTCGACGAGCTCGCGCAGCTCACGGCTCTCCAGGCGGAACAGGCGGCCCGAGGCGTCCTCGATGATGTCGCAGTGCTTTGCGAGGTTGGCGCTGGTGCGGCCCAGCAGTTCGCCGGTGATGAGCTCGTACATCACGGCGCCGAGGGCATAGACGTCGGCGGCTGGGGTGTCGGTGAAGTGCCAGCGCTCGGGGGCCATGTACTCGGGCGCGCCGAAGAACAGCTCGTCCGTGTTGGCCTCGCGTACGTCGGCGTTGGCCAAGGCCACACCGAAGTCCACCAGCTTCACGCTGCCGTCGCCGGTGACGAGAACGTTCGAGGGCTTGATGTCCCGGTGAACGAGCTCGAGGGGTTTGTCGCCGTCCTTTGCGTTGTGGGCTGCGTCGAGCGCCTCGGCGATGCGCTCCATGATCTGCACCGCACAGATGACCGGAACCGTGCCCAGCCCGACGAGCTCACGGAGGCTGGCGCCGGGCACGTGCTCCATGATGACGGTCCACTGGCCGTCCAGGCGCACGAGGTCGAAGACCTGCACGATCCCCGGGTGCGCGACATGGGCCAGCAGTCGGGCTTCGTCGCGGAGGCGGCGCAAGATGTCGGGTGAGCTGGCGCGGTCTGGGTGCAGCAACTTGAGGGCCAGGGACTTGCGAAAACCCGCGCTGCCATAGAGCTCCGCCCTGTACACGGACCCGAAGGACCCTGTCCCCAGGACTTCGTGGATCTCGTACAGGCGCTGGCTGGTGCCCATGCTTTTTTCTCTCCGTCACCTGCCGGGAGGAGCCGCCCAGTCTACCACGCGCTCACCGTCCCGGTGATGCGAGGGCTTTGTGTTCGGCCCAGGATGTGACCGAGGTCCCTTCAGCGCCCCGAGCAGCAGGGCGGGATGGTGCCATCGTCCGCCTTGCCTTGGGCCCTGCGCCGGAGGCGATTGGCGACCTCGGGCGATTCCTTGAGGGCGCCCCAGACCAGGCCAACGCCCTTCTTGAGCAGGGCGGGAGTGTCGTGCTTGTAGCCACCCGGTGGGAGCCCCAGCTCGGTCCAGCCCTTCTCGTCCGGCGTGAGGTTCTCCCAGTTCTCGAACAGCCGGCCCCAGTCGCTGCGTAGGACCTCGAGCACGCGCTCGTTGCCGTTCTTCGGGTACCAGTACATGTCGTGGTAGATGACCGATGCGATGTAGGCCCAGGGCGCCATCCAGGTCTTGAGCGACCACTCGACCGGGCCCTTGAGGGGGCCCCAGTAGATGCGGTGCTGGTTCTTGGAGGCGAAGGTCATCTCTTTGTAGGGCCCGTCGAAGTTCCAGTTCTCGTTCCCGGTGATGGTGTCGCCCACGATCTCGATCTCGCGGGGATCGCCCACGCCCAGGCCCATGTCGTGGGCCATGCGGATGAACTTGATGGACATGGGGTCGAAGCCCATCAGCTTTGCGGCTACCGCGTCGATGGCGGTCTGGTCGGCAGAGGCCAGGATGACGTCCTTGACGTAGGGGACCATGCAGCGGGGGCCGGGGCCGTCGCCGGCGAAGGTGCCGTCCATGACCGCGAAGAGGCCGTTGTGGA
>CAZVHW010000235.1:0-10857 GCA_964626835.1 uncultured Enterobacterales bacterium
ACCCGCTCGGGGCATCGCAGGCCAACACCGCGCCGCTGGACTCCCCGTAGCCGTCGCCGTCGGCGTCCGGGTACCAGGCGGCCACGTCGACCGCGTCGTACTCGTCCACCTCCTCGTCGCAGTCGTCGTCGATGCCATTGCACCACTCCTCGGCGCCTGGGTACACCGCTGGGTCGCCGTCGTCGCAGTCTTGATCGTCTTCGAAGCCGTCGCCGTCGGCGTCACCGTCCAAACCATCGGCCGTCGTGTCGTCGGGATCCCGGTTGAAGTCGAGCTCGCAGGCAGCGAGGAGCAGGGGGGCGAGCAGGAGGGACGCGGAGGCGAGCCTGGCCACGGGTGCCTCGATGGATGAAGGACGAGCTAGGTCGTATCCCGGTGGCGATGGTGGGCCGAACTGGGGGGGGGCGAAAGGCGGATGTCACGCGCCCCGGAGTCGGTGGGTCCTCGCTCGTCGGCAGCGTGTCGAACCCTGCGCTCCGTCGACGACCGTCAGGGAAGCTCGAACACCACCAGCTGGTCGTCCTCCCACACGGGCTGTCCCAAGCTGGTTTCCAGGGTCTCGAGGACCTGGTCGAGGTCGTAGGCGAGCCCTTGGCGCTCGAGGGAAGGGTAGGCCTCCAGGTAGACCAGCACGTAGCGGAAGCCCGCGTCGCGAGCTTGGCGCACGTCCGTGGGGTCCAGGGATGCCGCTGCGACCTGGGTGCGGCCCAGATCCCACAGCGCTCGCAGCATCGGATCCCGGAAACAATCCGTGGGTGGTGGCTCGCCGTCGCGCTGGGCGCTCAGGGCGTCGTGGTGGTCGTCGGCTCGGCGCTTGCCGTGGATGGCCTGGAACCCCCCGAGCGCCTGACCCAAGCCCATGGGCAGCTCGATGATGGCGTAGTCTTGGTCGTCGGCTTTCATCTGGACGTGGAAGGCGTGGGGCTCGTAGGGTCGCGGGTCGTCCAGCTCTTCGACCTCGGCGGCGAGGGCCAATCCCTGGATCAGGGCGAGGAGGAGTACCAGGACCGTCCAGCCTGCGCGCTGCCAGCTGGCCCGCGGTCCGGCAGGGCCCAGCCAGGTCGCGATGCGAACCCTCAGGGCATCCAGCGCCACGGTCAGGGTCACCACCATGCAGAGAAGAAATCCCGGGAACAGCCTGCCCGGCTTGATGAAGCTGCCGGCTTCCGGGAGTGCCTGAGCCACGAACCACAGAGGCAATCGCAGGCGCTGGCCGCCTATCAACAGTGCGCTGGTGTGCATGCCTTCGGAGACCAGCACCCAGGGGCCGAGCGCAAGGGCGTAGAAAAGCAGGCTGGCCGCGAGCCAGGGCCACGACCTGCGGCCGCCCGCCAGGCCCAGTAGCAGGACCAGGGGGGCCAGCCAAGTCAGGGGAAGCAGCCCATACGGGTCGCCCCGCTGGGCAACGCCTCGCCAGGCCGTGTCCAGGGGGAGGGCGTGGCGCGACATCTCGCCGACGACCGCGTCGGTGTCCGCGGGGCCTTCCCGATCACCCGACCGGTGAAATCGATCCCGGATCATGGCGCTGGTGAAGCGCCACAGCTCGGGTTCCCATGGGGCGAGCAGGCGCTGCTCCGGGGGGCCATGGCCGCCCTGGACCCATGGGGGTGGTCCGCCGCCAGGGCGGTCGCCGGCCACCGCGGCGCTGGGCGCCGGAAAACGTGCCTGCAGCACCGTGGCCTGGTAGAGGTAGGGCGCAGTGCAGAAGGTGGCCGAAGCCAGCGCCAGGAGGGCCGTCAGCAGGATGCCGCGTCGGCTCGTGGTCTTCGGCGGAAACACGAGCCTCCCGAACCAGACCAGGGCCCCCACCAGCCCCGCCAGCAGTCCCCAGAGCACGTAGAACCAGACGGCCAGAGCGCCCAGAGCGCCGGCCGAGAGGGACCAGATCGCCCGCTGCCACCCGCTCGAGCCCGTGGCTCTCAACCAGGCGGCCAGAAACAGCGGCAGTACGGCCACCAGGGCCATGGTGGGGCGGCCCATCACGGCCTGGTAGTACGAGAAGGCGTTGAAGCCGAACAGCCAGGCCCCCAGCAGCGCCAGGCTTCGGTGTTGGGTCAGACAGCGCAGGGCGGCGTAGGCCGCGAAGGCTCCCAGCACGGGGATGAGCGCCAGCCACAGGTTGTAGCCGGTGGGGAAAGGGAAGGCGGCCATCAGAGGCGCGGCCGCGATCGCGTCCAGCCAGTTGGGGAAGTTGGTGCCCAGGGTGGTGCCGCCCGGGGCGCAGACCACGTCGGGCTCGAGGATGTGTGTGCCGCTGTCGAGGGCCTGGCGCACCCAGTCGAAGAACCAGACCGTGGCACCGTAGTCGATGGGCTGGAGGCTGAACAGCTTGTTGCTCACCACCGTGGAGGGGTGGCGGGCCGTCGCTCCGGTGATCCAGAGGGTCCCCGACAGAAAGAGCGCCGTGGGCAGCAGGACGTCGGACAGGATCAGGCGCAGGGGACCGGGGAGGGCGGCCCAGCGGGTAGCGAACGCGGCGAGCTGGCCCGAGGGCGTGGCGCCGTCCTGTGCTGCCTCGGGCTCGGGTGGGGTCATCGGGTTCCGTGGTGTACGGGCGGTGGGGGCGGCCTTGCGGCGCTCAGAGCACCCGTGTAACGTTCGGGAGGTTCCATCCTACCCTCCCAGCCCCCCCAGCAGGACCCATGCAGCTCTCCAGCGCCTCATGGTGGAGGTCCCACGGCTGGTACCTGCTAGCGCTGGTGCAGCCCTTCGTGCTGCTCTGGTGGTTGGTCCCGGGTCTGTCCGGCCAGACCATCGGCAACGACTACCCGGTCTACGCGATCGAGTACCAGATGGAGCTGCTGCTCTCGGTCTTTCACGGCTCGTACCCTCTGTATGTCCCGGGGTTCCATCACGGGCAGACGGCCGCGGCCTTGAGCCTGGGAGGGTTGCACCACCCCATCGCTTGGGTGTGCGCTGCACTCCCTGGTTACTGGCAGGGCTTGGCGCTGGACTGGAACACGCTGTTCCGGTTGGTCTCCCTCGGTGTCGCCCATCTCTGCGTGTGGAAGCTGCTGCGGCGCATGGGCTTGCCCTTGTGGCTGGGTTGGTTGCTCGCCACGCTGACGCTCTACAACCTGCGCATGCTGGACCTGTTCCGGTTTGCGGCCACCATGGAAGCGTGGACGGGCACCTTCCTGTTGGCGGGCGCGGCGGGCTGGTATTGGTTGGATCGGCGCAGTCGGGCAGCGCCTTTGGCGGTGGTGCTGGCCACGTGGTGGTTGCTCTGCAGCGGGCATCCTCAGTTCGCCTACTTCGGGGCCCTCGCCGCTGCGCTCTTCGTGCTCGCGCTGCCGATGCTCGGCGCCGCGGGGTTGGGGACGCCGCGGGATCCTTGGCCCTCCCCCCTTCGCTTCTACCTGCGAAGCGCCGGCTGGGGTGCGCTGGGCGTGGGGCTGTCGGCGTCGCTGCTCATCCCCTTCGGCCTGGACTTCATGGCGGCCAATACGGCGCGGATCGGGCGGGAGTACGACTGGGCCTGCGCCTACCAGGACACCCTGGCGGGGGATCTGGCCAACCTGTTCCTGCCCTTGCACGCCGACGTGCACGGTGCCTTCGGTGGTTCGTCCCTTCTGCTGGTCCTGTTGCTGCTGCCCATCGCACGCATCGCGGGCCTGCGCCTGTCCCGTTGGGTCTGGCCCTTGCTCGGCCTGGCCGTGGCGGTGTGGTTCTACACCCTCGGAGGTCGCACGCCGGTCCACCGCTGGGGCTGGGAGCTGATCCCCTTTGCCAAGGCCTTCCGGGTGCCCGGACGGTTGGCGCAGCTGCTGCCCGTGATCTTCCTGGTGTTGGGGTTGCTCGGTTGGAAGGCCTGGGACCGCCAGGAGGGCGATGGCCGCGCCCGCTGGGGCTTGATGGGCGTGGCGGCGCTGGCCCTCGTGGCCCAGGCGATGGCGCCGTGGGTCTGGAGCTGGATCGATCCCCAGCACACGGTGGTCAATCCCCAGCAGATCCGGGCCATTCCGTGGAGCTACGAGCTGGCGGTGGTGGCGGTGGGGGTGGTGTCCCTGGGTTCGTTCGGGCTGCTGGCTTGGCGTCCCCGTTGGCGCTGGGCCGCGGGCGTGCTGGTGCTGACGGTGGTCGTGCAGACCGGCATGGTGCTGGCGCGGGGGACCTGGGTTCAGGCCAGGGTGCCCACTCCCAGCTGGTCGGACCAGCTCGAGCGCAAGAACGCCGAGCTGAAGTTCTACGCCGGCTTGCATGGCGCCGGGTTGGGCATGGAGCAGGCGGGTGTGCGTGACCACGGACGGCGTGGGTTCGAGTTTCACCCGGAGCTGGCGCGCATCTGCCACCTGCCGACCTGGGCCCAGGACCGCGAGGGGGCCTACGATCTCCTCCCGGGCGTCGACCCGGAGCGGGGCTCCTGCGTGATCGAGGCGTCGTCCGGTGAGCCCGTGCCCGACGAGGACATCGGGACGCGTTCCGTGGAGCTCGTGTACGCTGCGTTCAACCGCCAGGTCTTCGAGGCGCAGACCCCCGGCCGGGCCTGGCTCGTGGTGCACCACCCGTGGGACGGTCACTGGAACGCGACGGTGGACGGCGACCCCGTGGACGTCCTGCGCGCCGACGGGCTGGAGCTCGCGGTGCCCCTGGGACCCGGGGAGAACCGAGTGGAGCTGCGGTACTTCAGCGGTGCCTGGTTGGCGGGGGTGTTGGGCAGCTCGGCGTCGCTGCTGCTCTTCGGTCTGATCGCCAGCTGGCGGCTGCTCTCGGGGCGTCGCCGTGCCATCGCCGCGGTGGTCGCGGTTGGCCTGGCCACCGCGCTGCCCTTTGCTTGGTGGGCCAGCCTCTACAGCGGAGACTCCATGGGAACCCGCTATTCGTGGCAGGATGGAATGGCCGAGATACCCGTCCTCCGTCCCGAGCTGATCCCACCCCCGGAGCTCTGCCGCTCCCCCGAAGGCCACCAGGTGCCATGCAGCTACTGAGCATCGTCATCCCCGTCTTCAACGAGGAACCGGTCCTCGAGACCCTGTTCGAGCGCGTCACGGCGGTCTTCGGCGGCCTGGACGACCTCGGGATCGAGGTGCTGCTCGTGGACGATGGCAGCCGCGATCGTTCGTGGGAGATGATCGAAGCCCAGAACACCCGGGATCCGCGCTTCCGGGGATTGCGCCTGTCGCGCAACTTCGGTCACCAGATGGCGCTGACGGCGGGCATGGACCTGGCGCGGGGCGACGCGGTGGTGGTCATGGATGCCGACCTGCAGGACCCGCCCGAGGTCGCATTGGAGATGGTTCGTCGTTGGCGAGCGGGCGCGGCGGTGGTCTACGGTCAACGCAAGACGCGGCACGGCGAGAGCTGGCTCAAGCTCACCACCGCACGCGGATTCTACGGCATCATGCAGTGGCTCTCTCCGATACCCACCCCCAGCGACGTGGGGGACTTCTACCAGCTGGACCGCCGCGCCCTCGAGCAGCTCAAGGCCATGCGGGAGCGCCACCGCTACCTTCGCGGCATGGTGTTCTGGCTGGGCTTCCCCCGAGAAGCGGTGCCCTACGAACGCCCCGGCCGTCAGGCGGGCACCACCAAGTTCGGCATGACCAAGATGCTGCGCTTCGCCATGGACGGCATGCTGTCGTCTTCTTCGGCGCTGCTGTCCCTGGCGTCGTACGTGGGCTTGGCCGCTGCGGTGCTGGGGCTGGGGCTGGGTGTCTGGGCGGTCTGGACAAAGTACTACGACCCCGGCCACGTCATCGGCTGGGCTTCCACCGTGGTCATCGTGCTCTTCCTGGGCGGCGTGCAGCTGTTCACCATCGGCATCCTGGGCCTGTACGTCGGCCGCATCTACGACGAAGCCAAGCGGCGGCCGCTGTACCTGGTGGACCGAACGCACGAACCGCTCGAAGACCCGCCGATTCAGGTGTAGGGGAGGGCTTTACGCCCTCCCGCCAACGCGGCTCGATGGGCGGGGCATCACCGGCCTCGCACCCCGGACCCACAACCACCCCGTGGACGCCAGGGCCAGCAGCGTGAGCAGGATGCCCAGCCAGTCCACCGGGCGGTGGTGGTAGCTGAGCACCAGCTCGCCATCGTTGGCGGGTACGGTCATCAGCACGGGATCTTGCCCCTCGAAGGGAGGAGCCGCCGAGATCGGAACGGGCTGACCGTCGAGGGTGGCAGACCAGCGGTGGTAGTGCGCCACGTGGACCTTCAGGTTGCCTCGACCGTCGGTGCCCGACAGGCGCAGGCGGATGTGCTCGGGTTCGAAGTCGAGCACCTCGATCTCACCCGACCCTTCGAGGCTGGCGCGCTCGGGAGTGAAGCCCTCGAACTCGTAGACCTGGAACTCCTGGAAGTTGGTGAGGGGGCTGAGTCCGGTGCGCGGAGGGAAGGTGCCGTCGGTGATGACGTAGCGGATCGACAGGAGCTTGTAGAGCGCGTTGTGGTTGCCGCGGGGGATGTAGCCGAAGATGCGGCAGCAGTTGAAGCCAGGCTTGTAGCCGGGGACCCCGGTGTAGACGGGGGCGGACCAGAAGAACTGCTCGAACTCGGGCTCCTCGTAGGCGATGCGCCAGAAGCCCGGGTGCTCGGCCTTGCGCTCGCGGACCCAGGCGTTGAGCTGCTGGTAGGTTTCCCACCGGCCTCCGTCACCGGCGGTGGGGAGGTCCAGGGCGTCCAGGCGCGTGCGCAGGGCTGGGGCCTGCCAGGCCAGCAGTGCCGCGGCCGCAGCGAGGAAGAGCAGTGGGATGGCGGGTCGAAGCAGCTTGCGGGCGCGGGGTGCCACGCTTTCCCAGCTTGTCAGGGCCCACGCTGCGTCCCAGAGGGTCTGTAGGGAGTACCCCGCCAGCAGAAACAGGCAGGCCTTGGCTGGCACCGTGAAGCGCTTGAACTGGAAGCGGGCCAGGGCCTCGCTGTCGGTGACTCGTGCCAGGGCGGGCCCGACCTCGTCGCCCGCCGACAGCAGGAGCAGCAGGGGGAGGAGGAGCAACAGCAATGCGATGGGCTTGCGGCGCAGCAGCCCGACGATACCCCCCGCGTAGGCCGCGTAGATGACGATGGGGGAGACGTTGTAGAACAGGTCGCCCCGCAGCAAGCCGCCGACCACGTCCCGCAGGGGGAGCCAGCGGGTGCCCACGGGCTCGGTCCAGCCCGTTCGGGCGGCCATGGGGACCCACCAGTAGGCGGCCAGGCCAGCTGCGAGCAGGCCAACGACCGCCACGGCGACGACCATGGAGAGCCGCGGTGGCTTCCAGACCATCAGCCGCGCCAGGAAGAGGAGGGGAGCGACGGCGACGAGCAGCACCAGGGTGACGGGGAAGCAGAGGATGGAGAAGCCCATGGCCAGCGCGGCCAGGGCGTGATCTCGGGCTCGGCCCCTGTCCATGGCCTGCCAGAGCCAGGCCAGGCCGAGCAGGAAGAAGGCCATGCTCAGGCCCTGGGTCCACACCCCTGCCCGCACGAAGTACAGCCAGCCTCCGTGTTCGTACTCACCCAGGTCGAGCAGCCAGAGACAGGCCGCGGCGAAGCCCGCCAGCCAGCCGACGGTGCGGTGGCCGAACCAGTGCAGGGCCAGCCCCGAGAACACGAAGTAGGCGACGAAGGCCAGGGAGTAGGTTGTTTCCCAGGACAGCAGGGACAGCGTGAGGAAGCGCCAGGCGACCGTCCACAGCTCCACGCCGTGGTGGTAGAGGTCCCCGGCGGGGTAGCCCATGAACCACCAGTCGCTCCAGCCGGTGAGGCGGCCTTGGAACAGGCGGTGCTCCCACAGGTCCCAGGCCTGGAAGAAGTGGGCCATGTGGTCCGATACGATGGGGATGCCCCCCGTGAGCACCGGTCGCATCAGGAACAGTGCGAGAGCCACCACCACCAGGCCGCTCGAGAAGGCGGGCCAGGGGAGCCGGCGCTTCGTTGGGCTGGACATGGAGGGCTGCTCGTCCTTGGCGGTGGCGTGGACGGGCTATAACCAGTGGGTGAAACGGCTGCTCTCGGTGGAGGATGGCATGGTGGCGCGGCTCTGCTTCCTGACCTTGACTCTCCACGGCTGTGCGTGCACCACGCCCCAAGACACGGCGGGCATCCCGGCCTTCCCGGGAGACTGGACGCCCCCGACCGGTTTCTGGACCTACGACGGTCCCGAGCGGGTCATCGTGACCGAGACGGACACCTCGCGCGAGACCGGCTCCTACAGCGTGCTCGATCCCCAGACGGGTGACTGGCTCGCGCTCGGAGAGCCCGCTCACTCCGACAACGTCGCCGGCTGTGCGGGCGCATGGCTGCTGGTCATCAACAGGTACTACGGCGACAACCTGCAGTTCGTGGATCCCGAGACCGGTGCCACCGTGGCTCAGTACTCGGTCGGCAACGGCACCAATCCCCAGGCCGCGGTCTTCTGGGGCGAGAGGGTGTTCGTGAGCCTGTACCAGACCGACTACCTGCTGGTGGCACAGTGGGACACGGGGGAGGAGATCGGGCGGGTGGACCTGTCGCCCTGGACCGACGACGACGGCATGGCGGAAGCGAGCCAGCTGTTCGTACACGATGGCCTGCTGTGGGTGACGCTGCAGGCTTGGGATCAGCTTCGAGCGTGGACGCTGGCGGGGGATGGGACGCTGTTGGGGGTTGATCCCGAGAGCATGGATGTGGTCGAGGAGATCCCTTTGGGCCTGCCCAACCCATCCGGACGCTGGAACCTCGACGGCGACATGGCGCGGGTCGCGGCCCACGGCGCCTACCTGGACGGTGACGATCTGGTGCTCGACGGCGGGCTCCTCGAGGTTGACCTCGCGTCGGGCACAGCGAGCACGATGGAGCTGTCGGAGGAGCTCGCCCAAGCCAACATCTACGACGCGGTCATCCACGGTGACGATGTCTGGCTTTCCGCCTTCTCCAGCTTCTACGACAGCAGCTACGAGGCGTGGAGCCTCGAGGGGCCCACTCAGGGGGACACCCTCTTCGAGGGCTACACCCCGGCGTGGACCTGGGAAGACCCCGCCGATCCCTCTGCGGGTGTCTGGTTGGCCCGGTTTGGCGAAGGCACGGTCGAGCACCGCAGCTGGCCCGACGGCGCCCTGATCGACAGCCACGAATCCGCGCTGTTCCCCGCCTGGCTCGAGCGGTGCGGGGCGGGGCGCTAGCGGGCGTTGGGATCCTGCGCCTCCCCTGTCATCGGCACGAAGCGTACAGGTGCGATGGTGGCGTGCTCGAGGCCGGCGTCGGTGCGCGTGATGACCAGCAGGTCCTGGCCGCGGATCTGGGGGCCCACGGGGATGACCAGCTTGGCGCCAACGGCCAGCTGCTCCGTCAGCGCCTGGGGCACGTGGTCCGGGGCCGCGGCGACCAGGATGCCGTCGAAGGGCGCGTGGTCGGGCAGCCCGCGGTAGCCGTCGCCGCAGTGGACGTGGACGTTGTCGATGCCCAGGTCGGCCAGGTTGGTCCGCGCGCCTTCGCACAGAGGCTCCAGGATCTCGATGGTGTGCACCTGTTGGACGATGTGGCCCAGGACAGCGGCTTGGTACCCCAGGCCCGTACCCACCTCGAGCACCTTGTCACCCGGCTGGGGATCGAGGGCCTGGGTCATCGCGGCGACGATCCACGGCTGGCTGATGGTCTGCCCGTGCCCGATGGGCTGGGCTCCGTCCGCGTAGGCCCGGTGGCGGGTCTCGTCGGGCATGAAGCGCTCCCGGGGTACCGTGCCCATGGCTTCGAGCACGGCCGTGTGGGTGATGCCCTGGCCGACCAGCTGCGTGCGCACCATCCGCTCCCGCTCGCTCTCGCCGTCCGGTGCCGCCGCTCGGTCCAGGCCCACCAGGACCAGCGCGCCCAGCACGAAGGGCGCCGCGATGGCGAGGAGGGTCTTCGCCTTTTCCGACATCGCCACGGTTTCCGTAGGGGCGGGCTTTACGCCCGCCCGTCTCCCCAGCCACTTTGCCTCGGGCGTGTGTGAAACCCGCCCCTACGATCAGTCCGTCTCGAGGACACGCCCAGGAGTGCCAGCAGGCCAGCCAACAGGGCGGGCCCACCCCGACGCCCGCTGCAGCCCGAGCAGCTCTCCTCCTCCTCGGGGAGCGCGGGACAGAACAGCTCGACCGTGGGGTGCAGGTTGGTGCGGCGGGCGACGTCCAGCGCCAGCTCTTCGTCGCCCTCGACCAGCAGGAACTCCCAGCCCACGTGGTCGTCCTCGTCGGCGGTGCGGTCCTCGAAGACGATGGTGCCGTCGCTGTGCTCGAAGACGGCGGCTATGTGCACGGTGCGGGTGTCCTTGACCAGCCAGAGGTCTTCTTCCAGGCGCACGAGGCCGGAGGAGAGGGGGAGGCCCATTCCTTCGGCCCCGTAGAGGGTGGCGTCCACCGAGACGATGGTGTCGTCCATCAGGGCGGGGACGGTGGCGTAGACTTCGGCGTCCCAGGGGAACTCGAGGCAGGGGTCGCCGTCGCCGGGGGGGAAGTCGAAGGACAGACGATAGACCTGTTCCTCCTCTTGCCCGCTCGTGAGTGCCGGCTCCCGTCCACAGAAACCGGGCTCGAAGGGGGGCCCCCCAACGTGGTCACCCTCGTAGTAGACATCGTCCGGATAGCGCCAGTCCAGATCCTGTTCCAGCAGGTCCACCTCCACGCTGTGGGCGCCGCTCCACTCGCACGTGATGGCCAGCGCCTCCTCGGCCAGCGCCACGGCGTTCGCGGCGTGCTCTTGCGCGTACTCGACCTCCGTGTGGTACGGATTCCAGCCTGTGGCGTCGCTGACCTGGCCCAGCAGGGCCTCGCGCCAGGCTTCGTCTACCAGCGCCCTGGCGTCGGCGTTGCTCTGCACCGCCAGCTCGGTGGCCGCCACGGTCTGCCGCGCCTGGACGTTGCCGGTGAGCACCACGTTGTCGTTCTCGTCAGCGCCCCAGAGCCCCGAGCCGCCCATCCACAGCTC
>CAZVHW010000236.1:0-10854 GCA_964626835.1 uncultured Enterobacterales bacterium
CTTGGGGGCGGGTCTTCCCCATGGGCATGTTTACGGCCTGTACCATTGCTCTGTCTGCAGCCAGTGGTATGAAGGGTCTCTTTGTTATACCCAAGTACTGGGGTTGGTTCGCACTTTTGGTTTGGACTTTGACGTTCATCGGGGCTATGCGCTCCGTTCTGAAATCTTGCCGAAACCTGGATGTAGGTCATGCGTAGGTGCTAAAAAGGGAGGAGGAAGATGTACAGGGATACCATCGATCACTTTGCAAAAGCCGCCGCCACGAGGGCTGACTCGCTGAAGCGAAATCCGATCGGATTTTTCATCGGATCGATGATGGCGGGAGCGTATATCGGCTTTGGAATAATCCTCATCTTCATCCTCGGAACTACCGTTGATCCCGCCTATCAGAAGCTCGTCATGGGAACGACTTTTGGGATTGCTCTTACCCTGGTGGTCTTCGCAGGCTCCGAACTGTTCACCGGACACACCATGTACATGACGTTAGGGTGGCTTCGGAAAACGACAAGCAGTGGAAGTGTTGCGAAAGTTTGGCTCACCGTCTGGACCGGCAACCTCGTGGGAGCGGTGGTACTCGCTGCCATTTTCTGCCTGGGCGGGGCAGGAGGGATGGTCAGCGACAGCTCGTCATTCCTGAACCAGATAGTCAGCGCCAAGATGAACGCAGCCCCTGTCGAACTCCTGGCGCGTGGCATACTTTGCAACTGGCTCGTTTGCCTTGCCTTGTGGATGTCTGGGCGGACGACAAACGATGCGGCGAAGTGCATTGTCATCTTCTGGTGCCTGTTCGCCTTTATCGCAAGCGGTTTCGAACACTCTGTCGCTAACATGACTCTGTTTTCCATCGCTCTTCTCGGTAAACACCCCGAGACCGTGAGCGTATTTGGAATGGCCTACAACCTGCTTTGGGTGACGATGGGCAACATGATTTCGGGCAGCATATTCATGGCGCTCGGCTACTGGAAGTATTCCCAAACAAGACACGACTGACAGGATGACCGGCCCGCTACACCCATCCGATGGATCGGAACCATTGGCCCTGTTCAGCCCGGCGGGCCCACGTGTCAGGGGACGGCATACCTGAGCCACCTCCAGGACGGCTGGACTGAGCCACCTCCGGGACGGCTGAACCGAGCCACCTCGGGACGGCTGAACCGAGCCACCTCGGGACGGCTGAACCGAGCCGCCCCCAGGACGGCTGAACTGAGCCACCTGTCGGCCCGTCCAGCGTACGCCCGACTACACGAACGACGACTCCATCGTCGAGGTCGTGATGAAGAGAAGGAAGAAGGTAGACATGCACAAGCTCCAAGAGTTGGTTCGGCTGCTGCGCTCCCTGCTTTCAGCACCGACATCGACGTGCTGAAAACACGCCTTCAGCCGGCGCTACGGCGCAGAACCCGCTTCAGCGGTCGTCTCGGAGCGCTCGCCGTGATTCGGCACGGGCGTCACGGAACCCCTGCGAAAGCAGAGTCCGCAACGCCTATGCCCTACAGGCTCCTATGACCACGCGGAGCACCAGCTCGTCCTGGCCCTGGCCAACAGTACCCGACACTACTCCTCAGCTTCGCCCTCCCTCCTCTTCACCTCCTCCACAATCTCCTCCCGCCGCGTCTGCGTTTTCACCATCGCAGCCCTCAGCTCATCGATCCCCAGCGGTGCGTAGACCTTTTGCGTCACCCGGATGTCTGAGTGCCGCAGGAGCTTGGACGCCACGTGCAATCCGACCGCTTTGGTGACGTGCAGCCCAAAAGTGCGGCGCACGTCGTGGATGGTCACGTCCTGCAGCCCAATGGCCTCGCGGATCTTCTGCCACGGTCGCTTGAGGTCCCGCCGGGGCTTGCTGGGATCCCTGCCAGGGATCAACCACGGCCCCATGCGCTCCGCGCCTCGCAGCAGCTCCACGGTCTGTACGTCCAGCGGCATGACCTGGGGATCGCCCGCCTTGGGGGAGGGGATGCGCCAAGTGCCCGCGTCGAGGTCGATGTGATCCCAGCGGGCGCTCAGCACCTCGGACTTACGGGCCCCGGTGTTGCGCAGCATCAGGAAGGCCAGGCGCACGAAGGGATCGGTGATCGCATCGACGGCACCCACTACCTTGGTATACTCCTCGTCGTTGAGCACGCGACTGCGAGGCGGGTTCTCCTTGAACTGCTGGATGTGCATGGCTGGGTTGTGGGGGACGAGCCCCTGCCGCCGCGCCTCTTCGAAGCAAGCGCGCACGGACGCGAGCCAGCGGTTGGCGGTGGTGCGGCCCCGCTTGCTGACCTCGAGCATCAGGCCCTGTACGTCACGTGGGGTGATGGATTCCAGGGGCCGCTGCTTCCAGTGCTCGTTGGCCATGGCCAGATAGCGGATATCGTGGCGGGGCTGCTTCTTGCGCTCCTTGACGACCTCGATGTACTCATTCCGGAAGTCACCGAAGCGCAGGGCGCGCTGCCGACCCTGTCGCTCGGCCAGGGGGTCCTCGCCCTGGACCACGGCGCCCAGCTTGGCCAGCGCCAGCTCGCGGGCTTGCTCTACCGTGAGGAGGCCATGGGCGCCCAGGGTCATGCGGCGGCGCTGGCCCTTGCCGCCGTACTCGACGAAGAAGGAGCGGCGCCCGCTGGCGTAGACCGCCAGCCCGAAGCCCACCAGCTGGGTGTCGTACACCAGCAACTTTTTGCCGGGCGGGGGCTGGGTGCTGTCCACCAGGCGCTTGTTGATGCGAGCCTTCATGGGGTCTCAGGAAGGGCTGTGGCCGTGGAATCAGCAGTCCGAATCAGCAGGACTCAGGTCGTACCCAGGTCGTACCGTGAACTCAAGTCGGACCCAGGTCGAGCCTTGGGGTCAACTCAGGTCGTACCTTGTCAACACCAAGAACACCGTATAAAAAACGGAATCGGGGAATGTGTCAACACTCAGAATCAGCAGGTCAACACAAGTCACGCTGATTCGTAATCAGCAGGCCGTGGGTTCAAATCCCATCCTCGGCTCCATTGGAAAGCCCAGGTAACCCCTGGGCTTTCTCTGTGAGGGAGGGATGGCTTCGGAAGGTCCAGCTCGCGAAGCCCTGGAAGCCGCCCAGCCATCCGACCTCGAAGCCGTAGGCGCCGTCCGCACGCAGGTAGAACGTGGGCTGGAGCTTTGGTGCCATGGCCCCAGACCTTCGTGTAGACCCACCACGCCGAACCCGCGGAACAGGCACGGCAGTTCCCCCGGTTCGAGCTAGGCGCGGACGTGCCCGTCGGGTATGCGGTGGCAGTGCCGGGTCATCGCGGTAGGCCTGGTCGTAGCTTTCGGTTTCGCGGCTCACGGCAGCTCGAAGCCGAGTGGCAGCGCTTCGCGCAAGGACAACCACTCCGCTGGCGGCCCTCCGCAGGAAAGCGCGACCACTCCACCGCAGATGGCGCAGGTGGTGTCGCGGTCCCCGAAGCCCGAGACAGTGGCCCAGAAGGCCGCACGGTAGTCGTCCAGGTGTCGGGCAGCGCACCACAGCGCGAAGGGCACGGTGTCGAAGGCCGAGATCTCGGAGCCAGAGCCGACCCGTAGGGCGACCAGCTGCGGATCCTCGTCGAAGGTGGTGTTCGAGACGAGCTCGAGGCGATTGCGGGTCTCGGATGGGGGGGTAGCGTCGACCACCTCCCGGAGCAGAGCGCGACCATCCAGGGCTCCCAGGTGGTGCTGGCGCCAGGCACCGGCCGCTGCCAACGCCACGGCGATGGCGCCTGCGATGCCCTCGGGGTGGGCGTGAGTGACGATGGCGGAGAGGCGAGCCTGCTCGGGGATGCGGTCGGGGTGGTCGGCGAACCAGGCGCCGAGGGGGGCGATTCTCATGGCCGCACCGTTGCCCCACGAGCCGCCCCCAGGAAACAGATTGGGAGCCATCAGCCGCCAGTCGCACCCCGTCCTGATGGCCTCGATCAGCCGCCAGGCTCCAGCGCCGTAGCCGCGGCGGTCATCGAAACGTTGGACGAACCCTCGAGCCAGGTGGTCCGGGTCGATCTCGCCGTGTGCTTCCAGGGTGGCCAGGAGCGACAGGGCCATCTGCGTGTCGTCGGTCCAAGGGTGAGGCGCGCCCGCGGGCGGCACGCCCGTCGCCACGT
Source organism: uncultured Enterobacterales bacterium (assembly GCA_964626835.1). Taxonomy (GTDB): domain Bacteria; phylum Myxococcota_A; class UBA796; order UBA796; family JAFGLY01; genus CALDOK01. The sequence goes on from CAZVHW010000236.1 coordinate 4,086, forward strand.
GGTGCATGACCCGGCTCGCGCTGCCGAACAGGGTCTGGCCCAGGGCGTCTCCGACCGAAAGGCCGGAGAGGGAGAGGCGGGCGCGGTTGCTTGCCGTGGTCATGGCGGCTCCTGGTCTCGTTTCGTGGCTCGAGCATGGTACCCACCTCGAAAGCGCTCGACCATGGCGCCCGGGCGGATAGTCCCGAGGCATGGTCTCGAACCTCGTCCGTCCCAGCACCGAAGCGCATCTCGCTCGGATCTGCCGCGCGCTGCTCGACGAGCCGTGTGGGCAGGCGGGCCTGGCCGCCCGGGTGAGGGCGGGGGAGGATCCGCTCGGCGAGGCCTTCTGCCAGCTCCGGGCACGCCCCGCTCGCTGGGCTGCGGGGGCCTTCTACACCCCTCCAGCCATCGTCGAGCCCATGGTGCGCTGGGTGCTGGACCAGCGGCCTGCGCGGGTGATCGATGCCGGCTGTGGCTCGGGGCGTTTCTCCGTCGCGCTGCGGCGCGCTGGCTTCGAGGGTTCGCTCGTGGCGGTGGACAACGATCCCCTCGCAGCGCTCATGACCCGTGCCCACCTGGCCGCCGCGGGGTGCGAGCCAGCCGACGTCCGCGCCGTGGACTTCACTCGCCTGGCCCTCGAGTCCATCGACGGCCCGACGGCCTTCATCGGCAACCCCCCCTACCTGCGCCACCACGCGCTGTCTCGGGAGACCAAGGCGTGGGCGCAGCGGGCTGGTGCCGCCATGGGGCTCGCGGTGTCTGGGCTCGCGGGCTTACACGCTCTGTTCCTGCTGGCGGTGGCCGGGATGAGCCGCGTTGGGGACCTGGGCTGCTTCGTCACCTCGTCGGAGTGGCTGGACACCTCGTACGGTGGGCTGATGCGCTCGTTGCTGGCGGGTCCCCTCGGCTTGGTTCGCCTGTCCGCGCGGGAACCCGAGAACCAGGTGTTTCACGACGCGATGACGACCGCGGCCGTGTTCGCCTGGCTGCACGGATTCACCGGCGCTGCCATGCTGGACCGCCCGATCCCACGGGACGCCCTCCGCGACGCCCCTCGCTGGTCGCTGCTGCTGCGGCCTGGCCAGCCGGTTGGCGATCGTGTCCCGCTCGGGTCGCTGGCCCGTGTCCACCGGGGCGTGGCCACGGGAGCCAATGACTTCTTCGCGCTCCCGCGCGAGCGTGCCACCGCCCTCGGCGTCGCGCGTTGGACCTCCCCCTGTCTCACCCGTGCCCGCCAGGTGATCGACTCACCTGGTGTCGTTCGAGCCTCGACCTGCACGCACGTGCTCCTCGACCTGGATGCTGATCTCCCCGACGAACCGGCGCTGCGAGCCTACCTGGCCTCTGGGAAGGCGCGAGACGTCCACCAGCGCTACCTCTGTCGCCACCGCCGCCCCTGGTGGAAGGTGGGCGGAAAACACCCGCCCCCCATCGTGGCGACCTACATGGCGCGCCGCCCACCGGCCTTTGCTCTCAACCCCGACGGTTGTCGCACCCTGAACGTGCTGCACGGTATCTACCCCCACGAGGCCCTCCAACCGGAGCAGCTGGAAGCCTTGGTGCGCTGGCTGAACACCCATGCTGGTGAGCTTCGAGGTCATCGCACCTACCACGGTGGATTGCAGAAGTGGGAGCCCGGTGACCTCGAGACGGCTTTGATACCACCCCTGGATTCTCTTTGAAAACGGGCCTTGACCCGTTCCGCGAGGGGGTTAACTAAGCGTGGCCTCGATGGAAGGTCCGTGGCGGCAGAGTGTCCCTTCCATCAGTCAGAGGCGTGAAACCACGGGTCAGCTCCTTCCCGGAGGTGTCTCGATGGAGCGCTCACGTTTTGTTCTGATCACCCTGCTCGCCAGCTCTCTGGCTGGCTGTGCTCACACCCAGTCCACGCCCACTCGGCCAACCATGGCACCCCATGGTGCCTTGGTCGAAGGTGGCCCCACCGCCCTCGCTGTGCTCGACTTCCTCAACGATCACGGGCACGAGTACGACCTGCTCGACGAGGACGTAGCGCTCGACGCTCGCGCAGCTCGCGGCCTGGTCGCCCGGCGCAGTGGGGACGATGGACAGCTCGGCACGGCGGACGACCGCATCTTCGAGACCCTGGCCGACGTCGATGACGTCGCTTGGGTGGGCCCCGTGTCCATGCAGAAGATCGCCGGTTTCGCCGCCGCGCGTGGCTACGTCTCGAAGGGCCATCGCACCGTAGGCAGCTTCGAAGGTGTCAGCTTCACCTTCGCCGAAGCCGACGCGACCCTCGAGTTGGTCAACTTCTCCAGCGTCCGCACCCTCGACCACCAGCTGCAGCTGGACCAGCGCGCCGTGTCCAGCATCGTGCACGCTCGACCCATCCTCACCCTCGGTCAGCTTGCAGAGCTGTACTACGTCGGCCCGGCCGCCTTGACCCTTCTCAAGGCCCACGCTGCCACCAGCGGCGTCGCTTCGCGCTGATCGCCCGGCAGACGGTCCTGGCACGGGGATCCTGGCGTCCGGGGTCCTCCGCGGCGATACTGTAGCTCCACCGCCCCCGGAGGAGCTCCCATGCGCTGGTTCGGCCCCGTAGCTACCCTGGCTCTCGGCCTGTCCTCCTCTGTCGTCCAGGCTGAACAGGGGGTGGTGGTCACCATCGACGAGGGGCAAGCCACCCAGCTCGGACTCGATGCCGCAGCGCTGGAGTCTTCGCTGACCGGAGCCATCGACGACGAGTTCAACCTCGGCAACGCCCAGGGTTTCTTGAGCTCCATGGCGGACGCCTCGGCGCTGGCCACAAAAGGCATGGGGGTGGACTACGCGTCAAACTTCGACAAGATCGTGGCTGGCTATTCCATCGGCAGTGCCGCCAGCGCGGGCGGCGCGACGTTCGGCAAGGGGGGCAGCGACCTTCCCGACTACGGCTTCAGCTTTCAGATGGCCGGCATGGGGGGCGTCAACCTGGGCCTGCTGTCGGGGGGAGAGGGCTTCCTGAGTCGCGTGGTGGTGTTCGGCCACGCCGGAACGCTCACCTACCTGAGCGGCAGCTTCGACGCTACGCTGCTCAACTACGGCGGCCACCTCCAGATCAGGCTGGTCAAGCCCAGGGACGTCGAAGCGTTCGCTTGGGGCGGCGTGGCCCTCACCGCCGGCTTCGAGCATGTGGAGTACCGGCTGAACCTCCAGCAGGCCATGCCGATCACCACGCCCTCGTCGGGGGTGGACATGACCTGGGATGCGAAGGGAGACTACGTCATGAAAGCCTGGTCCGATAGCGTTCCCCTCGAGCTGTCCACCAACATGCGGGCCATGTTCCTCACCGCTTTCGTCGGCGCCGGCATGGACTACAACACCGGCATGGCCACGCTGGCCACGGACCTGTCGGGGGACATCGAGGTGGACGCTGCCAACCAGACCCAGGTCATCGGCGATGCCACGGTCTACTCCATCGACAACGCCCAGCCAGGCCCTACCTACCCACGAGTCTTCGGTGGCGTGCAGATCAACGTCTTCATGGTCAAGCTCTACGGCCAGCTCAACGTGGGCTTGGACGAGGGGTTCGGTGGGCACGCCGGGATGCGAATCGCGCTGTGAACCATCTCGTGGAAGTAGCTCCCACCCTCGGCGCTCGCTTGGGAGCCTGCGACCTGTGCCCGATGGAATGCGGCGTGAACCGAAACGATGGCGGGCGTGGTCGCTGTGGCGTGGGCGTCCTGGCCCCCGTGTGCTCCTTTGGACCGCACCACGGGGAGGAGGAGGTGCTCGTAGGCCGGGGTGGCAGTGGGACCATCTTCTTCTCGGGCTGCAACCTGAGCTGCCTGTTCTGCCAGAACCACGACATCAGCCAGAGCGTCGTGGGGGAGGAGTTCGATCCCGAGGCCTTGGCTGCGCTGGCGTTGCGCCTCGAGCGACAAGGCTGCGAGAACGTCAACTTCGTCTCCCCCACCCACGTGGTCCACGTGGTGGCCGAGGCCGTCGACCGAGCGCGCATGGGTGGCTTGGGTGTCCCCGTGGTCTTCAACTGCGGAGGATACGAGTCCGTGGACGTGCTCGAGATCCTCGAGGGGCGCGTGGACATCTACATGCCGGACTTCAAGTGGGCCGACGCTGACGCAGGCGAGCGTTTCAGTGGAGCACCTGACTACCCCCGGGTGGCCGAGGACGCACTACGCGAGATGTACGGTCAGGTGGGACCGCTGCAGGTCGCAGACGACGGAGTGGCTCGGCGCGGTGTGCTCGTTCGACACTTGGTGATGCCCGGTGATCTCTCTTCGAGTCAGGAGGTTGTCCGCATCGTGGCGAGGGCTGCCCCCGGTGCGGCCATCAACGTCATGGGCCAGTATCGCCCCGCGTACAGGGCCTCGCGTTATCCGGCGCTGCGCCGTGGCGTGGGCTGGGCCAGGCTGCGTGAGCTGCGCCGCACAGCGGCCGATGCCGGGCTACGTCGAGTGGACGGAGGCCAGTGAGCGTGAAGGTCGAGCTCGAGTTCCCGCCTTGTCCCCTCTGCGGCAGCGAGGAAGCGCGCACGCTCGCGAGCGTGGCGGATCCCTGGGAACTGGCCCCTGCACCCTTCGGTTTGGTGCGCTGTACCCAGTGCCAGCTGGTCTACACGAAGCCCCGTCCGACCGCGGACACGCTGGGTGCCTACTATCAGGACGTGTACTCGGGTCAGGGGGGAGAGGGCATGCGCGACGCGCAGACCAACCAGGCCCTCTGGTACGTCAACGAAGCTCGCTGGAAGCTCATGGAGCCGTGGATGAGCCTTGGGCCGACCGACCGCGTGCTGGACGTGGGCTGCGGCTACGGCGCCTTCCTGGCCTTCCTCCACGGACGATCGCGCTGTCAGCTCTTTGGTGTGGACGCCGACCAGGGCAGCATCGAGGGCAACCTCTGCCGCGATCACGGCAGCTTCTTTGCCGGCGAGCTCGAGGATGCTGCCTACCCCGACGACCACTTCAGCTTCGTCTCGATGATGCACAGCCTCGAGCACGTGCGGGATCCTGTCGCCACCCTGGGCGAGGTGGCGCGCGTGCTCCGCCCCGGAGGACACGCACTCGTCGAGGTGCCGTATTTCGGGTCCCTGTTGCGTCGAGTGTTCGGACGATCCTGGTTTCCCCTGCTCGTTCCCCAGCACTTGCTGCACTTCGAGACATCCACGCTCGCGCTGGCTCTGCGGCAGGCAGGCCTGGGTAACGTTCGTGTCCTACGCCCGGCGTGGTGCCCAGCGGAGCTGACCATGAGCCTGGGGCCGGTCTTGGGCCGCGCCTTGGGCATGTCCTCGCCCGATCAGGCCGACCCCGCCAGCCTGCGCGCGCGTCTGGTGAGCACGGTGCTGCTCGTGGTGTTCGTTTCGTTGGACCTTCCTCTTTCCTTGTTGTTGCGCTTGTCAGGGAGGTCAGGCAGCCTGGTGGCGCTGGTGCAGGCTGAGTCGCCCCCCGACTAGGAGACCCAATGTCCACCGCAGATACCGCGCGTCGAGTCAGCCCGGCTCTCTTGCCAATCCTGCTCGTACTGCCGCGTCCCACACTCGCGGCTACCCTCGTAGTGGATGCCGGTGGAGGAGGGGACCATACCCTCATCCAGTCCGCGGTCGACGCCGCCAACAGTGGCGATTCCATCGAAGTTCGGGCTGGGACCTACGCCGAGACCGTAAGCATCGACGGAAAGAGCCTGGATATCCTGGGCGCCGGGTCGTCTTCGGTGACCGTCCAAGCGGACGGTGCCGCCGCGGCTCTGGCGATCGACGGTGGGGGAACCCTCGAGGTGTCCGGCCTGACTCTCGCCGGCGGTGATCGTGGTCTCACAGTGCGAATCAGCGATGTCACTGCTGTCGACGTGGTCATCGATGGCAACAGCGTATCCGGAAATGGTGGGGGAGTGGGTGTGTTCGAGGGTGCGGAGGTCACCCTCGAGGATTGCACGATCAGCGACAACGAGGCGCTCACGGTCTACCACGGAGGAGCGATCTACGTGGATGCCTCTACGCTGGTGATGGATGGCTGCACGGTCTCCGGCAACGAAGCCGAGCAGGGGGGGCGCGCTGTATTCCGAGGCTGCGACCATCCAGCTGTCGGATTGTGTCTTCGAGGACAACACCGCCCGCAGCCACGGGGGAGCCATCCGCTTGCGGGATGGCGCCAGCCTCGTGGCCACCGAGGTCACCCTCGACGGCAACACCTCGGATGGTCGGGGTGGCGGGGTCTCCATCGAGGACTCGGATAGCAGCTGGAGCGCGTGTACCATCACCGACAACCTGGCGGCCACGGGTGGCGGGGCGATGCACTTGAGCGGTCAGTCGTCCACGGGTAGCGTCGTGGACGCCACCATCCAGGGCAACACCTCGAGTGGCGCCGGGGGGGCCATCTGGGCCTGGGACCATCAGCTCGAGGTCTCGGGAGACATCCTGGACAACACCAGCCCCGACACCGAGAACGGAGGCGGCATCTACGTCAGCTCCCTGGACCTCGCGCTGGTCGATGTGAGCATCTCTGGGCACCACGCCGCCGACGGAGGTGGCGTGTACGCCGCCGAGGGCAGCACGATCTCCATGAACAACGCCACCATCAGCGACAACGACGCCGATGGGAACGGGGGCGGTGTGTACAGCGCCGGCTACCTGAGTTCCACCAACAGCTACATCGAGGACAACACCGCGGCCACGCAGGGCGGCGGCCTCTTCGTCACCAACTCCGGCGTCACGTTCAGCGGAGGACGCCTGCAGGCCAACGTCGCGGGCGAGGCGGGCGGGGGTGCCCTGATTCGCGGTGGGTCCGTGTCCGTCACGGGTGCCGGTGTGCGCAGCAACAGCTCCGCACAG
>CAZVHW010000237.1:0-10814 GCA_964626835.1 uncultured Enterobacterales bacterium
CCGACACGGCAAGCTCGTCCAGCTCGTCTGGTAGGTCTTCGTGCGGGATCGGTGGCTCCTCGAACGCTCCCGAGTCGATGGTGGCGTCGGGATCGTCTTCCTCGATCTCGCGAAGATCGCGGAGCGTGGGAAGATCGGAGAGGTCTCGCAGGCCGAAGACCTCGAGGAAGCGCGCGGTGGTGCCGTAGAGGAGTGGGCGGCCTGGGACGGGTCGATGGCCTTGGGTGCGTACCAGCCCACGCTCGACGAGCATGCGCAGAATGGCCCCGGGGTCGACACCTCGGAGTCGCTCCACGTCGGCGCGAGTGACAGGTTGTTCGTAGGCTACGATGGACAAGGTCTCGAGTGCCGCCCGAGACAGTCGTAGGGGCCGGACTCCACGGGCCTTGGCGCACCATCGAGCGTAGTGGGGGTGCGTGCGGATCTGCCAACCACCGGCGACCTCCACGAGTCGAAGGCCGTGTCCCGTGCGGTCGTAGCGGGCATGGATGAGCGCGAGCGCGGCCTCGAGGTCGTCGATCTCTGGGCCGTCGAGCAGGTCTCGCAAGGTGGCGATGGGGATGGGTTCCCCCGCCGTGAAGAGTACGGCTTCGGCAGCCGCAGCGAGACGTGTGGAGTCGGGAGGGCGTGGCTGCCCGTCGTCTTGCGAGATCAGCGTGAGTCCACGACCGGAACGAAGGGATCCGCGGACGGCGGAATCCGGGACACGGCGGAAACCCGGCAGGGGAATGACGTTGTCTTGCGGATCGTCCCCGTCGCCGGCGCTCACATCTCCTCCGGGATGTGGCTCAGATCGGCTTGGTTGGAGGAAACCAAGCCCTCGAGCAGCACCGGCGACAGGTGCTCGCGCTGGTGGACCGCCACCGCGCCCATCCTGCAGAGCTCGAGCACCGCGAGGAACGCCAAGATGCGTGCCTGACGGGTGGGAAGGTCGCCCAGTAGCAGCTCGAGAGGGCGTTCCTCACCCTCGTCGAGGCCTACCAGCACGAAGCGGACGGCGTCGCGCCACCTAAGGGGCTCCCGCCGAACCTCGTGTACCGGTGCGGGCTGTTGGCAGCGTCGAACCGCTCGTTGATGGAGCTGGCAGAGTTCGATGGCGTCGATGCCAGGCTCGATGGGACACTTGCCCACTGAAACGGGCCGGCGAGGCCGGGCGAAGACGTCACGGCCGAGCCAGCGTGAACGTCGGAGTTCCTCCGCGGCTTGGCGGTAGCGCTGCAGGCGGATGATCCGCCTGATGAGCGCCTCGCGAGGATCGTCGACCTCTTCGTCTTCGGCCGGTGGGCGGAAGCCGGGCAGCAGCTCTCTGCTCTTGAGCTCGCAGAGGGTCGCCGCCATGACCAGGAACTCCCCGGCGATGTCCAGATCGACCACCTCGAGCTGGGCGAGGGTCGCCAGGTACTCGCGGGTGATGTGGACCAGCGGAAGCTGACGAAGGTCAATACCGTCCCGCTGCACCAAGTGGAGGAGCAGGTCGAGAGGGCCGTCGTACATCTCTGTACGGACGACGGGGTCGTGGAACGATACGACCGACATGAGCAGCGAAAAGGGGAAGGTGAAGGTGCCTTGAGCGGCAACTGGGAGGTTGGTGACAGAATACCGCGAGACCTGGCGTTCGGCAAGCCTCGCCGCTTGCGTGTTTTGCCGTGGGGGACGATGATCCCATGAGTGGCACGCTCCACCGAACGTGATATCTGTCGTCGGGACGAGCTGCCGCAGAGAAGAGGGAGTCGCGCAGCTCACGAGGGGGCCGGAACGGCAAGACAGGAGCTTTCTCGAAAATGTCAAGCCCAGCTGAGCAGGAATACTGGCCTGAGTTCCTGGAGCGTCTCCATGAACGCTCCGTCAAAGACTTGGCTACCGACTACGGTGCGGATCCGGCCGAACTGGACGCAGCACTTGCGGCCACCACGGGTGATCGCCCGGTCCAGAAGGAAGCTTGGTGGCCTGAAGTGGTGCGGGAGCACGCTTCAGGATCGCTGCGCCGGCTAGCCCGTCGTTTCGCCACCAACCCGCGGCGTTTGCGGCGCGGGCTCGCCCGGAGCGGGCTCAGGGTCGGTGGGAGTGCCGTCGCGGACGAAGGCCTCCCCAATCTCGTGCCGTTCCGGGATCGCCTGGGCAAGGAACCCGACCGGGCCATCGCGGCGGAGGCAAAGGTCACGATCGAAGCCATCAAGGGCGAGCGGCGCCGACTGGGGATCGAGCCCTACCGCATGAGGCCCGACGCGGAAGAATGGGGTGGCCGGCCCGCGCAGCCCAGGACGAAAAAACGGCAGCGTAGACGGTGGCAGGAAGCGCCTGAACCGGTGATCATCCGACGTTCGGGGCTCTCCGACGAAGACGAAACGACATCGACCGTCCCCGACGAGGTGGACGAGCCCGAGATCGAGCCGGTGGCAGAGCCGGTCTCTCGGGCACCAGTGGACTCTCCGCAGCGCCGCACCGCATTTCGCAGCGTCCAGGTGCCGCCGCCGATCGAGGAACCCGACACGAACGCAAAGCCCGCTTTCGGGGCCATACTCCCCTCCTTGGCATCGCCCGCGGCGCCCAAGCCAGGGGGCGCGAGCAGGCTCTCTCCCGAAGCAGGAACGAGGTCCCGGGAGCTCCGAAAACGACGGCGTATCGTGCGGCCCACCACGTCCGAACGTGATCAGCCCCCTGTCAAGACCAGCGCCTCCATGCCTCGGCTGGCGAAGCCCGAGGCGCGGTCCCCGGTGCGCATTATCGAACCCGGCGCTGATGTCATCGCCAGTCTGGTGGATGAGCCCAGCGCGCCACCCGTGCCGGAAGCCAAGCCCAAAGTCCGGAAGATGCCTCGCAAGAAGGTCAAGGCTGCCGCCAAGAAACGCCCGGTTGGTCCGCGCTCGGAACCTGCGCCAGAGGTCGCCGCGCCCCCCCCTTCCGAACTACCGCCAGAGCCTGCGCTTCCGCCCGAGGCCGATCTGACTCCACTGCCGCCTGCCGCCGAAGCGCGTATGTCCGCTTCCTCGGGAGCCTATGCGTGGCAGGTGAAGATACCTGGTCGTGAAGAGACCCTGCTGGTTCTGGCGGACGACATCGAAGGTGCCCTCGCGGTTGCTAGCGAGCACCTCGGCGGTGCGCCCATCGCAAAGGCCCGAGCTTGGCGTCTGGCCGAGGTGTTGCACGACGAGAAGAGCTAGCGGCCGGTCGAATATGGGCCGCCCGGCTCGAGCAAGAAACGTTCGCCTTCCAGTGCCCAACGCTCGAACCCGGTGAGCATGCCGTCGGTGAGGGTGAAGACGGCGAAGTGCGCCGTCTCGTCGCGTTCCGTCGACCAGGTCCGCCCTCCCGCGCCGGGATCCACGATTGGGATCGGCCCTCGGGGCGTGGCCAGCTCGCTTCTGTAGCCCCGGTGCTCGTGTCCGTGAAGGATGAGGTCGATCCCCGCGTGGCGCTGTAGGATGGCCTCGAGCTCGGATCCGTTGACCAGGTTGCGCGTGTTGGGGCCGTGGGGTCGCCCGTCGGAGTGGCGCAACGGGTAGTGTTGCAGCAGGATGGTGTAGCCGTCCACCAAGCTCCCTGACGCCAGGAGCGCGTCCAGGCCGTCCAGCTGTCGTCGGGAGATGCGGCCGGTAGCCAGGACTGGGTGTGGCTCACAGCAGTCCAGGCCCACGATGTTCAGGTCTCCAAGGCGATGCACTGCGGGGTACTGACCACCGCCGGACCACTCTCCGAAGGTGTTCTCGAAGAGGTGTTCGCGCTGTGCACCGCGGGTATAGACATCGTGGTTGCCGGGGACGACGAAGAAGGGGAAGCGCTCGATGATCGGCTCGAGAGCTTTACGCGCCGCTTGAAACTCAGCGGGCAGGGACATGGCGGTGAGGTCTCCGGTGCAAACGCAGGCGTCAGGCGAGAGATCGAGGATCGCTCGAACCAGGGCGTCGACGCTGCGCTGGGAGAAGTGGTCCACACGACCGGTCAGGTACAGATTCGAGAACCCAAGCAAACGCTTGCCGAGCAAGGCGCCGAGGGATGGACGTCGGAAGATGTGGAGGTCAGTGAAGTGGAGGACGCGCACGGTGGTTCCTCGCGGTTGGCTGGGCAGCATACAGCTTTCGATCCCGTGCAGCCAGGTGCCGGCTCCTCCATCTGCCCGCGGGCCTGTCGGGAGTGGCTGGGGAGTGCTACGTTCCCCTAATCACAGCGTGGCGACACGCTCGAGCCATGCCCGACGACCTTAGGCAGGAGCGCACATGGAGGACCCCCGCCGAATCCTCGAGCAGGCGGCCGACCGCCGGGTGGCCTGCGAGATCCTGCCCCGCAGTGGCGGGTGGAGCAGGGGGCAGGTTGTCCGCGTGGAGCCAGGAGGCGTCGTGGTCCACGCTCCCCAGGTGCGGCTGAGCGGCGGCGAGGACGTGCGTTGCTGGTTCAACCTGGACTCGACGCCCCGCAGCTTCGAGGCCAGCGTCATTCGCACCGGCGTCCCCGTGCCGGATCGTTCCCAGTATGGCGTGCTCTTGGGCTTCATCGACAGCTGGACCATCGGAGGCGAGGCTACGCAGCAGGACCACGGGTTCGAGCTGAGCATCCTGCCCCCCAACGGGCCGGGAATCTCCCTTCTCCATGGCCCTGGGCGGCTCATGGAGCTGACGGTCGACGCCATCTCCTTCACCCTGCCGGCCGACCACATCCTGGTGTTTGTCGAAGGAGCCGGCACCCGCCTGCGCTTGGCCATGCCGGGCGACGACCCGCAGGAAGTGAACGCGCGCATCGACAGCGTCCTGGCCGGCGAGACCCACGTGCTCTACCACGTCGAAGTTCGCGGCATCGAAGATCCGGAAAGATACCGACAACTCGTCACCGCACTGCAGCGGGTGAACGACTCCGTACCGGCGAGCGGGGAGTAGCCCAGGCGTCGGCTTCAGAAGCGGCCGATGTCGTGAAGGCCGCTCCTGCCCAGGACTCGCTTTTCACCTTGCTGCACCAGCACCACTTCGCGGAAGCGGGCTCCTGCGACATCGGTACGAAGCTGTGGACCGAGTGCCCAGAAGCCATCGAGCCGGCGCGGATTGAGGAAGTGGACCTGATACCTGCGCAACCAAGTGGCCATGTGGGCGCTGCGGGGGTAACCGCGACGTAGGCGACCTATGGGGGGTAGCAGTGCGTGGCCGATGCTGCGGGGATTGGCCAGGCGGAGCTGATGGTTGTTGGCCCAGGTGCGTGCATAGATGAACAGCTCGCCCACACACTTGAGGTTCGAGGCGTAGCCACACGCAGCTCGGGTGCAGTCGCGCGCCATCTCCACCAGCTGGTCATCCGGCTGTCCAAAGACCACGGTGGTCCCGACGTCGCCGAAGGCCTGCCCGGCGGAAGGACCCAGGGCCAGCATGACGTGTTGACCCCGCTGGAGGCGTCTGCCTGGGCTGGGCGGACGCCAAACACCCGCGCGGGTGGTGTGACCCCCGAACTGGACCTCGGGAGGGAAGAACCAACCGTCGAAGTCGTGTTTCCCTAGCAGATCGTTCGCCAAACGGGAGATCGCCAGCTCGCTCATCTCCGGCTCGAGAGAGTGGACCAGGGTGGACAGCAGGGCGATGGCTCGCCGCTGGGCATCTTCGAAGCGCGCTATGAGCTGCTCGTCCATGGCTGGCTCCTAACACCGACCGACGCGGTGGGGTATGTGGCCGCCGGACCGCCCCCGACCCCGAGATGCCCATGACTTTCGAGCCCGATCTCGCGCGCGTGGAGAAACCCTCCCGCTACATGGGGCGGGAGTGGAACACCATCACCAAGCGGGAAGGGGAGGTCGAACTGCGCCTCGCCTTGGCATTCCCGGACCTCTACGACCTGGCGCTGGGCAATCTCGGGCTACAGATCCTCTACTCGGTCCTGGGAGACGTTTCCTGGATCCAGCCTGAGCGCGTGTATGCTCCCGCCGCCGACATGGCCGCCGCACTCCGCCGGTCCGGCCAGCCCCTCTGTAGCCTCGAGTCCGGCCGCCCCCTCGCGGCCTTCGACGGCGTGGGTTTCACGCTTCAGTCCGAGCTCTGCTACACCAACATCCTGGAGATGTTGGACCTGGCGGGCATTCCCCTACGTGCCACTGCACGGAGTGATGGCGATCCCCTTGTCTTCGCCGGGGGACCGACCGCATTCAACCCAGAGCCCATGGCTCCATTCCTGGACTTCATCGTCATCGGTGACGGTGAGGAGGTTGTCCTCGAGCTGGCCCAGGTGATTCGCGATACCGCGGACCTCCCGCGTCTGGACCGGCTCGAAGCCATCGCTCGCATCGCCGGTATCTACGTGCCGGCGCTGACGCAGGTGTCGGAGACTGCCGGTGGTTTCCTGGTTGCGCCGCCGGATGTCCGCATCGTCCGGCGTGTCGTGGCCGATCTCGAGAGCGCCGCTTTTCCGAGCGCGCCGGTGGTGCCCTTCGCCGAACTGGTCCACGATCGAGTCGCTGTCGAGGTTCTACGGGGTTGTACCCAGGGCTGCCGCTTCTGCCAGGCCGGTGCTACCAGTCGCCCCGTGCGCGAGCGCAGTCCTCAGCGCGTTGAGGAGCTGATCCAAGCCGGCCTGAGTGCGACGGGCCACGAAGAGGTCTCGCTGCTGTCCCTGTCGACCTGCGACCACTCGCGAGCGGGTGAGTTGGTGGCGCGGGCCGCTGCAGTCGCGAGGCCGTGGCGGGCCTCCGTGGCCCTGCCTTCCATACGCCTCGATGGCTTCTCCATCGCGCTCGCGGAGATGGTCACGGGGGTGAGACGCTCGGGGCTCACCTTCGCTCCGGAGGCGGCCACGGAGAGGCTGCGCGCCGTTATCAACAAGCCCCTCCAGGACGAGCAACTTCTGGAGCTTGCCGAGGAGGCCGCTGACAGAGGCTGGAATCACGTAAAGCTCTACTTCATGATCGGCTTGCCAACCGAACAGGACCAAGACGTCGAGGCCATCGCCTCGCTGTGCCAGCGCGTGCTCGGACGAGCGCGGGGGCGCAACAAGCGAGCACGCCTCAACCTAGGCGTCAGCACTTTCGTGCCCAAGGCATGGACTCCCTTTCAGTGGGCACAGCAGATCGGACGGGAGGAGATACGTCGGCGGCAGGGGTTGTTGGGCGGATTGCTTCGCAAGCACCGGGGCATTCGTTTTGGTCGCCACGATGCGGACGAGAGCTGGCTCGAAGGCCTTCTGTCACGCGGGGATCGCCGCACCGCGGATCTGGTGGAGCGGGCGTGGAGTCTGGGCTGTCGATTCGATGCCTGGAGCGAGCATCGGCGCATTGACCTCTGGGAAAGAGCCCTGGACGAGCTCGGGATGGACCCCAACCACGCGCTCGCCGCGCGCGACGAGGGCCAGCACTTCCCCTGGGATCACGTCGATGTTCTATTGGACCGAGACTGGCTGCTCCGCGAGTGGCGTCGGTCTCGTCAGGGCGAGATCGTCCCGGACTGTCGGCGGGGCGGCTGTCACGCCTGTGGCGTGCGGGAAAGGGTAGGGGACGCCTGCTCCCTGATGCTCGCGAGGTCCCGCGAGGCCAGGTTGGCCGAAGGGGACGAAGCCTCGCCCAGCCCCCCCCAGCGGGTCGTTGGACAGGGACCAGCTCCCGTCTCGCGTTTGTTGCTCCGGGTCGCTCACGTGGGCGAGGCCGGGTTGCTGTCTCACCGCGAGACGATGACCGCATGGATCCGTTTGATGCGTCGGGCTCGGGTGCCCCTGGCGTACAGCCAGGGTTTCCACGCCCACCCTCGGGTAGCCTTTGCGGCCGCTCTGCCGGTGGGGGAGGAGTCCATGGATGACTACATCGATCTGCGATTGGAGCAGGACGTCCAGCTGGAGTGGGTGCGGATGGCCTTGAGCAAGCAGCTCCCGCGTGGCTTCGCCTTGCTCGGCGTGGCGACGGAGGATGCGAGAGCCGCCTCCCTGATGGCGCGTGTCACCGGGGCGTCCTACGCCCTCCGAGTCCCCGGGGAGTTCTCCGACATACGAGATCGCATCGAGGGATTGCTCGCCAGGGACGAGCTTCTGGTGGAGCGCCGCGGCAAGAAGGGACCACGTCAGCTCGAGTTTCGACGGTCCTTGTTCTTCCTTCGCCCGCTTTCGGCCAAGCGGGACGATGACGGGCGCCTGTTGCTAGCCCTCGAGCTGCGAGATCGGCCTCGGGGGGGCCGCCTCAAGCCTCGGGAGTTGCTGTCCCTGCTGGACCTGGATCCACTGTCGTGCCGGGTGACGCGCGTGCGGACACTCACGCCAGGTGCGGAGGGCCTCGAGAGCCTTGGCAAGCCTGCCGGGCTGGACTCCACAGCGGATATTCCACACGCGGATCCCGGCTGTGGATCGGTGCTCGCCACGCTCTCCGCGCGCCTCGAGCCAGGCGCGCCGAGCGGAACCTGAACAGAGCGCGCCGGGATGTACCCCTGGATGGCCAATTCCTGCCTATAGTCAACCATGCGGCATTGCCCTGGACGGTTGACCTCCGTATACTTGAGCGCTTACGAGAGGTCATGGCGGCACACCCATGAAAATCTGTAGTCTGTGCAAGTCCAAGTACGACGATCGAGTCGATTTCTGCTTTCGCGACGGCACGCCCTTGGTGCCTCTCGACGATGCGCAGATTGAACCCGAAGCGGCAAAGGAGGCCGAGGACATCTTCTCCTCGGCCACGCGTCCGTTTGTCCTAGGGTCGGCGGGTGCAACCGCGCCGGCGGATCTACCACCAACTCCCGACCGCTTCTCGACCGGCGACGGACACGACGTGCCTGAACCAGGCTTCGGGTTTGCCGACGCGGCTGCGGTCGATGCGCCAGAACCCAGTGCGGTCGGTGTGGGTGAGGCTTCCGTCGAGCCCACGCAGGCCAGTGCGTCTCCCGAAGCACTGGAAGCGTCCGAGATCCGTGGATACCTCGACGCCCCCGAACCGCCTGCGGATCTCGACGCTCCCGAACCTGCGGCGCTCGAAGGCTCCGAAGCTCTCGATGCTCCACAGCCCGTCAACATGAGAGACTCGGCGAACGCGTCGCTCACGCACTCCGAGACCATCGTGCCACCCGACGAGGCGCATGCCACCGACGCGCCTGCCTCGGAAAAGGACTCGGCCCTCCCAGGCCCCACCGTTTCCACTGGGTTTGGCATGGCCGAGGAGTTCGATGACTCCTTCGCACCTGTCGAGGAAACCGGTTCGGACGTCACCGGTGACGACTCCGAAGACGCCTCCGTACCCGACCTTCTCGACTCCGTCTTCGATCCTGCCGACGAAGAGGGAGCATCCGAATCCAGCAGTCGAATCCTCTACGTCTTCTTCGCGATCGGCGGTATCGCGGCCGTCGTGGCCATCTTGTTGATTGTCTTCGGCCAGCCAGGCCAGTCGCCACCCGAGCAGCCCGAGCCGCAGCCTGCTCCCGTCGCCCAGGTACATCATCCTCCTCAGCCCACACCGGCCCCTCCGCCTCACGTTCCCGAGCCCGTGACCCCGCCCCCCGAAGAGCAAGACGTGGCGGACATCCTCGACATGCCCACGGACCAGCCGGGTGGGGACCAACCCGAGTCTGCCCCCACTACCCCCGGCCCAGAGCCAGCAGTTCCCGTGGAGCGGCCACAGCCACAGCCTGGAAGCAGCCAGCCAACCCCCACGCAGCCAGAGGAACGAGATCCCGAGCCAGAAGCGTTGCCCTGGGGTCAAGCCGGCGATCCGGGCGCCACCACTGACGAGCCCAGCGGCGAGCGCGAGATCTGGGGTGGTGGCACCACCCAACCCGCACCCGCTGCAACCGACGGCACGCTCACCATTCGCTCGAACCCCATGGGCGCCATGGTCTACGTCGGGAACAACCAAATTGGCCTCACACCACTCGTTGGAAAAGAACTCACCGTCGGTAGCCACATGGTGCGCATCGAACTCGACGGGTACAGCACTGTCTCCAAGGTCGCAAACATCAAGGCGGGCGTGCCCACCGACCTGGGCACCGTCCAGCTCGAGTCCCAAGCGCCCGTCTCTGGCTACGTCACCCTATGGGCCGACGATCTTAACGGCGCAAAGTTGTATATCGACAATCAGTACGTTGGCGAGCTGCCCGTGAAGGTCGAGCTCAACGAGGGTGAACACACCTTCTTCGTGCAACCCCCTGCGGGTGACGCGTTCACCGTCCCCCGCAATGTCCACTTCGACGTGCAGGGTATCGGCATGTCCATCAACCTGGGCGACCGCTGACCAGGCTGGACGACGGGCCCCTCAAGAGCTAGGGGGCGTCGGCAGATCACCGCTCGAGGATGACCCCACTTCCCGGGGTGTTTCATCCCGCTGGAGGCAGCGTGGCCGAACCCCATCATCCCATCACTCCCGCCGACCAGGAAGCGGACCTCTTCTTCAAGTTCCAGATGAAGCTGGCCCACTGGCTCTACGGCTACTGGAAGCAGGGCCTCGTAGGCATCGGTATCTTCCTGTTTTTTGCCTTCGTGGTGGGTCAGACATCTACCTGCATCCGTGACCGGGCGAGGGAAGGCTCCGCTGCCCTGGCACGGTCCCAAGCGCTGCTCCCAGAGCCGAGCCAGATGGCCCAGTATGGCCTCGCGCCCCTGGACGACTTGACCGATCCCGAGCACGTTGCCCAGCTCGAGGCGGCAGCCAAGTCGTTCGAAGATGTCGCCCGGAGCGCACCGGGCGTGTCGAGCGCGGAAGCCTGGCTACACGCTGGCAATACCTGGGGCAGGCTGGGCAACGACGCCGCCTCTCTCGCCGCATTCCAGGCCGCGTACGACGCAGAACGCGGTGGAATCTACACCTACTCGGCTGGCAACCGCCTCGCCATGCTCCACCGCAAGGCTGGCGCTGACGCTCTCGCGATCGAGTTGTACCGCGAGCT
>CAZVHW010000238.1:0-10519 GCA_964626835.1 uncultured Enterobacterales bacterium
TGGGCGCGGGCGAGGCCGCCATCCGCGACGACGTGATGATCGAGGTGGTGGGGCCGGATCCGGAGGTGATCTCCGGTCTGGTGGACGGCGTGGTGGACCTGCTCGACAGCCTGCCCAACCTGGTGGACATCGAGCGAAGCGGCGACGAAAAGGGCCCCCAGATCCAGGTGCTGCCCGACCGGGCCCGTCTGGCCGACTCGGGCTTGTCGCCGGCCCAGGTGGGCCTGCTGCTGCGGGCGGCCATCGAGGGCGACACCGAAGCGCGGCTGCGCGCCGAGGACGACGAGTGGGCCGTGCGGGTCCGCCTGGGAGAGCGCTGGCGGGACGATCTGACCGCGGTCGCCGCCACCACCATCCAGACCGCCAGCGGCGCCCAGGTGCCCTTGCGGGAGCTGGCGCGGGTGCAAGAGGTCGAGGCACCCGTGCTCATCAGCCGGCAGGAGCGGACCAGGCGAGTGACGGTCTTCGCCAACCTGAGCCATGGCGCCATCGGCGACACCGCGAAGGAGATCAAACAGGGCGTGGCGCTGTTCGACTTGCCCGACGGCTACAGCATCCGCGTAGGCGGTGAGGAAGAGCAGCGGGCCGAGGCAGCGGCGGAAATTAGCACCGCGCTGCTGCTGGCCGTGGTGCTCATCACGATGTTGCTCGCGGGCCTGCTCGAGTCCCTCGTACACCCCTTCACCATCCTGTCGACCTTGCCCCTGGCCATGGTCGGCGTGTTGGTGGCCCTGGCGGCCACGGGGGTGGAGCTGGACATCTTCGGCTTGATGGCACTGGTGATGCTGGTGGGCATCGTGGTGAACAACGCCATCCTGATGCTCGAGGAGACGGGCCACCTGCGAGCGGAAGGCCAGCCTCTCGACCTCGCCCTCGAGGAGGGAGCCCTGCGACGCCTGCGGCCCATCCTCATGACGAGCCTGTCCACCGTGGCCGGCATGATCCCGCTGGCCATGGCCCTGGGACCGGGCGCCGAGCTTCGCCAGAGCATGGCCCTGGTGAGCATCGGCGGGGTGGGGTCTTCCGCCTTGTTGGTCCTGGTGGCCTGCCCGGCGATCTACCACCTGGTGGAGCGGGCGAGGGAGCGGTTGACGGGCGCAGACCGCTAGGGAAGGTCCGCGCTCCCCCTCGCCAGCACCTCGATCTGCTGCGCGGGCCGCTCCTGGACCTGCAGCAGGGTCGCATCTCGCCACGCCTCGTAGGCTGCCTGGTCTACGAAGGGTTCTTCGGGCACCAGGTGCTCGAGGGTGCTGGTTCCCTTGCAGCGTGCGGCGAGCTGACCCGTCCAGTCCATCCCGAAGGTCTGCTGAACCGCCGGGTGGATCTGGTCTGGCCAGCGCTTGCAGCGGTCCTGGACCTGGACGTGGTGGGCCTCGATCCGGGTCTTGCCGTTCTTGCACTCCGCGACCTCGAGGACGACGGCTCCCCACATCAGGTAGCCGGGGGTGTGCAAGCGGTCCCAGTACCGCATGCACACCAGCCCATCGGCGGCTCTCTGGTCACCCAGAGACTCGAGGAGCTTTCTGGCCCGGTAGATGGCTGGGGGGGACAGCTCGGGTGCAAGCTCCTGGATGGCTGCGGAGGCCGCTCTCGCGAGGTGAGGCTTGACCTCACCGCCGACGTTCAGCGCGGTGCCGAAGCCCTGGACGACGCTGACCTGGTTGGACTCTCGGACCGCTGGCATGAGGGCCACCAACCAGGGAATGGCGTGCGCACCGGCATGCTCGATGAACACCTCCAGGATGCTGTCGAAGCGGGTCGGGTCGTTCTGTACGGTCCTGTCCTGGAGGGCCTGGGTCAGCAGCACCGTCACCGCGTGATCTCTGCACGGGATCAGAGCGCGGTGCCAACGATCATCCCAGAAGCGGTCCCCCAGCGCTTCCGAGCTTTCCATGAGGAAGCGGACGATGGCCGGGTTGCCTTCGCACTGCCGGCCCATGCCCTTCAGCAGCCTCGAGCGCTCGTCGGAGAAGAGGTTCGAGATCCATCCGCGAGCGATCTCTTCGCTCCCCAGCTCGATCGCGGCCATGACAGCCGACTCGGCGTCCTCTCCGTACAACATCCGCTCGAAGGCTCGCGGCGCGGCTGCTCGAGCTGCATCCGAGTCGCAGCCGGTCAGCGCGATGAAGCTGGCCGCGACCCCATGGGCGCTCTCCAGATTGATGGCTTTGGCGAGGGCGCTCGCGTCGCAATCCTGCGCGCTTGCAGCGCTGACAGAGAGCAGGAACGTGGCTGCGAGAGCGGAGAACACGGGGACCTCTCGAGTATGCCGTCGACATAGTAGCACCGGCCGGCGTACGGCCCCGCCGGGCAGGGGGTGTGCGGGAGGCCGCGCTGTGCAGGGCCAGCCCCGCTCCGTCTGGGCTCACGGAGTCCTCACCACCCCCAGGCCCAGGTTCAGGCTGCTCTCGCTCGGAGGCAGATGGCGGTCACGCCGCTAGGGGACCAGGGAGCTGGCGTAGAACAGGTAGTAGCCCCTGCCTTCGTAGATGCCTTCGTTCAAGGGTGAGCCGGTGGGGGCGAGGAGGTTGATGTTGTTTCCGCCGCTGTCTTCGGAGAGCGTCCCGCACTCTGCCTCCCAACCGAAGCCGTAGCTCGCCTCGTAGGCAGTGCCGTACAGGTCCGAGTAGGCGTAGCTGGAGTAGATGTAGGGCTCCCAGTCGTTGGTCCAGTCCGAGCCGCCGCCCATCACGGCCTTGCGCAGTGGCGCGTACATGTTGATCATCTCGCCCACGGCCACGCCCCAAGTCCAGGACTCGATGAGATCGCGCAGGTCGTTGGTGCCCCAGGTGGCCGGGCTGATGGCCG
The DNA here is from genome assembly GCA_964626835.1 of uncultured Enterobacterales bacterium. Taxonomy (GTDB): domain Bacteria; phylum Myxococcota_A; class UBA796; order UBA796; family JAFGLY01; genus CALDOK01. Next base: position 2,809 of record CAZVHW010000238.1, read on the forward strand.
TGCAGGTGGTATAGCCGCCGGTGAGAGGGACTTCCCACGCGGCGTACAGGGTGCCGCCGCTGTCGGTGGACCAGCCGGTCGCCGGGATGGCGGCGTCCATGTCGTAGTAGACGCTGCACACGGAGGTCGCCGAGCTGTCGAAGAACTCGAACTCGAGGTAGGCGGGGGCGGCGGAGCCGTCGTTTTCCCAGTCGTACAGCACGTCGTCGGCCACCGTCCCGATCCAGTCCATGGCGTAGTAGGACGGGCTGAACGTGGTACCCGACGCCGGCCCGGTCGAGACCGTGAGGCTCGAGTCGGGGTACTCGCACTCCTCGACGCCGCCTTCGCCGATGTCCACGCTGGCGAGACCCGGGGCGCCTTGGTCGTCCCCGTCGTCGGGGGTGACGGAGCATACCCAGGTCTCGGCGTCGCTGGTCTCGGTGGACGGCACCAGGCTGCTGGTGGCGGTGTCCACCTGCATGCCGGTGTGAGCGGCGCCGTTGACGGTCCAGGCGAAGCCATAGACGAAGCTGTCGGCATCGTCGTCGGTGGAATCGACCAGGATCTCGCAGAGCAGATCGTCTTCACCGGCGATGGGCTCCAAGGGGGTGATGGCCACCGTGGGGGTAGAGGGAGGGCTGTTGAGCACGTCCACCAGGTCGGAGGTCTCGGACGCCCCGTCAGCCTCGCCGTGGTTGGGGGTGACCACGACGTAGCCGGTCTGGCCCTTGTCGAACCAGCTCGCACCGTCGAGGGTGTTGCCGGAGGCGCCGACGGCGGCGCCATCGACGTACCAGGCGTAGCCGAGGCTGACGGTGTCGCCATCGGCGTCGGTGGTGGTGGCCGCGGCGACCAGACTGTCGTCCGTGTACGGCTCGCTGGGGCTCAGCACCAGGGCGCTCACCACGGGGAGGGAGTTGACCGCGGTGGCCGTATCGCTGGTGACCGTGGCCCCGGCGTCGCTGCCGTCACTCGGGGTGACCTCGACGTAGATGGTGTCGCCCTTGTCGAAGTAGGTTCCGCTCAGGGAGGGGACCGCCGCCGCGGAGCTGCCGTTGACGTACCAGTCGTAGGTGAGGGTGATGCTGTCACCGTCGTCGTCGCTGGCGCCTTCGACCGTGACCGAGATGGTCTCTGCCGCAGTGGGGCTGGTGCTGGAGAGGGTGGCGCTGGTGATCTCGGGCGCGGTGTTGCTGACGGCCAGCACCGAGGAGCTGACGGATTCGCCGTACTCCTCACCGTCGTAGGGGGTGACCTGGCAGTACAGATCGTCTCCCCTGTCGAAGGAGTCGCCGTCGATGGTCTCGTCGCTCGACAGCTCGGTACCCTCGACGTACCAGGCGTACTCGTAGCTCTCGCTGTCGTCGTCGTCGTCGGACCAGCCGGTGGGTACGCAGGTGACGGTGCTGGCCTCGAAGACCTCGGCAGGGTCCAGGCTTGCGCCTAGAAGGATGGGAGGGGTGTTGACGATCTCGATGGTGTTGCTGGTCAAGCCTTCGCCATCGACGAACCCGTCGTTCGGGGTGACCACGACGCGCACCTGTTCTCCCTTGTCGAAGTGTTCGCCCGTGAGCTGCGCGTCTTCGCCTTCGAGCACCAGGCTGCCGTTGACGTACCATGCGTAGCCGACGCCCACTTCGTCACCGTCTTCGTCCGACAGGTCGAGGGCGAGCTCGAGGGTGCTGCCTTCGTAGGCTGGGTCGGGGCCCAGATCGGCAGACAGCACTTCGGGTGCGGTGTTCTCGATGTCGACCGAGGCCGTGGCCGGGCTGCCCAGGTCGGTGCCGTCGTTGGGGGTGACGGTGACCTCCCAGACCTGGCCCCGGGACGTGGCGGTGGCCGGGACGATCTCGCCTGCGTAGCTGGTCGCCTCTCCGTCGTTCGTCCAGGCGTAGCCGAAGGTCACGGTGTCCCCGTCGGCGTCCTGGCCCGTGGCTTGGGCTTCGAGGTCATCCGTGGCCAGGGGAGCCGAGGGCGCCACGCTGGCTTCGGCCGTTGGTGGCGTGTTCTGGATGGTGACCGCGGCGCTGCCGGTTGCGCCATCTTCGGTGCCGTCGTTGGGGGTGACCACCACTTCCCAGGTCTCGCCCTTGGAGGTGACACCGTAGGGCACCACGCTGTCGGTGATGTCGGCCCGAAGCTCGCCGGCCTGGTGCCAAGCAAATGAGTAATTGACGGTGTCCTTGCCGTTGGGGTCTTCGGCTTCCTTGGCGATGCCTGCCGACAGGTCGTCCTCCGTGCCCGGTTCCGCGGGCTCGATGATCACGGTTGGGGCGCCCGGGGGCTGATTGCAGCCGACGGTCAACAGAAAGAGGGCCATGAACGGCTGGAACCCGCCGAGGGTGCGAGGGGAGCGCATCGTCAGCCTCCTGGAGATCTGGCGTCCGCGGTGCCTTCGGAACGTACCACGCCGGATCCCTCGAGCACGAGCCCTGGTGGCTGTCTTTGGACGGGTTGGCGGGCCGCTGGGGGTTCCTGTTGCCGTTCGGGCCGACGGCGTCGTAGACGCCGCGGCTCAACGCCGCTAGAGGACTTTCCTGACTCGTAGACGCCGCGGCTCGAGGCCGCTAGAGAACTCCGGAATGCCCCGCTGCCTCCTGATCCCACTTCTCGCCCTGCTCACCGCGCTGCTCCCGGGCCGCGCTCTGGCAGCTACGTATGGCGAAGGCGTCTGGCCCGAGTTCGCCTCGCTCCCCAACACGGGTGTGGGCGCGCGCGATGCGGCTCTCGTGGTGGGCGTCGAGCGATATCAGCACTACTCCGATCTCCGTGGTGCGGTCACCTCGGCTCGCCAGTGGGCTCGCTGGCTCGAGCTCACCCACGGCATCCCGGGTGAACGCGTCATCCTGCTCACCGACGACGACGCCTCCTGCCTGGACATCCGGCGCTCGGCGCTGTCCGCGGCGGGCAAGGTCCCCGACGGAGGCACGCTCTGGGTGGTGTTCGTGGGCCGTGGTGCCCTCACGGCCGACAACGGCAACGCGCTGCTGCTCGGTGCCGACGCCGATCCCGGAGCCGACCTGCCCCAAGGGCTCGGCTTGCCCCTGTCCGGGCTCATGGAAGCCCTCGACCAGGGTGACCACAAACGATCGTTCCTGGTGCTCGACACGGCCTTCGTGCCCGCCGGCGCCCTGGACGCCGGCGCCGTGGTGCCGGCCACGGTCCTCCAGCCCGGGCCGGCGTTCCATGCGCGGGGTTCCGCCACGGCGTTGCTGGCGTCCAACACCGGCCGGCCCCTCGAGAGCTTTCCAGACCTGGGTCAGCCACCCTTCGGCTACCTGCTGCTCGGTGCACTCCGCGGCTGGGCCGACGCCGACAAGAACGACCGCGTCACCGCCGACGAAGCCCTGTACTGGGTGCGCGATGCCATCGCCGCCTTCCATCCCGACCAGGTAGACAGCCCGGCTGGCTGGGGTCCCATGGACGGCCTGGCGGTGTCCCAGTCCCGAGAATTCGCCCCCGACCTGGGGGAGATCAGCTGGCGTGCGGCCGAGCGTCGCATCCAGACCCGTATCCACGAGCTCGACGAATCCGAGCAGATGTTGCGGGCCGAAGCCTCCGCCATCTGGCAGGCCGTGCTGGGGGCCTACGGCATGGGCGGCGACGCGGCCCACCATTCGATCGTCGACTTCGCCGAGCGGTGGAGCGTGGCAAACGTCCAGGTAGACCGCATGAGACGCTGGCTCCTGGTTCCGGAGCTCGACGACGCTCGAGCGTTGTTGAAGGTCGCCCAGATCCAGCCCCTGGGCGAAGTCGAGCAGCGCACCCTCGAGGGCGAACGGTACGTCCAACTCCAGGAAGAGATCAGCCAGTTCCTGCGGCGCAGCGCCTGGAAGGGTGTCGAGGCGACCTACCAGGAAATGCTGGCCCTCACGGGGCAGGGGGGGCTGTCCATCCTCTGCGAAGACCACCTGAACGGCGCCCAGGCGGCCCGGCAGCTGGGCAACGCCGCGGCGGTCTACGACAGGCTGGTCATGGCGGTCGAGGCGGGGCCGAGCGAGCAAGCCGTGCAGTGGCTCAACGATCTCGAGGGCAGCTATGGCCGCGTTCGCCTCGAGAACACGCGGCGAGATCCCGTGCTCCTCGAGCCCTCCAGCATGCCCTTCGCCCCCGACCGCCGCGCCGCCGTGGTCGCCGCGCAAGAACAGGTCGAGGACAGCGGTATCTTCGAGGGCATGCTCCCCGGCGGTGTCTACCGCTTCGGTGGCGAGATCGTGCTCATCGCGCCCGGCGATCCCCCCATCCAGGTCGTCCTGCAGAAGGCCCGCAAGAACGGCCGCTAACAGTCGCACAGGAGCCAACCGTGACCAACGGATCCAGGCCCGAGGACTTCGCGGACGTCGAGAAGGTCGAGCTGCACCAGCACGTCGATGGCTCCATGCCGGCGTCGTTCACCTGGGAGCTGATGCTCGCCAACGGGCTCGCCCCGGTCAAGACCTTCGAGGAAATGCAGCGGCTGCTGGTGCTCCAGGAAGACGAGGAGGGCTCGCTGCTCGACTACCTGGACAAGTTCCACTACCCGCTGTGGGTCACCCAGTTCTACCAGAACATCGCCGACGCGACGTTCCACATCGCCCAGGAAGCCTGGAACAACGGTGTGCGCGGGCTCGAGCTGCGCTACGCCCCCAACATCCACACCTACGCCGGGCTGACCCTGCGCCAGGCCATCACCTCGGTGCTGTCGGGCATGAACCGGGCCGAGCGCGAGCTGCAGGGCATGCGGTGCGGCCTCATCGTCATCGCCATGCGGCACTTCGGGCCTCACATCGCCAAGATCCTGGCCCGCCAGTCCATCTCCGAGGCCCAGCAGTTCCACGACCGTGTGGGCGTGGTGGGGTTCGACATCGCGGGCGCCGAGCGCGGCAACCCCCCCGTGCTCTTTCGCGAAGCGTTCGACATCGCTCGCAAGGGCCGGCTGGGGCTCACCCTGCACGCTGGCGAAGACGGCGCTGCCTCGTACGTCTGGCAGGCCATCGACGACATCGGCGCCACCCGCATCGGACACGGCTGCGCGGCCCTGCAGGACCGCGAGCTCATGCGCCGCCTCGCCCGCGACCAGGTCGTGGTGGAGTGCTGCATCAGCTCGAACTTCCAGACCGGCGCCGCCAAGCGGGGCGAGCCTCACCCCATCGTGGCCTTCCTCGACGCGGGCGTGCCGGTGGCCATCTGCACCGACAACACCACGGTGTCGAACACCTGCCAGCAGCGGGAGTGCCAGCTCGCGGCCGAGATGATCGGTAGCGACGCCGTGCGCCAGATCCTCGCTACCACGCCCAGCTACTCCTTCATCCGCGGTCTCCGCATCCCCACACGGCGGGGTCGCAGGCGTTAGCTCGGCGAGGGTCATCGCGGTCGTGAAAGACGGGTCCAGAGCGCTTGACTGAGGCGCCGTGGCGCGTGAAAGAGTCGCCGCGAAATCCCCTCTTTCCGAAGGTGACCCATGGGCGGACAGTTGAAGCAGAAGGATGCAGGAGAGCAGAGCCTGGGAACGCAGCTACGCAAGGAGCTGCTGCAGCCCTTCATCGACGTGATCCACGCTCCCCGCGCCCTGTGGGGCATCAACCTGGCCTACGTGCTCGAGGGCATGGTGTACTTCGGGATGCTCGGCTACCTGGCCATGCACTTCTCGGACTTCGTGTTCGTGGGCGTGGACCACGTGGACGAGTGGTCTCACATGATGGTCATGGTGCTCACCGCGGGCATCACCTTGTCCATGGTGGCCCTGGGCTGGGTCTGCGACAAGTGGGGTATCCGCAAGTCCATCCTGTTGGCCTTCGGGTTGCTCTTGGCGGGTCGGGTCATCATCTCGGCAGCGCCAACCATCCTGGGCATGGAGCCCGGTGGGCTCTGGTCCCCACTGCATCTCACCACCATGGGCGGCATTCTGCTCGTGGTCGTCGGCTACGGCCTGTACCAGCCCACGGCCTACGCGGCGGTGCGCAAGTTCACCACGCCCAAGACCGCCGCCATGGGCTTCGCCATGCTCTACGCCCTGATGAACCTGGGCGGCTGGCTCCCCACCTTCGCCTTCCTGCTGCGCGACGACGAGTTCGCGGGTCTGGGCATTCCAGGTACCTTCTGGGTCTACACGGGCGTCACGGCCATTGCGTTGGTCGCCACGATTCTCATCCTCACCCGCAAGACCGTCGAAAAGGCCATCGCCACCGCCAAGGAAGAGACCGCACGCATCAAGGCCGAAGAGGAAGCCGGCAAGAGTGACGAGCAAAAGGCCGAAGAGAAAGCCGAGGCTGATGCTGCTGCCGCCGCCGCAGCGGGAGATCAGAAGCTCCCCTGGCATGTCTTCCTCGTGCTGGCTGCCTGCATCGCCACCGCGTACTGGCGTCTGCCTCTCACCTACGCGCATGTCGTCGTGGGCGTGCTCGTGCTCATCCCGGTCGTGGTGGCGTTGCTTCCGGGCGCCACGCGTCAGAAGGTCATCAACTTCATCGCTCGGCACCCTCTGGGCGACCTCAAGTTCTTCTTCTTCATCTTCGCGCTCATCCCGGTGCAGACCCTGTTCACCTACAACTGGCTGGTGCTTCCCCAGTACATCAACCGCGCCTTTGGCGGCAGCTGGATCGGCGAGTACTTCGAGGTCACGGCCAACCTCAACCCCATCCTGATCTTCATCGCGGTGCCCATCATCGCCGCGCTCACGCGCAAGTCCGACACCTACAAGATGATGATCATCGGCACGGCCATCATGGCGGCTCCGGCCTTCCTGCTGGTCATGGGCCCCCACTGGTGGACCATCTTCCCCTACATCGGCATCATGACCATCGGCGAGGCCATGTGGCAGCCCCGCTTCCTGCAGTACGCTGCAGAGATCGCCCCAGAAGGCCGCACCGGCGAGTACATGGGCGTGGCCCAGCTGCCCTGGTTCCTCACCAAGATGTTGGCCCCGCTGCTGCTCACCGGCTGGATGATGGACCGCTACTGCCCGGCCGAGGGCGAGATGAACACCGAGACCATGTGGTTCATCTACGCCAGCATCGCCATGACCAGCACCATCATGCTCATCGCGGCCAAGAACTGGATCGGCGCTAGCATCAAGACCGCCAGCAGCTAGGTCGCTCGCGCGCCCGCTCGCGGCCCAGCTCGAGGAGCACCGCCGTCGGTGGCTATCTCGAGTTTGGGCGGTACACCCGGCACCCATCCTCGAGGCCTGCCTTCACCTCCGTGTTGGTGGCCGAGCCTGCCCACTCGGTCAAGATCGACCGCGACTCGGGCGTGCAGCCTACCCAATGGGCCCAGCCCCATCCCATGCCGTAGGAGAAGCTGGGCTCGTCATGGCAGCCTCGCTCGAGCAGCTCCAGCGCGTCGAGTTGCTCGCTGCTTGGGACGCGCATTCCGCCACTCTCGACCATGTCGCGGACCGCGTCCTGCCCGCGGAACTCGCAGAAACCGTCCGCCATGGACGCGGTGCCCTCCGGCAGGGATGGACCCCACTCGCGCACGTCGCAGGTGGTGCGGGCCGCGTTCAGCAGGGCGACGGCCAGCGCACGCCGCGACCCGGGGGCTTTTCTGCATCTGAGCTTGACGCAGGCTTCGACGAGGACCCGCTCCACCTCGAGCGGTTCGCAGTGCCCGCTGTCCCGGTCGAGCTCCCGTGCGAGACCGTGGGAGAACCCTTCGAGCACGGATCGGCTCTCGTCCTCGGTTCGCGCGAGATTCAGGATGTACTCCGCTCTGTGGCTGGCCCACTTCTTCTGGTCGCCGTGGATGTCGT
>CAZVHW010000238.1:10529-10790 GCA_964626835.1 uncultured Enterobacterales bacterium
CAGCACGAAGAAGTGCTGGTTGCGGCCCATGCCGGGTTCCTCGGTGGCGCTCTCCAGGTGAACGACCAGGTCCGGGATTCCGTGCCGGTACAGGGTGATGCCGTCGGAGGCGTTGTCTTCCAGGATGGTGAGCCCCAGCTGATGGGTTCGGGGCGACCCCCAGTCTCTCGCGCGCAGCCAGAATCCTCCCACACCGATACCGAGGAGCAATATCAACGAAGTGTCTCGGAGAAACCTGGGTGTCGCGGTCAGCTGGGATGC
>CAZVHW010000239.1:0-631 GCA_964626835.1 uncultured Enterobacterales bacterium
ACCCAGGAAGATGAAGCTGCCGATGGGGCGATTGGGGTCCTGCAGACCCGCGCGGGCCCGTCGGACGGCGTTGGACACCGCCACCACGGCTTCGTCCTGGCCCACCAGGCGATTGTGGATGCGCTCTTCCATCTTGAGCAGCTTGGCTTGTTCGCTCTCGACCAGCTTGGTGACCGGCACTCCGGTCCAGCGGGAGACTACGAAGGCGATGTCCTCGTCGGTGACCTCCTCGCGCAAGATGGCGCCGTCCCGCTGCAGCTCTGCCAAGGCAGTCTGGCGGTCCTTGATGGCCTGCTGCACGCCGGGGATCTCGCCGGCGCGCTCGTAGTCCGCCGTTCGCTGGGCTGTTTCGCCCTCGTGCCGCAGCTGGTCGAGGCGTTCCTTGAGCTCGTTGATGGCCTCGAGGGCGGCGCGCTCTTGCTCCCAGCGCTGACGCAGCTCGTGGGACTTCTCTTCCTTCTCGGCGATCTCCTTCTCGATCTGTCGGGCGCGGTAGCGGGCGTTCTCGTCGTCTTTTTCGCGCTGGAGCGCCTGCAGCTCGACCCGCATGGTGGCGGTCTCGCGCTCGAGGATGTCGATTGGCTGGGGGACGCTCTCGATCTCCATTCGCACCCGGCTGGCGGCCTCGTCG
>CAZVHW010000239.1:641-10774 GCA_964626835.1 uncultured Enterobacterales bacterium
ATGGCCTTGTCCGGCTGGTTGCGGTCGGCGATGTAGCGATCGGAGAGGGTGGCGGCGGCGACGATGGCGTCGTCGGTGATGCGGATGCCGTGGTGGGTCTCGTAGCGTTCCTTGATGCCGCGCAGGATGCGGACGGTGTCGGGAACGGTGGGCTCCTCGATCATCACGGGTTGGAAGCGGCGCTCGAGGGCCTTGTCCTTCTCGAGGTGCTTGCGGTACTCGTCCACCGTGGTGGCGCCGATGCACCGCAGCTCGCCCCGGGCCAGGGCCGGCTTGATCATGTTTCCTGCGTCCATCGCGCCGCCCGAGCCACCCGCGTTGACGATGGTGTGCAGCTCGTCGATGAAGAGGATGATCATGCCCCGGGAGTTCTCGATCTCCTCGAGCACGGCCTTGAGCCGCTCTTCGAACTCGCCGCGGTACTTTGCGCCGGCGATGATGGCGGCCAGGTCGAGGGCCAGTAGCTTCTTGCCCTGCAAGGACTCGGGTACGTCGTTGGTCGCCACACGCTGGGCGATGCCTTCGACGATGGCGGTCTTGCCGACGCCTGGGTCGCCGATGAGCACCGGGTTGTTCTTGGTGCGGCGGGACAACACCTGTAGCGCCCGGCGGATCTCGGCGTCGCGGCCGATGATGGGATCGAGCTTGTTCTCGCGGGCCTGCTGGGTCATGTCGCGGGTGTACTTGTCCAGCGCTTCGTACTGGCCCTCGGCGTCTTCTCCGCTGACACCGCGTCCGCCGCGCACCGAGTGGATGGCCTCGAGCAGGCGCTCGCGGGAGACCCCGTAGTCGTGCAACAGCTGCTTGGGCTTGTCGTTGGCCGCCTCGACGCCCACCAGGAGCAGCTCGGTGGCCACGTGGGTGTCGCCCAGGTCGGTGGCGGCCTTGTCCGCTGCGGCGATGACCTCGTCGAACTGGCGAGAGCGTCGTGAGCGCGATCCTCCGCTGACCTTGGACAGATCGTCGAGCAGCTTGGCGGCTTCGCGCGTGAGCCCCAGCACGTCCACGCCGATGGTCTGGAGGATGCGCGGGGCGACGCCCTTGGTTTGGGTGAGCAGTACCGTGAGCACGTGGTGGGGCCGCAGCTCGGGGTTGCCCATCTTGCCTGCGAGGTTCTGGGCGTCGTGAATGACCTCGCGGGACTTCACCGTGAAGCGTTCGTACTTCATTCCATTCTCCTGGAATCGATCAATGGGCCGCCACTACCCATGCCTATCCGCTCGGCAGCCCGCATACGCCCCGAAACTAGGCACGGGCTCCCGGCGCGTCTACCTCGAGCCGGACCACGAACGCTCGTTCGCTCCTCAGTTGTCGATGAGGGCGCCGACGTCCAGGAGGGGCTCGGGGTGGTCTCCGCCTTGGCCTTGGAAGCCTTCTTCGGCAGCGGCGATCATGTCCGAGAAGACCTCGCCGGGCTGGAGCTCGGGGTACATGGCCATATAGGCCGCCGCTGCGCCTGCCACGTGGGGGGCGGCCATCGATGTGCCCGACATCGCGGCGTAGTCGCCCCCTGGGTAGGTGGACGTGATGGTCATGCCCGGTGCGGCGATGTCCACCGCGTCGCCGTAGTTCGAGAAGTAGGCGAAGCCATTGTCGCCGCCGGAGGCGTCGTATGCGCTGACCACGGTGCCCAGGTCATAGCCGGCCGGGATGTAGTCGGCCGTGTCGGCCGTGTCGTTGCCCGCGGCGATGACCACCACGACGCCCGCGTCCAACAGGGACTGGATGCTGTCGTCCAACATGGAGTCGGCACCGGGGTCGCCCACACCTCCCAAGGACATGTTGACCACGCGGATGTCGCTCTGGGAAAGCACCCAGTCGAGCCCGGCGATGATGTTGCCGTAGGTGCCAGAGCCGCTGTCGTCCAGCACGCGCACTGCGTAGATGTCGATGCCGGGTGCGACCCCCGCCACCCCGTCTCCGTCGGCGATGGCACCGATGGTGCCGGCCACGTGGGTGCCGTGGCCGTGCCCGTCGTCACCCCCGTTGTCCGTGCCGCCGGACTCGCCGACCACGTCCTTGCTACCCACCACGTTCAGATCGGGGTGGTCCAGGTCGACGCCCGTGTCCACAACGGCCACGGCGATGCCGGAGAAGTCGATGGACGTGACGGGGCCGCCGATGCGCTCGATGCCCTCGGGGACCTCGTCGTCACCCAGCTCGGGCTGTTCGTAGTCGGGCGGCGGGGTGTAGGTGTCGGGGTTGTCGATGACGACGTACTCCACCTCGTCCCACGAGGCGACCTCGTCCGCTACGCCGATGGGGAGGTCCACCTGGAAGCCTTGGGTGGCCTGCTCGAAGATGTGGATGGGCTCGACCTCGAAGACGGTGGCGATCTCGTTGACCGTGGTGACCACCTCGGCGGGCTCGGAGTCTAGCTTCACCAGGTAGGTGTCGAAGAGAAGCTCTTCCCATTCCTCGGCGGTGCAGCCGGCGGCGAGTAGGAGGGCGAGGGGGGCGAGGCGGAGGGGGCGTGGCATGGGTCTCCTCGGAGCGTGTAGGCGAGACGGCGCCTGGTATGCTGCAGGCAGTCTACCCTCACAGCGGGTCGTCGGGTAGACGTATGCCGGCCTCGTCTCTTCGGGGTCGAGATCGTGTGGGGTGGCGCGCTATCGACCGATCTTCTTGCCGTGCTTGATGCCTCTGCCTGGGCCGGCCTTTTTTCCGCCGGGTGCGGGCAGCGCCGCGGGCCGCGGATTGGGTTTGACGGTCTCGGCTTCGGCGACCTGGGCATACCAGCAGGAGATGGCGACCTGCTCGCCTTCCGTGGACATCGTGAGCTGCACCGTCTGGGTGCTCCCGTCGGTGTAGACCAGTTGGGTGCTCTCGGCGGTCTCGAAGGATGCGGACTGCTCCCAGGTGGACATGGTGGTCTTGTACCAATCGACCACCGTACCGATCGCGTCGCTGGTCTCGAGCACGTACATGGTGCCCTCGCTGCCGTCCTGGGCCATGGTCATCTTGCCGGTGGCCTTGGCGTCGGGGTAGGACAGCCACTCCGGCAGGTCCGTGATGTCGATCTCGTCGCCGACGTCGAGCTCAACGTCGCCTTCGCCACCTGCTTCTTCGATGGCTTGTTCGAAGGCCTCTTCCGCCGCTTGTTCCTTGAGCTTGTCGCCGAGACCGCAGGCCAGGCACAACACGCCGAGGATGATGAGGACAGCGGCCAGATGGCCGTGATGCACGCGCTGCATTCCGAACTCCCGTCTGGGGGATCCCGGGCTGTGCCCAGGGTTGGCTGCTTCAGCCTATCAGCTCACGGAGTGCCGCGACGAAGGCTTCGTTCTCGGGTCGCGTGCCAGCGCTGACTCGGATGGCCTTGGGCATGTCGTACCCCCCCATGGGGCGCACGATGACCGCGCGCTTTTGGAGCTCGACGAACAACCAGTCTGCGTCCTTGGGTGTTTCGATGAGCAGGAAGTTGGTCTGGCTGGGGGGGATGAACACCGGGAGATCTGCCAGCTGTTCGCGGAGCCACGCGAGCTCCCGATGCGCGTACTCGCGGCTTCGTTGGATGTGCTCGTCGTCATCGAGCGCCGCGATGGCAGCGACCTGGGCGGGGATGTTCATGTTGAAGGGGATGCGCCCCTGGTTGATGAAGCCAACCAGCCTGGCGGGGCCGACAGCGTAGCCGGCGCGAATCCCTGCCAGCCCGTGCGCCTTCGAGAAGGTGTAGAGGACGAGGAGGTCGCGTCCCCGCTCGAGCCACTTCAGGGGATCGGGTAGGTCGTCGCAGGAAGCGAAGGGGTGGTAGGCCGCGTCATAGACGACCAGGATGTCTTCGGGCAGGGCGTCCATGAAGGAGTCGAACTGGGCCGCGGTGAACCTGGTGCTGGTTGGATTGGTGGGGTTGGCGAGGAAGACGATCTTGGTGCGCGGAGTTACCGCGGCGAGGAAGGCGTCCAGGTCGTAGTGGTAGCCGTCGCGCATCGGGACCTTGACGAGGGTGGCGCCGGCTTTCGCCGTGGTCAGGTAGTAGATGGCGAAGGTGCGCTCGGAGGTGAGGATCTCGTCGCCCTCCTGCATGAGGCAAGTGCCACAGAGTTCGATGACCTCGACCGAACCGGCGGCTGCGAAGATCATGTCCTCGCTGGTTCCGTGGTGTCTCGCTGCCGCCTTCTTGAAGTAGTAGGAGTTGTCGTAGGGGTAGAGATGGAGCTTGTCCAGCGCACCTCGAATGGCTTCGATGGCCTTGGGGCTGGGTCCCAGTGGGTTCTCGTTGGAAGCGAGCTTCGCGACATGTCCGGTGAGCCCTAGCTCCCGCCTTGCCTCTTCGGGCGGCTTGCCCGCGACATATGGCGAGAAGCCGCGCATGGGTGGGCGGCGGTAGTCGCGATCCGACATGGCTTTCCTCCGGGGAGACGATAGCCGTCTATCACGGTGCCTGGCCCTTCGAGCCTTGCTCCCGTTTCCGCCCGTGGATAGGGAGCGCCCCGTCATGATCAAGGCCCTCGGCTTCTCGAGAACTCTCTTCGATCCCGCCAGTCCGGGGCGACTTTGCCGTGGGCGAGAGCGTTGGATCGAGGGCTACCCGATCGAAGGGAATCCCCAACTCCATCGCCTGGTGGTGAGCGGCGCAGCGTTCTCCGACGACACCGCTCGGGACGCGCAGCGTGGGCTCGCCCACTCAGGCGTCACCCCGGGCCAGGCCCTCGAGGCCCTGTTTCCCTTCCAGACCCTGTTGGCATTCTGCGAGCAGGGTCAGCCAGCCCTGGTGCCGGAAGAACCGGTGCGAGCCGAGGCTTTCGTGCAACCCCGCTTTGGCGGTCGTCGGTTCGACCGCTGCGTGCGCTGGCGTGTCGTGGTCAGTGGCGCGGCGTCCATCGACGAGCTGGCCGGCCTCACGAACCCCTCGGCGGACGGCTTCCTCCCTTGGTCGGGAGAGCTCACACCGGCCCTCGAAGAGGCTCTCTACCTGTTGGTCGGGCACGGAGAGCGCTTGGGATTCCCCAAGCGGCGCTATCTCGCTGCAGCCCTACCGGAGTTGTTCACCCTCGTCCCCTGGGTGGCGCTCGTCCACCTGGACAAGCACGCAACGGCGCTGGGGATCTACAGCGTTGAGCCCATCATGGCCGACGAGGTTCTCTCGGACCTCGCACGACTGTGTGGCGTGCTGCCGGTTCCGTTCTCCATCCCTCCCATGCTGGCTCGCTGGGACCGCGCGCTCTACGAGCTGCGCCAGGATTGGCCAGATGGTGAGTTCCCGGTTCCGCCGGGCGAACACCGCCCACCTGAGTACGAGCGCCGGAAGCCGCGTCCGAAGCCCGAAGAATAGGCCCCGCCGCGAGGGCGCGACGACTAGAGTACGTCGGCGAAGTAGCGGAGCTCAAGGATGCGCGCGTTGGGAGCGTGACCCGCGAACGTGTCGAGTGCTTTCTGGGCCGCCAGGGCCAGATCGTCTCCGAGCACCAGGTACACCTGCTGGACGGCGCCGTCCTGCACGGTGACCATGAAGCCTTCCGCGCCACCGAGCGGGTCTGCGGCGGGTGTGGACGGCTGCCGCGAGGGAGCACGGGGTTCGGCGGCGAAGACGTCGTCGGCTTCGGGAGGGAGGGAATCAAGCGGGGGCTCGGCAGCCGCATGGGTGTTCGACTCTTCGGGTGCCTCGGCGGGATGTGACGCGGAGAGCTCGATCTCGGGGGCTGGCCCCGTCTTCGCTGGGGTGGCTCCCCCGACCGGGACCGTCGGATCGATGGCCAGCGTCGCTTCGGTGGCCTTCCGTGCCCGCGAAGCGGGGGCGATGCCGTGGCGGCTGCGGTAGCGCATGACGGCTTCGCGCGAGCATCCGGCGAGCTCGGCGACTTGGCCATCTGGTACCTCGCCCATGAGGTGGCGGAACGCATCGAGCTTGGACTTGCGGAAGCGCTTGCCCTCGGTGGCCGTCGCCGTAGCCTCGGACTTCTCCGCCGAGCCCCGGCGGTACGGCCCGATACCCTCGTGGTGCCGGAAGACCACGACATAGCGTCGATCGAGTCCCGCCAGCCTCGCGATTTCACCGTCCGGACGTTTGCCCATCAGGTCGCGGTAGGGCTCGAGGCGCTTGCGCGCTGCGGCGGACAGTGCGGCGTACTGGGACTTCTTCTTTAGGCTCATAGTGCATCCCTGATGCTCTCGTCCAAACGAACATTCCGGACATCGGCCGAGCTTCGTGTTCGACATCCGTCGGCTGGCTCCGGTTAACAATGCGTAATCAGCGTGACAAGCCCCTTAGCCGTGAGAGACCCCGCCGTCTGCTCCCGGCGTGATGCCGTCCCAGATGCGCCGGTCGATGAACAGCTGGATCGCTTCGGGATCGAGCTTTCCGGCTTTGGCCTCGAGCTGCAGGATGAAGAGGCCGCGCTCGATGGTCATGGCGCTTCGGTAGGGTCTGTCCCCAGCGGTCAGAGCGTCGAAGACGTCGCAAATGGCCATGAGCTTGGCTCCGCGGGGGATCTGGTCTCCGGTGAGGCCGCGCGGGTACCCACTGCCGTCGAGCCGCTCGTGGTGGGCCACGGCCAGGGCTGGGATGCCTTGGAGGTTGGCAGTCCACGGAATGCGCTCGAGGAACTGGCGTGTGTGTTCGACGTGGGCGTTGATCTCGTCGCGCTCGTCGGCTGACAGGGAGCCCCGGAGCATGGAGAGGCGCTCGAGATCCCGGGGGCGCACCACGGGCGTGCCGTCGTCATCCAGCAGCCAGACCGTGGCGGCACGCTGCATGAGGTCTGCCGGGGGGCCTTCCATGCGCTCTCCCGGGCGGTTGAGCTGGCGTAGAGCCGCGACGGCTGCACGCACCTCGGCCAGGCGCCCGCTGCTCTGTTCGGCGTCGAGCCCTTCGCTGGAGCAGGCACGCCGGACCTGGGTGGCGTACAATCTGAACCGCGCCTCGAGCTCGTCGAGTTCCCAGGGGAAGAGCTTCTCCGCCTTGAGTAGCACTTCCTCGCGGACGCCGACCTTGCCGAAGTCGTGGAGCAGTGCGGAGTAGTGCAGTTCGGTGAGGTCTTCTTGGGTGAAGTGCACGCCGGAGAAGGCTGGGGCCTTGCTGGCGTTCACGGCTCGTGCCAAGGCCACGGTGAGTGCTGCCACGCGATGGCTGTGGCCTCCCGTGGCGGGATCGCGGGCTTCGATGCCTGTCACCGCTGCCTCGACGAAGCCATCGAAGAGGTGCCGGATGTCTTCGTACAGCCGGTGGTTCTCGAGCGCGACCGCGGCTTGAGCGGCGATGGAGCGCACCAGCGCTACGTCCCTGCGGGTGAAGCGTTCGACCTCGTCGAAGCTCGTGAGGGGGACGCCAAAGTGGGGCTTGCGGTTGATGAGGGAGACGACGGCGATGACCCGGCCCTGGCGGTCCCGCATGGGAACGGTCAGCATGGTGCGCGTGCAGTAGGCCGAGCGCTGGTCGAAGCCGGTGTTGAAGCCGTATGGGGCGTCTTCGGTGAGGTTGTAGGCGTCGTCGATGACCTGTACCACCCCCCGGTTGGCGACGTAGCCGGCCAGTGAGTTGTCATCGATGGGGAGCCGTATGTCGGTGGGCTCGAAGTCGACCGTGTCGTTCTGGGCCGCACCGAAGATCAGCTTCGAGTCTTCGGTGACCAGGTACAGGCTGCCACCATCGGCCTTGACCACGCGCCGTGTCTGGAAGAGGACGGCGTGGAGCAGGGCATCGCGCTCGGGGATTGCGGAGAGGGCGTGGCCGATCTCGTTGAGGATGGTGACCGCTTCTTCTTCCTGGCGCACTTGATGGGATAGCTGGGCTTGGCGGGCGAGGTTGCTCAAGGCGAAGGGCAGCCGGCGCTCGACCTCTTCGGGAGGGATGGTGTCGAAGTAGGCGGGATCGGGCTCGCTGGCCAGCAGGATCGCGTCACCCGGGGACGCCGAAGCGCCAGGAAGGCGAGGTGGGTGGGCGGTGGCGTCTTCGGTGCGGTCCACCAGCCACAGCAGCGGTGCGGAGCCCACCGATGCGGGCGTGGGTTGGTCAAGCCATGCCAAGCCCGAGGCCTCGACGAGCGTGCGGAGGCGTGGAGCGAGCGGGGAGCCTGCGGGCACCAGGGAAGCGTAGACTGCGATGTCGGTGCTGAGGGCGGGCATGCGACTCGGCTGCTGGAGGCTGTGGCTAGATGAGGGCGAGGGTGGCGCGGACGGCGGCCGCGATACCAGCGGCGACATCCCGTAGCTGGGCATCGTACATGTAGGCCGGGGCCGTGACCAGCTTGTTGGGGGCGTCCACCAGGCAGTCTGTTACCGGCCGATCGTGGTGCACGGCGCCGAGGGACTCGATGGCCTGCGCGGTGCCGGGATCGTCGCCGATGGTGAGGGATGGGCGATGTTCGCCCAGCACCCGCGCCAGCACTGCCGGCGCGATGCAGACGGCGCAGATGGGCTTGCCCGCGGCGTGGAAGGCGCCGATGGCCCGCTCGACCTGGGGGTGGACCGTGCAGCTCGGGCCGTCAAAGGCAAAGCTCGACAGGTTCTTGGCGGCGCCAAATCCTCCCGGGAAGAAGAGCGCGTCGAAGTCCTCGGCCCGGATTTCGGCGAGGGGAACGATGGCACCCCGCGCGATGCGTGCGGACTCGGACAGCACCCTGCGGGTTTCCTCCGCAGGCTGACCCAGGGCGTGGTCGATGACCTGGACCTGGGGGGTGTCGGGAGCGGTGCACTGCACGAGGACGCGTTCTTGGGAGAGCGTCAGGAGCATGACCACGGCTTCATGGATCTCGGTGCCATCGAAGACTCCGCAGCCGGAGAGCACAACCGCGACCTTTGGGGGCATGTACACCTCTGTCACGCGTGAGCGCAGGTTCGAGCGGCTCGTCTTGTCTGTTATCCCGCCCATCGCGCGCGTGGGGAGTCGCTTTGGTGTATCCTGACGCCAAGCCACCCCGACGTCCCGGTACCTCCACTCCGGGAGTCTCTCATGCGTGCCACCACTTGTCTCCTCTCCCTCCTCGCCGCCCTAGTGCTCGCCGTGGGTTGTCCCAAGCCTGACGACTCGGGTTCTCCCCCCGTCGACGCCGATCAGGACGGTTTCTTCTCGGACGAAGACTGTGACGACGAGGATGCCGCTGTTCATCCGGGTGCGGAGGAGGTCTGCAACGGCATCGACGACGACTGCGACGGATTGGCGGACGAGGATCAGCCCGACACGGACCTCGACGGCATCTGTGATGCCATGGACGAGGAGGAATGTGACGGGCTGGACAACGATGGTGACGGCGCCGTGGACGAGGACTTCGGCGACGCCGACGGGGACGGGCTCGCGGACTGCCTCGACGAGGAGCTGTGTGACGGCCTGGACAACGACGGCGACGGACTGGTGGACGAGGAGACACCCGACACCGACGAGGACGGGATCTGTGACGGGTTGGACAGCGAGGACTGCGACGGGCTGGACAACGACGGCGACGGCGAAGTGGACGAGGACTTCCTGGACAACGACGAGGACGGCGTCGCCGACTGCGTAGACAGCGAGGACTGTGACGGGCTGGACAACGACGGCGACGGCATCGTCGACGAGGGCTACCAGGACACGGACGCCGACGGGCTGGCCGATTGTCTGGACGAGGAAGAGTGCGACGGGCTGGACAACGATGGCGATGGCGAGGTGGACGAGGACTACTCCGACACCGATGCCGACGGCACGGCGGATTGCATGGACGTCGAAGAGTGCGACGGGTTGGACAACGACGGCGATGGCGACGTGGACGAAGGCTACCCGGACACCGACGCCGACGGTGTGGCCGACTGTCTGGACATCGAGGAATGCGACGGGTTGGACAACGACGGCGACGGCGAGGTGGACGAGGGCTACTCCGACTCGGACAGCGATGGGACGGCGGATTGTCTCGACAGCGAAGAATGTGACGGGCTGGACAACGACGGCGACGGCGACGTGGACGAGGACTTCAGCGACACCGACGGTGATGGCACCGCCGACTGTGTGGACGTCGAGGACTGCGACGGGCTGGACAACGACGGAGACGGGGACGTCGACGAGGGCTTCGCAGACACCGATAGCGACGGCATCTGCGACGGTATCGACAGCGAGGACTGCGACGGGCTGGACAACGACGGTGATGGCGAGGTGGACGAGGACTTCAGCGACACGGATGGTGACG
Organism: uncultured Enterobacterales bacterium; assembly: GCA_964626835.1. GTDB lineage: Bacteria > Myxococcota_A > UBA796 > UBA796 > JAFGLY01 > CALDOK01. The sequence continues at coordinate 10,733 of CAZVHW010000239.1, forward strand.
GCACCGCTGACTGCCTGGACGTCGAGGACTGCGACGGGCTGG
>CAZVHW010000240.1:0-10737 GCA_964626835.1 uncultured Enterobacterales bacterium
GGGCGTGTTCCCCGACCAGATCAGGGACCTTCCACCAGCTATCGCCGAGCTGTCGCCCCCGCCGGGCGTCTGCTCGGCCCTGAACTCCTACGAGACCGCCGGCGAGTACGCCGTCACGAGCTTCCTCGCGGATCTGGAGGAACTGGGGCTGGCCACGGTCCAGGGCTTGGCGCTGGAGGGAGGCGTCACCCAGACCGAAGAACACGTAGATGCGGAGTTGGAGGGATTCGTGGGGCGCTTGATGGGGGACTAGAAAAAACGCGGAGATGGCGCAGCCCTGGCCGTCGAAGCGGATGCACGACAGCTGACCGCCCAGAACGTCGACGCAGACCTTGACCTCGTCTCCGCACAGCGGATTGTACCCCTGCGCGCACTGGCTGGCGTCGCAGCTGCAGCCCTTGTTCCGGGGCATGGAAGTCGATGGGCTCGAGGTTCGGGTGGGCCCGGCTGGGCGCGCTCATGGTCAGCCAGTGCCGGTAGGCCTCGAGGCGCCACTCCAGCAGCCAGCAAGCTTCGCAATCCGTACCCATTGGTCAAGATTGAGCGGAGGGGGTGGTAACGGGGGCTACGCTCGGCGGGATACAAACGTGGTGGAGGTGGCCCCATGGCCCGCAAGAAGAGGCGAGAGAAGAGCCCGACCTCCGCATCCGCCAACGTTGGCCTGGGCAGCCTCGGCGACCTGCTGGGGGCCCATGGATTCGCGTCCAGCGAGCCGGCTCCCGTGCCCTCCCAGGCAGGGACCCCAGCGGCCGCCAAGCCCGGCCGCGTGGTGGTCCGCAAGGAAAAGAAGGGCCGCAAGGGCAAGACGGTTACCACCCTCACCGGCCACGGGCTCGAGCCCTCGCACCTCGCCGAGCTGGGTCAGCGCCTGCGAAAGAGCCTGGGCTGCGGCTCCGGCATCGAGGACCAGGCCCTGGTGCTCCAGGGCGATCAGCGCGCCGCCGTATCGACGCTGCTGACGGGCGAGGGGTGGAAGGTGAAAAAGGGCTGACGAGCCGAACCTCAGCCCCGATCCTCCCGGCTGTGCCAGACGCGGATCACCACGGGGTTGCCCTCGGGGTCCAAGCGGTACCGGAGGACATAGGCTCCCACTCCAAAAGGAACGAACCACTCACGCCGAAGATCGTCCAGCGGCCGCCCGATCCGAGGGTGCCGCTCGAGCTGGTCGGCACCCGCCAGGATCACCGAGGCCGCCTTCCGAGCCGCCGCGGGACTCGTGTCGGCGAGGAAACCATGGAGGCGCACGAGATCCTGGAGGGCTTCAGGCAGCCACCTCAGCGTGGGCACGGCTCATCACCACCGACGGCCAACTGCCCCAACCAGGAGCGCACGGCCTCGTGGGGCACGGCTTCGCCCGTCATCACGTACCGGTCCCACCGCTCGGCGTCCTCCAGCCGCTCGGCCTCGGCGAGCTCCTCACGCTCGAGGTACTCCACCAACGCCTTGCGCATGATCCAATGAGGGGAACGGTCCTTGAGCTTTGCGAGCAGCCTCAGCCGCTCGCGGATGGCCTCGTCCACCTTGATGCCGAGGGTCGTGCTGACCACGGGTTCTCCTGGGTTGCACCTAGTGTAACCAATCAGGGCACGAAGCGATATCCCACCCCCCACACGGTGTTCAGGTGGCGCCGGGTGACCTCTTCACCCAGCCTCTGGCGCAAGCTCGAGACGAAGTTGTCCACCGTGCGCTCGGTGCCCTGGTAGTCGACGCCCCAGACGCCCGCGAGGATCTGATCGCGGGACAACACCCGCTCGGGCCGCAGCAGGAAGAAGCGCAGCAGGTCGAACTCCTTGGCCTTCAGCTCCACCACCTCCCCATCCACCCGCACCACCCGCGTCTCGGGCTCGAGCTCGATGACACCCGCCCGCAGCACGTCCACGGTCTCGGGCTGCAGCACCTGGGCCACGCGCAGGGTGGCGCGCACGCGGGCCTGCAGCTCCGCGATGCTGAAGGGCTTGGTGACATAGTCGTTGGCGCCAAGGTCCAGCCCACGGATCTTGTCCTGCTCGGAGCCCAGGGCCGTCAGGACCACGACGGGAAGGAGGGCGTCTTCCAAACGTATTTGACGCAGGATCTCGAGCCCGTCCACACCGGGCAACATGAGGTCGAGCACCACCAGATCGGGCCGCTCACGCGACAGCTCGGCGAGACCACGCTTGCCGTCGGTGGCGGTGCGCACCCGGTAGCCCTCGCGCCTCAGGTTCATGGTCAAGCCCATGAGCAGACTGGGGTCGTCCTCGATGATCAGAATGTTCTCGTTCATCCTTCGGGTACCTCCAGGGCCTGCTCGGAGGGGATCACCGGCAGATCCACGGTGAAGCGGGCGCCCTCCCCCTCGCGACTCTCGAGCCGGATCTGGCCACGGTGGGCCCTCACCACGTGCCGCGCCATGGCGAGCCCCAGCCCGTGTCCCGCCAGGGACCGGGTGTCCCGAACCGCGGAGCCCCTGTAGAACTTGTCGAAGACGCGACGCAGCTCGGAGCGGGGGATGCCCGGGCCTCGATCCTCGACATCGATGTTCACCCGCCTGCCCTCGCGCCGAACCCGAACGACGACCACTCCGCCGGAGCCCCCATACTTGACCGCGTTGCGCAGCAGGTTGAGCAAAGTCTCGACCAAGGCGGGCCGATCGGCCCGCACTGCCGGCACGGGATCGCAGAGCTCGAGCTGGACCTCCACGCCGCTCTCGCGGATCTGGCTCTCCATCTGGGCCAAGGCCTCGGCCAGCAAGGTGTCCACCCGCTCGGGCCGCAGCTCGTAGATCCTGCGGCCCGACTCCATGCGCCCCCAGGTGAGCAGGCGCTCGATGAGCCGGGTGAGGCGCGAGGTCTCCGACGAAATGGCGGCCAAGCACTGCCTCTGCTCGTCTTCGTCCACGCCACCCTGTTCGAGCGTGTCAACGAACAGCCGGATGCTGGCCAGCGGCGTACGCAGCTCGTGGGAGACCTTGGAGACGAAGTCGGTCTGCAGCTGGCGATCGCGGTAGGCGCGACCCAGGGCCACCGCGCCGATGATCATGCCCGTCAGCATGAGCAGGGTGAAGTTGAGCACCAGCACGCCCGAGGCGATGTCCCAGCCACTCCGCTGAGTCACCAGGATCATGATGCCCACGGCCGACAGCACGACCGTGGAGACCACGGCCACGATGATGATGGCGGGGGTGACGTTCAAGGCGCAGCGTCCAGCTTCGACAGCCGCCGGGCGTTCCCCTCCCGAAGCAGCTGCCACTGTTCCGAGCTGAGCGCCGGAATCTCGGAGAAGAGACGAGCGATCCAGGGCAGCTCGCGTCGCGGCAGCTCTCGCAACCAGGAGCTGGGGAGGGTGACCGGGAAGTCCGAACCGAACAGCAGCCTGTCCCCCAGCCCAGCCCCCATCAGGGTGGCGATGGCCTTGTAGCGCATGAACAGAGGGTGAAACCCGACGAGCTCGGCCCACAGGGCTACAACCCCGTGTAGATCCCGATTCGTCGCCGTGCGGTTTACCACGAGACCTCCCATCGCGGGTGAAGCCGAGCCGAGATGGGTGTATGTCCAAAGGGATGGCCAAGGCAAGCCCCAGGCTCCCGCTTCGTTTCCTGACGATCGCCACCAGCAGTGGTCTGCTGTTGTGGTTCGTGCTGGCGCAGGGAAACGACCTCTGGCTGCCCCCGCCGCTGCAGCCCCTCGGCCACGGCATCTACCGGATCGTCTACTGGTTCACCCTGCCTACACAGTGGCTGTCGCTGCTGCTCACACCGGTCGCCCACCACCACGTTCCCGCCAGCAATGCGCCGATGGCCGCCGCGCTCACCGGGATCGGGCTGGGCCTGGCGAGCCTGGCTGCAAGGGCGCTCACCCACACTCGCGTAGAGCCAGGGCCAGACAAGTCCCGCCGGGTCCTCCTGGGCACGCTGGCAGCAGGCCTCGGCGCCTTGGCCGGAGTCGCCGCCTTCGGCACCGCAGCCTGGGGGGTGCTGGTGGAACCCAGCAGGCTCCAGGTACGGCGGTACTTCCTGCCCGTCGACGGCCTCCCCGCGTGGGCGGAAGGCCTTCGCATCGTCCACTTGAGCGACACTCACTACGGCCCCTACGTGTCCCTGCCCTACCTCCGCAAGGCCGTGGCCATGGCCAACGCGCTCGAGCCCGACATCGCCGTGCTGACGGGCGACTACATCCATCGCACCACTCGCGCCATCCCCGATGGTGTGGGCGTGCTCTGCGGGATCCAGGCCCGGCTGGGTAGCTTCGCCGTGCTGGGCAACCACGACCACTGGGGAGATCCCGAGGCCTGCCGCGAGGTGTTCCGCAAAGGCGGGGTGCGCATGCTCGACAGACAGCACGTCTACCTCACGCCCACAGGGCCGGTGGACGCACCTGTCGGGGAGCCACTCTGCCTCGCGGGCTTTGGCGACCTCTGGGAGGACGAGCACCCACCCGAGGCGGCACTCGAGGGGGTCGACGCTTCCACACCCCGCATCGTGCTGTCCCACAATCCAGACTACGCCGAGAGGCTCCCCGAGACGCTGCGCGTCGACCTGATGCTGGCAGGCCACACCCACGGCGGCCAGGTGTTCGTACCCGGGCGCGGCACACCCAAGATCCCCTCCCGCTACGGCCAGTGGTACGCAGGAGGGCTCTGCCAAGGTCCCCACTGCCGTGTGGTGGTCTCTCGCGGGGTGGGCATGGCCTATCTACCCGTGAGGCTCGGGGTGCCACCCGAGCTCGTCCTCGTCACACTGACCCGCGCATCGGAGCACTCTTGAGCGCCCTCCCCATCGAGCCCATCCCCTGCCTGTCCGACAACTACGCATGGATCTTCCCAACCGGACCGGGAGAGGTCGCCGTCGTGGATCCTGGCGAAGAAGCCCCGGTCCACGATTGGCTCGAGGAGCGGAAGCTCCGCGCCGCCTGGATCCTGCTCACACACCACCACGGCGACCACACCGGCGGCGCCCGATCCCTGGTAGCTCGGCACGGTTCCCGACTGGTCGGCGCCGCAGAGGACAGACAACGATTGCCACCCCTGGACCTCGCGGTCGAAGGCGGCCAGATCCTTCCGCTCGGCACGCACAACGCCCGAGTCATCGCCGTCCCCGGCCACACCTCGGGGCATGTCGCCTATCTCGTGCAGGACGCCCTGTTCGCCGGTGACGCTCTCTTCGCCTGGGGCTGTGGCCGCGTCTTCGAGGGCACGCCAGAGCAGATGTGGTCGAGCATGGTGACGCTGCGCGAGCTGGCCGCAGACGCCAGGCTCTGCTGCGGCCACGAATACACCCTCGCCAACCTACACTTCGCCTGTCACCTGCTTCCCGACGATCCCCGCCTGACCGAGGCGACACTCGAGGCCCAGGAACACCGCAGGCGGGGAACCCCCACCCTCCCCGTCTCCATGGCCGAGCAGCGAGCGAGCAATCCCTTCCTACGCTGCGACGATGCGGACCTCGCTGCAGAGGTGGGATTGTCCGGTCATTCCGCCGACCAGGTGTTCGCTCGGATCCGGATGCAGAAGGACCGCTTCAGGGGCTAGCACCCTCTGCAAACAGCGCTCGGCGGCATCAACGTCGGCGAGCCTCCCCATCAAGTCTGACTGTAGGTGTCGTGAGCCCGCTCACGAGGCGATCAGCCTCCCAGCGCGGTGGCGGCCTTGTTGAAGTCGTTCATCACCGATTCGTCCGAGGCCTCCGCCGCCTTCTGCCGGAGGATGGGGGCCACGCTGGCATCACCGAGCTTGATCAAGGCCTTGGAGGCATCACGGGCCACGTGGGTGTTGGCGTCGTCCAGTGCGCGAACCAACGCATCCCGGTCCTGGGGCAGGACGGTATCGCGCATGGCGCGAGCCACCGCCCCACGCACGTCCTCCGTACCTTGGGCGAGCGCGACGTGGATTCGGGGGCGATGGTCGGGGTTGCCGAGCCGGGTGAGCGTCTTCCAGACCTGGACCACCACGGCCGGGTCGGGGTGTTCGACTCCGTGCTGCACCAGCCAAGGCTCGGCTTCGGAGAATCCCCTCTTGCCGGCGATGATGATCGCCTTGCGGACGATGGTGGCGTCCGAGTCCTGCATGGCCTGGACCACCACGGGAGCGGAACTGTCGGGCAGCTGCTTCTCGATGATGGCCAGGGCGTGGGCCCTGTTCGGTACGGCAGCATCGCGGGTGGCCACGTGGCCGGCCGCTTTCGGCAGTTGGGGGGCACTCAGATCCTTGAGTGCGTCCAGGGCTGCGAGTCGGACTCGCGGCCCGCCATCGTTGCGCGCCACGTCGAACAACGTGGGACCGAACACCGCGACGTCCCGTGCGCCCATCTCGTCCACGCAGTCCTCACGCAACGCCGGTTCGGGATCCTCGAGACAAGCGACCAGCTCGCTGTCCGAAGCCTTGCTGGCCTTGAACCCCCCAGCGAAGCTGACAGCGGGAAGGGCGAGGACGAAGAGGACAACGGCTGTGAATGCTCGGCGCATGGCGGCTCCACGGTCAGCCCATGAACGTAGGGGCAAGCACGAGTGTATCGCACGGGACGCCGACCAGCGTCCCACCGGGCGGCGAGCTATGGCGGGACACTCCCGCCGCGTCCAACCGGAGCTCGCGATCCGCAGGTCCCGCCTCGTCTCCCTGCCGCTCCTCGCAACATGCTGCGCCGGGGAGCCGCGATCCGCGCCCTCGAGTGCCGACATGAACGCCTACTCCACGGTGCTCACGGATCGGGCCGGAGAACCCCAACATAGGCTCGAGGCCTGCAGCGCCATCCGAACCTCGGCCCTGGCCGGCGACTGCGCCCTGGTGGTGGCCAGGCAGGCTGAAGACAGCAACCCGGGGACCATGAAAGACCTCTGCCCGCTGGTGCCGGCAGGGACATGGCGCCACGAGTGCTGGTTCGAGCTGGCCGAGGCCACGCGACAGCGCGATCCGGCCCTGGCCGTGAGCTATTGCGGGCATGCAGGGCCCTTCGCGCCGGACTGTCGCCAGCACCTCTGGCAGAGCCTGCTGTGGCGGATCGCGCGATCCCCGGGCGGACTCGAGAAAAACCTGGGCAAGGCGGAGGCGCTCGGCAGGCGATGGACGCGGCTGCTATCTGACGATCCCGAGTTCGAGCAGCGGTTCTGGCGCCAGTTCTACCGTGCGAGCCTCACCGGCAGCCCCCCCGTCGATCCGGCACGATGCCAACCCCTCGCCGTTCCCCACCGCAGCCGATGCATCGAGGCTGCACGGAGCATCCTCGAAGAACTCCCAGGACCTCTCCAACAACGGGACGCGGGCTGAGACGACAGGTGTTGACATCGCCGCGTTCGTGACTAGCCGTAACGCTCGCGTGCGCGACCACACTGGGACCCTTTCGTCGGCCAACAGGAGACTTCCACAATGATCTCTACGAGGAACCTCGGGAAACGCTACGGCGACCTGATCGCCGCTGACGGCGTCTCCCTCGACATCGGACGCGGCGAGGTGGTGGGCCTGCTGGGCCAGAACGGCGCCGGCAAGACCACCATCATGAAGATGATCACCGGCTTCCTCGAGCCCACGACGGGCAGCGTCGGTGTAGGCGGCATCGACGTGCTCGACGACCGTGTCGGTGTCCAACGGCTCATCGGCTACCTACCCGAGAACGCCCCCCTGTACGCCGAGATGCTGGTCCAGGACTACCTGTTGTGGATGGCCGCCCTGCGTGAAATCCCAGACGGCGAGCGGTCCGGCGCCGTAGTGAAGGCTGCCCGAGCCACCGGCCTCGAGGGCCACATGCTGCGCCCCATCGGCCAACTGTCCAAGGGCTACCGGCAGCGCGTCGGCATCGCCCAGGCCATCCTGCACCAACCCCCCGTGCTCATCTTCGACGAGCCGACGAACGGGCTCGACCCGGTGCAGATCGAGTCCATCCGCCAGCTGATCCGCGACCTGTCCCGCAGCAGCACGGTGCTGATCTCCACCCACATCCTGCAGGAGGTCGAGGCGGTCTGCGACCGGGTGCTGGTGCTCATCGAGGGCCGACTGGTGGCTGACGGTTCCGTGGACAGCCTGCTGTCCAGCAAGGTCGTGCTCCTCTCCGTGGCACGAGGAACCCAGGAAGTCGCGAACACCCTGGGCGCCATTCCCGGCGTCGCAGAAGTCGACCCACGCGGACCCGACGACCTGCTGGCCGACTTCGAGGTCTGGGCAGCCAGCTACGACGGTGACCAACCACCCACCCCGGCGATCGTCCGGGCCGCGGCTGCGGCTGGTTGGGTCGTGGGCTCGGTCGCCCCTGAGCGGTTCAGTCTGCAGGACGCCTTCCAACGGCTCCAGCGCGAGGTCGCCCAGGAGCGCCGCGCCAGCGGCGCATTGGCCCAGAAGGGGGCTCGCCCATGAACGCCGTTCTCACCATCGCGCGCAAGGAAGCGCGAGCCCTGTTCCTCTCCCCGGTGGCCGTGCTCTTCCTGGGCGTCTTCCTCTTCGTCACGGAGTTCTCCTTCTTCACCCTGAGCGGCTTCTTCGCGCGCAACCTGGCCGACCTCCGCCCCCTGTTCTCGGGCATGCCCCTGCTGCTCATCCTGCTGGTCTCGGCGATCACCATGCGACAATGGGCCGAAGAGCGGAAAATGGGCACCCTCGAGGTGCTGCTCACGCTGCCCGTGCGCACCCGCGATCTGGTCTTGGGCAAGTTCCTCGCGGGCTGGCTTCTGGTCGCCCTGGCCCTACTGCTCACCCTACCCATCCCCCTGAGCGTGGCGTGGCTGGGCCAGCTGGACTGGGGCCCCGTTGTCGGTGGCTACACCGGCGCCCTCCTGCTGGCGTCGGCCTACCTGGCCTTGGGCCTGTGTATTAGCGCCAGCACCGACAACCAGGTGGTCAGCCTGATGGTCACCCTCGTGGCGGGCGGTGCGCTCTACCTCCTGGGCACCGACGCGGTCGCAGCCTTGATGTCCGACGACTGGGGCGCGGTGTTCCGGGCGTTGGGCACCGGCTCGCGCTTCGCCAGCATCGAGCGGGGTGTGCTCGATCTGCGCGACCTGGTCTACTACGGAAGCCTCACGGCGGTGTTCCTGGTGGCCAACGTCCACCTGCTCGAGGGCGCGCGCCGGGACACCCAGAGCCCCGCGGGTGCCGGCCGCGCATGGAAGGCCCTGTCCATCGTGGCGCTGGTCGTGGCCAACGCCGCCCTGCTCAACGTTTGGCTGGCGCCGGTATCGCAGGCCCGGCTCGACCTGACCGCCGAGGGTGCCTACAGCCTGAGTGACGCCTCCAAGCAGGTGGTTCGCCAACTCGACGAGCCCCTGGTCATCCAAGGCATCTTCTCCGAAAAGACCCATCCCAAGCTCGCTCCCCTGGCCATCCAGGTGGAAGACTTCCTCTCGGAGTACCAGGTGCGCGGGGCCGGCAACGTCACCGTCGAGGCGCTGGACCCCAGCAAGGATGAAGAGCTCGAGCGCGAGCTTGCCGAGAGCTTCGCGGTGCGATCCTACCCCTTCAGGATCTCCGGACGGCACGAGCAGAGCGTGGTCAACGCCTACTTCCACGTGCTCATCCGCTACGGCGACAAGCACGAGCTGCTGTCGTGGGAAGACCTCATCGAGGTCGAGGCCACCGAGAGCGACATCGACGTGCGCCTGCGCAACATCGAGTACGACGTCACCCGGGCCATCCGCAGGCTGTCTCAGGAGTTCATGACCACCGAAGCCCTCTTCGGCCGCTACGACGGGCAGGCGAAGCTGACCGCCTACCTGTCTCCCGCCACCATCCCCGACGACTGGGCCGAGGTTCCCGGCATCATCCAGACCGTGGCGGACGGGCTGGTGTCGCGCTCCGGTGGCAAGCTGGCCTTCTCCCAGGTGGATCCCCTCGAGGACCGCGACCTGCAGGTGAAGCTGGCCGAGGACCTGGGCATCCAGCCCCTGGCCGTGGACCTGTTCGGCCGAGACGTGTTCTACCTGGCCCTGGCGCTCGAGATGGGCGACAAGGTCCAGATCGTGCAGCCTCGCGGCGGCATGAGCGAGAACGACCTCGAGACCGCCCTGAGCTCCGCCATCAAGCGGGCCGTGCCCGGCAACCTGAAGTCCGTGGCCATCTTCACCGAAGACCCCGAGCCGGTACAGCAGGATCCCCGCCTGCCGCCTCAATACCAGCCCCCCCAGCCCCAACCCGACTACCAGTTGGTGCAGGAGCTGCTGAGCGCAGAGCTCGAGATCGAGCAGGTAGACCTGGCCGATGGCGCCGTGCCCATGGGGGTGGACGTCCTGGTGGTGGCCAAGCCCGGCACCATGAACGACGAGCAGAAGTTCGCCCTCGACCAGTACCTCATGCGCGGCGGAGCCGTGGTGGCCTTGGCGGGCCGCTACGCAGTCAGCGCCGACCAGTCCGGCTTGAGCGCCACGGAACAGGACGCAGGCCTGCTGGACATGCTCGGCCACTGGGGAGTGCAAGTAGGTGACGGCCTGGTGATGGATCCCTACAACGCCGCCTTCCCCATGCCGGTCGAAAAGAACGTGGGCGGCTACCGCATGCGCACGGTGGAGTACCTGGACTACCCCTTCTTCGCCGACATCCGCCAAGACGGCTTCGCCCGGGGCCACGCAGCCCTGGCGGGCCTCCCAAACGTCACCACGCCGTGGGCCTCGCCTCTCACGATCGGCCAGGGCGCCGAAGGCGTGCAGACCGAGCCGCTGCTCCACAGCAGCTCCGAGAGCTGGGTCCAGCACTCCGACTCGATCCTGCCGGACTTCGGCACCTACCCCCAGACCGGCTTCGGGCGAGAAGGCGAGCCCGAGGCTCGAGTCGTCGCGGCGGCCGCCC
>CAZVHW010000241.1:0-2992 GCA_964626835.1 uncultured Enterobacterales bacterium
GAGGTACTGGGCGAAGTAGCTCTGCAGCCAGCGGAAGAACTCAGCCTTGTTGGTGACCGCCACGGGCGGCACCGAGTACTCGGAACGCATGGCGGCGCCACGGGCGGCCTTGAACTCGTAGCCGTAGACGGCCAGCACGTCGGCAGCAGCCTTGGGGGCCGCGGTGCGCTGAGCGATCTCGAAGGAGTCGTAGACGGCGTTGAGCAGGTCTTCGACGGCCTGATCGGAGTCGGTGACGACCTTGCCCTTGGTGTCGAGCAGGGTGTCGGAAACTTCGAGGGTCTGGGTGTCCCAGGTGATCTTGACCTTGCCCTTCTTGCCAGCCTCGAACTTCGGGGCCTTGGCGCCGCTCTTGGCCGCGCCGTGCAGCTCGAACAGGGCCTTGACGTCGCGGACCTGGCTCTTCTTGAACTGGAAGGCCTGGGTCAAGGCGGTCGTGGCTTCGCCAGCGTCGCCCTTGACGCCACCCTTTACGTCCACCAGTTGGGGGACGACCTTTCCAGACAGTTCCTTGGTACCGTCACTACCGGTGATCGCGATAGCGTCGACCGGAGGCGTGTACGGGAACAGCCCAATAAAGCCGGGAATAGACGTAGGTACGGACGCGATTGGCTTGGCACCGCTATCGACCTCTCGGACATAGACACCTGGGGTGTGGTATTCCATCGATGACCTCACTCCTCACTTTCGGGTAAGTCGCTCAAGCGACGGTATCCGTGGGCCTGGGGCCCAGGGGGTATACGGGTAGAATTTGGGGGCACAGCGCCCTTGATTCGACCACTGGGAGACTGTTTGTAGGGCAGGTCCGACCGTGGAGGCGGAGTCTGGGTGGCATGGGGCGCGCGAATGGTGGTGCCACCGCTGCTCATGTAGAGGGGACCATCGAGTGCCACCCTGGCCCTGTAGGTCAGGAAAGGCCTGAAGGGGGCTTCCATGATGGTAAAGAGATTGATGCCGTCTGGCACGGTCAAGTCGTCCACGAGCGCGAGCGAGACTTTCTCCATGAACAGCTCGTCGGCTCCTTCGCTAACGTCGGGATCGTAAGGACGACCGAGTGAATCCACATCGCGGCCGTCAGGAAGGCTAAAGCGCCGGGGCCGGTAGATCAAGTGCGTTGCTTCGTGAAGTCGCAAGATGGTCCAGCCCAACAGCCGCTCGGCGTCGGAGCGGAACTTCGAGTGGGCCGACACCAGGTAGAACAGATCGAGGATGAGCGGGGGCCGGTGGTAGTACATCGGGCCGCCGTCGGCCTCGTTGCCCGTGACGATGGGCGCGACACGAAAGCGCTTGCGGTTCTGCAAGGCGGTGTTCTGCACCACCCGGTACATATAGACGTAGACAACCTCTTCACGGTCCTTGGGGACGTACTTGAGATCCTCTTCCATGCGGGGGGTCTGCTCGGAGACATCGTACCCGTCGAGTAGGAACCGCTGGATGGACTCCGTGACCTCGCCGATGATGCTTCGGCCGCTCATGGGTCCACGTGCGGGGCGCTCCTCAACCTGGCTCATTCGGCTCCTCCCGAGCTCGTCACCTGGTTGTGGTAACGCGCTGCGAGGCCACGCGGGATGTCAGGGTACTCACCGCGCTCTCGGGTTCCCGCAGGGGAGGAAAACGCTCGCCGCCTGGTAGCCTCGAAGGCCTGCTCGACGGTACGCTCCCGGTGCCATCGCTGAAGCTTCTCACGGGCCTGACGAAACTTCTTGCGGCGCGCCCAGGTGGGGTGAAGTCCGTACGGGGTCTTGACCACGCGCATGAGCTGGGGGGCGTTGGCCTCGACGTCGGCCACCCGCTTGGGTCGCCGCGTGCCGGTCTCGATGAGCAGGCGGGGCTCGCCGGCTAGCATGGGAGGCTCGAAGATGCGTCGCTCGGAGCGGGCCTGGAGTCGAAACACCACGCTCGAGAGCCCGTGAAGGTGCCCTCCTATGACGCGGCGTTCGAGCCTGAAAAACGGATCTGCCAGGGGGAACTCCGACGACGACAGGGACCTGGGGACGAGAAACCTTCGCAGGGACGAACAGGAAAAGCAAGAGGCGACCCGAAGCTCCTCCTGAAAGACCTCGCGCGACCGGATACGATGACTCCATGTCGAGCCAGCGAAAGCGCAGCACATCCCGCCGCAAGCCCGCCAAGCGCGTCCGCCACGGCGGTACCAAGGCCGCGGGCAATTCGACCGAGGTCCTCGAGGCACTGGCCAAGGGCCTCGGAAACCAGGCCATGGCACAGCGCCTGCAGCGGGCAACCGGTCGGCGCGACGCCCTGCTCGACTTCATCGCCGAACGCCTGGAGAAGATCCGCGAGGTGCAGCTGCAAGAGTCCTCGCTGTTGCACCAGAAAGAGACCTGGTGGCGGGACATGGTGTGGCAGGAACCCGGCGTCTGGATGCCGGAGCCCCAACGATGGGGCGCTGCCGCCAAGGAATACCGCCTCGCGGCCGAGGCCCTGTGCCGAGGCGACCTGGGCCGAGGGCTCCAGCTGCTCGAGCGAGCCATGGAGACCGAGCGAGCCACCATCGAAGCCGTGCCACACGGCCTGGGTCTGCACCCCGACGAAGATGGCGACCAGGGTGACCTGGGCTACGGTCCCGAAGCCGCCGACGGCGTGGCTCCCGATGAAGGCTGTCCCGAGCGCAACGTGCCCAAGGAGATCGGCCTGGCCGACGAAATCGAGCGGTTCACCCACACCGCCCGGCCCATGCGCGGCATCCGCATCGCACCCCACGACCCGAAGTGGTGGGAGGAAGAAGAGGAAGAGGAAGAGGAAGAGGAGGGCTAGCCGGAGCTTCCGGGTGCCGAATTGCCGGGCTATGATGTGGGACTCAGGAGGGCCCGATGGCGAACGGCAAGAGCACACCCGGCCAGAGCGTGGTCTCGAGACTAGCAGCACGCTCGTCACGCGCGCCTCTCCAGCGGCGCAGCATGCCAGGCGGCGGCGAGGTCTGGGAAGGCCCACTGGCCTCCAAGGCACTCAAGGCACTGGGTGCCCGAGCCAT